>NZ_JADPKU010000061.1:0-201463 GCF_023074095.1 Bradyrhizobium sp. 137
GGTCTCCTTCCAAGCCATCGGCAAGCCCTCCTTGCCGAATAGTTGACCTGTTACCCATGTCGCCGGTCTAGTCTGTTACCCATGTAGCCGGTTTGGACCACTCGAAGCACCTCTCCCCGCGGGGGAGAGGTGAACCCCGAACACCAACCGAGCCTAATTTTTTCGCGCTCCAGGAGATCAGCGCCCTTCGCGGACCCAGGTCGCGGCGAAGGCGCCGAGCAGCAGCAGCAGGCCGATCACCCCGGCGAAGATCGGCAGCACACCGACGCCTTTGACGACGCTGGCGTCGCGCATCCGCACGCCCATCCAATTGTCGCCGTGGAAGACGCTCGCAGAGCGCACCGGCAGGATGCGCGGCAGCTCGACGCTGGTGCCGTCGACCACGCGCACGGCGTTGCCGCCGGTCGCCTGCGTGAGCGGCTTCAGGGTTTCGGTGGTGGAGGTGACTTCCGAAAACTCCTTCGGATTGGTCGGGCCGACATTGATCAGCGCCTTCAGCGTGCCGTCGGTGGCCTGCCACAGGCCGAGCTCGTTCGCGGGCAGGCTGGCGCGCCACTCGCCGGGATCGCCAGGGCTGAGCGTCAGGTCGTGCGACACGCCCGACGGCGAGGTTACGTTCACCGGCTGGACGCTGTCTGACATGGTCTGGCGCACCACGACGAGATCCTTGCCCTGCACCTGAAGGCGCAGCGCTTCTTCGTCGAGATCCGGCTGCTTCATCAGCCAGTGCGACATCCGCCTGAGCAGGTCGAGATGCGGGCCGCCGCCCTCATAGCCGCGCGCCCACAGCCAGATGTGATCGGACAGCAGCAGCGCGACGCGGCCCTCGCCGAAACGCGACAGGAACAACAGCGGCTTGCCATCGACGCCGGTCATGACCGGCGGGTTGATCGCATTGCGGGTGTCGACGGTGCGGAAGAATCGGCTCCAGCGTGGCGGCTCGCTGGCGGAGCCCTCCAGCCCGCGTGTGACCGGATGGCGTTTGCCGATGTCAGACAGGTGCGCATAGAACGGCTTTTCCGTCACGCCGACCGGCTCGGCCGGCAGCACCGAATCCAGCGGCGTGCGCCAGATGCTGGTGTTGGAGGCGTAGTCAGGGCCGGCCGAGACCAGCACCGCGCCGCCCGAGCGGACATAACGTGCGATGTTGTCGAAATAGGCGATCGGCAGCACGCCCTGGCGAGCGTAGCGGTCGAAGATGATCAACTGGAATTCGTTGATCTTCTGCTGGAACAGCTCGCGGGTCGGAAACGCGATCAGCGACAATTCGTTGATCGGCGTGCCGTCCTGCTTCTCCGGTGGACGCAGGATGGTGAAATGCACGAGATCGACGCTGGCGTCGGACTTGAGCAGATTGCGCCAGGTGCGTTCGCCGGAATGCGGCTCGCCCGAGACCAAGAGCACGCGCAGCTTGTCGCGTACGCCGTCGATGGCGACAACCGCGCGGTTGTTCACCGGCGTCAGTTCGCGTTCGAGGGGCGAAGCCTCGATCTCGACGATGTTCGGGCCGGCATGCTTGATGTCGACGTCGACGCTTGCGGCCTGGCCGCTCGATAGCGTGCGCTCGTTGATGACCTCGCCGTCTCTGCGGACCGTGACCTTGGCGCGCTCGCCGGTGACGCCCTGGTCGTCGAGGCGGTAGCTGATGGTCTGGGTCTGCCCGACGATGCCGAAGCGCGGCGCCGCCGTGATTGCGATGCGGCGGTCGCGCTCGTCCTTCTGCCCGGTCACCAGCGCATGCACCGGCGCCTGGAAGCCGAGCGCGGTTGCGTTCGCCGGAATGTCATGGACCCGGCCGTCGGTGATCAGGAACGCGCCGGCGACGCGGTCGACCGGCACGTCCGACAAGGCCGAGGCGAGGGCGCCGAACAGTTTCGTGCCGTCGGTCTCGCCGTCGGCCTGTCCGGCATCGACGACGCGGACTTCGAGGCCCTTGATCTTCTTCAGGCTGTCGACCAGCGCCTCCTGCGCCTGCGCGGCCTCGCGATTGCGGTTGCCGAAATTCTGGCTCGGACTCTTGTCAACGACAACCGCGGCGACCGAGGTGAGGGGATCGCGATCCTCCCGGGTGAAGGAGGGATTGGCGAGCGCCAGCAGGAACAGCGCCAACGCGGCGACGCGCACGGCCGCCCCCCGCGCGCGCGCCAGCAGCAGCACCAGCGCGACCACGACGATCGCGGCCAGGGCGAGCCAGAGAACGATCGCGGGAACGAGCGGCGTGAACGCGATGCCGTAATTCATATCGGTCCTATTGCCCCAGCCGCTCGATCAGCGCCGGTGCGTGCACCTGGTCGGCCTTGTAGTTGCCGGTCAGGGTGTACATCACGATGTTGGCGCCGGCGCGGTAGGCGAATTCGCGCTGGCGGGTGTCGCCGCCGGTCACCGGCAGCATGGCCTGGCCGTCGGGCCGCACCGCCCAGGCGCCGGCAAGGTCGTTCGAGGTGATGATGATCGGCGAGACGCCGTCGCCGCCGCGCGCCGGGCGCTGCGCGCTGTCCTCGTCCTCGTCGCGCGGAAGGGTCTCGACCCAGGTCTGGCCGGTGACGAAGCGGCCGGGAAAGTCGCGCAGCAGGTAGAAGGTCTTGGTCAGCACGTGCTCGCGCGGCACGGGCTCGAGCTCGGGCACGTCGAGCGAGGACAGGATCTCGCGCAGCGTCTGCATGGCCGGGGTCTGCGCGGTACCGTTCGCGCCGGGCGGTGCTTCGATCGCATCGCGGGTGTCGAACAGCACGGTGCCGCCCTGCTTCATGTAGGCGTCGATCTTGTTGATGGCATCCTGCGGCGGCTTGGGCGCACCGGGCACGATCGGCCAGTAGATCAGCGGGAAGAAGGCGAGTTCGTCGCGCGCGGGATTGACGCCGACGGGATCGCCGGCCTCAAGCGCAGTGCGCTGCGCCAGGAACAGCGTCAGCCCGTTCATCCCCGCCTTGACGATGGAATCGACGTCGGCATTGCCTGTCACGACATAGGCGAGGCGGGTCTGCGACACCGCCTTCATCGCGAACTCGTCCGTGATGCCGTCGGCGCGCGAGGGCGCCGGCGAGAGCGACGCGAGCGCTGCAAGCACGATACCGAGCACGATCATCGCTGGCGCGGCGCGGCGGCGCAGCAGCGCGGCGATGCCGCCGCCGAGCAGAGTGACGATGACCGCGTCGATCAGGAACAGGGCAAGCGCCGTTGACAGCAGCCAGCCGCGCAAATCGCGCGGCTCGGCGTTGGTATAGGTGGCGTGCCGGGCGCGCAGGCTCGCGGTGTTCAGGGCGGCGATACGGTCGGCGGCGGCAAGCGTGTTCACGGCGAGCGGTCCTTCGGCCGGACCGTAGAAGCCCGGCGGATGATCGGGTGTGGCGCGGTCGCGATAATCCGCGGGCAGCGGTTTTGCGGTGGCCGGCGGCGGGCCGAAGGCGCCGAAGCCGTCGAGGATGTGCAGCGGCGCCACCGTCTCGGCGGTGGTCTCGGCTGCGACCCCGGCGCCGGGCTTGGCGGTGTAGCCGGACATGTCGACGACACGCCGCAGCATTTCGACGAAAGTGCCTGACATCGGCAGATCCGACCAGCGCATGTCGGCGCTGACGTGGAACAGGCTGACGAGGCCCTTGCCGCGATGCTCGCCGGTCACCAGCGGCGTGCCGTCCTCCAGCGAAGCCCAGCTCTTGGTAGCGAGCACTGCGTCGGGCTCGGCCAGCACCTGGCGGCTCACGGTGACGTCCTTGGGGACCACGACGCCGGCAAACGGCCCGTCGGCGGCGAAGGAGGCGAGATGCTGCGGCTTCTCCCAGGTCAGGCTGCCGCCGAGCGTGCGCCCGCCCTTGCGCAGCTTGACCGGCACGAGATCGTCTTCGGCCTGCGCCAGGCGGGGGCCCGCGAACCGCACCAGCACGCCGCCCTGGTCGATCCAGGCGTTGAGGCGCTCCCGCAGCTCGGGCGCGATGGTGCCGACATCGGCCAGGATGATCATCGGCAGCTTCTGGTCGAGGAATTGGGTGATGCCCTGCTGCGGCGAGCCCTTGTCGGCGAGCCGCACGTCTGCGAACGGCGCCAGCGCGCGGGTGAGGTAGAAGGTCGGCGCCAGCAGCGGCTGCGCGGTTTCGCTGGTCGAACCCGAGACGATGCCGATGGCGCGGCGGCGCCAGCGCTTGTCGAGCAGCTGCACTGCGCCGGCGGAGCGCTCGCCGGATATTTCGAGCCGCGTGATGTCGTTGCGCAGCTCGACCGGCAGATCGAACGCTGCGTCGGTTTCCTTGTCCTGCGGGCCGAACGAATAACGGGCTTCTCCGATCGGCGAGGCCTTCTGGTCCAGCGCGCGCACGGTGCCGACGGCGATGCCGCTGTCGGTGCGCAGCACCTTCACCGTCATCCTGGCAGCGGCGTTCTCGGCCGCGACCAGCGCCAGCGGCGCAGAGGTACCGCCTTCGAACACAGTCAGGTTGCGATCGCCGACAGTCTTGCCGAGGCCGGCCACGAATTCTTCGCCGCGGCCGGTGTCGACGCCGTCAGACAACCACGCGACCTCGCAGTCGCCGGTCGTTTTCAGGAAACGGTCGATTGCCGCCAGGGTCTCGACGCGATCGATCGAATAAGGCTTCGGGGCGAGCTGGCGCAGCGCCACGCGCGCCGCACCCGCCGGCATCAGGGTGATGTCGCGGTTCGGCTCCGACAGCGGCACCAGCGCGATAGCGCGGCGATCGTTGTCGGCGTTGGCGATCAGCTCATCGGCGGCCCTGATCCTGATGTCCCAGTGCGACGCCGCGCTCCAGCCATCGTCGAACATGATCATCAGCGGCGCCTTGCTGCCGGCGGCGCCCGTTTGCGGATTCCAGATCGGGCCGGCGGCGGCGAAAATGACGAGCGCCGCAGCTAGGAGCCGCAACGCAGTCAGCCACCATGGCGTCCGCGAGGGCGTCTCTTCGCGCGGCGCGATGTCGAACAACAGCCGCGTCGGCGGAAACTCGATGCGCCGCGGCCGCGGCGGCATCACTCGCAGCAGCCACCACAGCACGGGCAGGCTGACGAGGCCGATCAGAAGCAGCGGTTCGGTGAAGGCGAGCGGCAATCCCATCATGCGGCCGGCCCCGCCTTGATCGTCGCGATGCGGGCGCCCGACTTGCTCACCTGCATGCCGGCATGCAGGAACAGCAGCAGTTCGGCGGCCGAGCGGTCGGTCGCGTGCGTGGTGAACAGCCAGTCGAGCTTGTTGGTCTCGGCGCGGATCTGGTCGCGGTGCAGCGCGAGCCGCGCGGTGTAATGCTGTGCCCAGCTCTCGGCGCGGCCGGCGGTGATCACGCCAAAGCCTTCCGGCTCGACGAACTCGACGCGGCCGGAGTACGGAAACGACTCCTCGGCGGGATCGACGATTTGCACCAATGTGCCATGCGCGCCGGAGCCGGACAGCCCTGTGAGCGTCGTCCTGATCTCGGAGATCGGCGACCAGAAATCCGACAGCACGATCGTCTCGGCGAGCGCCGACGGCACGAAGGACGGCGGCAGGCTGAGGCGTTCGGCGTCGTCATGCAGCATCGCTTGCGCCATCTTGTCGATCACACTGCGGCTCGCGGTCGGCGCCATCAGTCCGGGAATGCCGACGCGTTCGCCGCCGGAGACGAGCAGCTCGGCCAGGGCGAAGGCGACGATCAGCGTGCGTTCGAGCTTGGACTCGCGCGCGGTCTTCGACGCGAAGGCCATCGAGGGCGAGCGGTCGGGCCAGATCCAAACCGTGTGCGCGGCTTCCCATTCCTGCTCGCGGACGTAAAGATGGTCGTCACGGGCCGAGCGGCGCCAGTCGACGTTCTGCGACGGCTCGCCCGAGACGAAGCGGCGGTATTGCCAGAAGCTTTCGCCGGAGCCGGCACGCCGTCGGCCGTGCAGGCCGTGGATGACGTTGGCGGCGATACGGCGGGCCTCGAGCACCAGGCGCGGCAGCGAAGCGGCGAGCGTACGGCTTTCGCCATCGGCACGTCGGATCGCGATGATCTCCCTCGCTGTGTGCCCGTTCTCTGCCGCCATCAACCAATCCGTGTCTTCAATTGCCGGATCACGTCCGGAATCGTGCGGCCTTCGGCGCGCGCCTGGAAGGTCAGCGCCATGCGGTGCTTCAGCACGGGCTCGGCGAGGTCGAGCACGTCATCGATCGAAGGCGCGAGACGGCCGTCGATCAGCGCACGCGCGCGCACGGCCAGCATCAGCGATTGGCTGGCGCGCGGGCCGGGGCCCCAGGCGATGAACTTGCCGGCCTCGCCGCTCTCCACGCCCGGACGGGCCGAACGCACCAGCGACAGGATCGCCTCCACCACGGAATCGCCGACCGGCAGGCGCCGGATCAGCCGCTGCGCGACGATCAGCGCATCGGCGCTCATCGAGCCCCTGGCCAGCGTCTCCTCGGCGCCTGTGGTCTCGAACAGGATGCGGCGCTCGGCATCGCGATCGGGATAGTCGACGTCGATCTCCATCAGGAAGCGGTCGAGCTGCGCCTCGGGCAGCGGATAGGTGCCTTCCTGCTCCAGCGGGTTTTGCGTGGCGAGCACGTGGAAGGGCTTGGGCAGGTCATGGCGCGCACCCGCAACCGTGATGTGCTGCTCCTGCATCGCCTGCAGCAGCGCCGACTGCGTGCGCGGGCTGGCGCGGTTGATCTCGTCGGCCATCAGCAGCTGCGCGAACACCGGACCGGCAATAAAGCGGAAGGCCCGCTTGCCCGCGGTGCTCTCATCTAACACCTCGGCGCCGAGAATGTCCGACGGCATCAAATCGGGCGTGAACTGGATGCGCTTGGCGTCGAGGCCCAGTGTGACGCCGAGCGTCTCGACCAGCTTGGTCTTGGCGAGGCCGGGCACGCCGATCAGCAGCGCATGACCGCCGGAGAGGATCGTAACCAGCGTGTTCTCGATCACGCGATCCTGGCCGAAGATGACCGACGCGATCGCCTCCTTCGCCGCGCGAATCTGGCTAGATACCTGCTCGGCCGAACGGACGATTCCGTCTTCGAGTTTCTCGACACTTTCCGCCATTCGCTCGCTCCTTCAGCCTGTCACGCGGCTTGCCTGCGTCGTCACCTCGGCACATCGCGTCAGGTCATCACGCCGGATCATGGGCCTATGCTAGACTTGCAGGAAGGCCATGTATTCGTTGAATTAACCTATCCCCACCTTATCGGCTTCGGGTTATGTACGGCATCACGAAGTGGCGACCTCGCACATCGGATTAATCCGGAGTGGAACCGCACACCCGAATACAACGTAGACCTGCACCAATCGTGCCAAGGACAAAGTCAGGGCAAACCATGGCGAACCAAGGGCAGAGTGCCGATCGCGGCCTTGAAGGGCTGACTGCCGCCGCCAAAAGTGCTGCCAATGCCGAAGGTGCCACGAAGGGGCTGCCTCCGGTGCATCTGTGGAATCCGCCGTTTTGCGGCGATCTCGATATCCGAATCGGCTCTGATGGTACTTGGTTCTACATGGGGACGCCAATCGGGCGTCACGCGCTGGTCCGCCTGTTCTCGACCATTCTCAAGCGCGAGGGCGACAAGCATTTTTTGGTCACGCCGGTGGAGAAGGTCGGCATTCGCGTCGACGACGCGCCGTTCATGGCGGTCGAGATGCTCAAGGAGCGCGAGGGTGGCCATCGCGTGCTGCGCTTCCGCACCAATGTCGACGACTGGGTGACCTGCGACGCCGCGCACCGGCTGCGTTTCGAGCAGGCGAGGGACGGCGGGCTGACGCCATACTTGCACGTCCGCGCCGATCTCTGGGCCAAGGTCACCCGCGCGCTCTATTACGATCTGGTTGACATGGGCGAGGAGCGGATGGTCGATGGCCAGCCGATGTTCGGCGTCGAGTCGGCCGGCGAATTCTTCGCCATGGCCGACGCTGAGCAGGTGAGGGCCGCGCTTTGAACAAACCTATCCTGAAGAACGATCCGGTCGCGCTCAGCGCGGCGGATTTCTTCGCCCGCTCCAGGGCCAAGCTTGATTTCGACGTCCCGCCCGGTCTCTATGATCCGAACATCATTCCCGCCTCGGGCGATCCCGGCACCGACAGGATGCTCGAGATCATCGCGCGCGAGCAGCCGGTACGGCCGGCGGCGGTCCTGATCGCAGTGGTCGACCATCCCGAGCCGACCATCCTGCTGACGCAGCGCTCGGCGCATCTGAACGACCATGCCGGCCAGATCGCCTTTCCTGGCGGCAAGATCGACGCGACCGACTCCTCGCCGCTCGATGCGGCGCTGCGCGAGGCCGAGGAGGAGGTTGGGCTGTCGCGCGACTTCGTCGAGCCGATCGGCTATCTCGACCTCTACGGGACCGCGTTCGGCTTCCGTATCCTGCCGACAGTGGCCAGGGTGCGGCCGGGCTTCGAGCTCACGATCAACCATTCAGAGGTTGATGACGCATTCGAAGTGCCGCTATCTTTCCTGATGAACCCGGTGAACCATCAGGTGCACAGCAAGGAATTCCGCGGCATGGAGCGTTCCTATTACGCGATGCCATTCGCGGAACGCTACATCTGGGGTGCAACGGCGGGAATGCTGCGTGTGCTGTATGAGCGGATCTATTCGTCATGATCCGGACGGTTCTGACCGAGATCGGAATCTTCCTTATTCCCTTTGCCATCTATGCGCTGTTCCTGGCCGCCACCCGATCCGGCCTGTTCGCGCGATCGTCCTGGCCGGTCACCATCGTTGCGCGCCTCGCCCTGGTGGCGATCGCGCTGGTGATCGCGGGGCTGGTCGGCCTTGCACATTTCTCCGGCGCCGGACCGGACTCGACCTACGTTCCCGCGCATATCGAGAACGGCAAGTTCGTGCCGGGCACGGAAAAATAAGGGCTGGACGATGAGCGCGGAGCCGTTACTCGCCAATGCGCCCTGGCTGACCGCAGGCGGGACCGCGCGCGTCCTGCAATTGCTGGGCGCGAACGGCGAGGAGGCGCGGGTGGTCGGCGGCGCGGTGCGCAACGCGCTGCTCGGTCTCTCACCCGGTGACATCGACATCGCGACCACCGCGTTGCCGGACGAAGTGATGCGGCGTGCCAAGGCCGCCGGCATCAAGAGCGTGCCGACCGGGATCGACCACGGCACCGTCACGCTCGTCATCGACGGGCATCCCTATGAAGTGACGACGCTGCGCGAGGACACCGAAACTTTCGGCCGCAAGGCCAAGGTCGCGTTCGGCCGCGACTGGGTGAAGGATGCCGAGCGGCGCGACTTCACCATGAACGGCCTGTCCGTCGATGCGAGCGGCGTCGTGCACGATTACGTGGGCGGAATTGCGGATGCCAGAGCGCGCCGCGTGCGCTTCATCGGCGATCCCGGCCAGCGCATCGCCGAGGATTACTTGCGCATCCTGCGTTTCTTCCGCATCCACGCTGCCTTTGGCGCCGGCGAGCCAGACCGCGACGGCTATCTCGCCTGTATCCGGGCACGTGCGGGCCTTGCGAACCTCTCGGCCGAGCGGGTGCGCATGGAGATGCTGAAGCTGCTGGTCGCCGGCGGTGCATCCGCGGCCGTGCTGGCCATGGCGGAGGGCGGATTGCTGCAGGCGCTGACCGGAGGCGTGGTCTATACGGGGCCGCTGTCGGCGATGATCGCAATCGAGCGCGAGCTCGGCCTCACCGCAAGCAGCACGCGGCGCCTGGCCGCGCTGACGGTCGCGGTGACCGAAGATGCCAAGCGCATCGCCGCGCGCCTGCGGCTCTCCAATAGCGAGACCAAGGCGCTGGATTCGATGGGGCATCGCTGGTGGCGCTTGGCCGCCAAGAACGAGCCGAAGGCGCGGCGGCTGCTCTACCGGCTCGGCGCAGAGCGCTATCAGGAACGCGTGTTGCTGGCCTGGGCCCGGGCCGGTGGCGACGTCGGATCGTCGCGCTGGCGTGCGCTCGCCGAGCTGCCGCAGCGCTGGACTGCGCCGAAATTTCCGTTGAAGGCGGCCGATTTCATCGCGCGCGGCATGGCGGAAGGACCTGCGCTCGGACATGTCTTGACGCTCGCCGAGGACGCTTGGCTTGCGGCGGATTTTCCACTAGAGCAAGCCGCGCTCGGTGCCATCGCCGACCAAGCTGCCGCCCGCGTCCGCCGCGACGAGAGAACGTGACCATCGTTTCAGGCTTCGCCGACATCCCGATTTATCAGCTCCTGCTGGTAGCAACGATGGCGTTGTTGGCTTCGATCATCGGTGGTCTTGCCGGCTACGGCACCGGCGCTTTGATGCCGCTGGTGCTGGTGCCGATGGTCGGCGCCGAGCCGGTGGTGCCGATCATCGCGATCTCCGCCATCTTCACCAATCTCAGCCGCGCGATAGCTTACTTGCGCTATGCCGACCGCCGCCGCGCTCTGATCGTGCTCGCCTGCGCGGCGCTGACAACCGCGCTCGGCGCCTACGGTTACACGCGTCTGACCAATGCGGGCGCGGCGCTCGTGATCGGCACCATGCTTATGCTGAGCGTGCCGCTGCGCCGCGTGCTGCGCCGCCGCGAGGTCAGGATCGGCGACACCGGCCTTGCCGCCGGCTCCATCGGTTACGGCGTGCTGGTCGGCGGCACCTCGGGCTCCGGCGTGATCCTGCTGTCGCTGCTGATGGCCGCCGGCCTCGAAGGCGGAGCCGTGATCGCGACCGATGCGATGATCTCGCTCGGCACCGGCCTGATCAAGATCTCGGTGTTCGGCCTTGCCGGCGCGGTGACCGCGCAGGTGCTCGCGCTTGCGCTGCTGATTGGCGCGATTGCGATCCCCGGTGCGTTCCTCGCAAAAGCCTTCGTCGAGCGGATGCCGGTGTACATCCACACCGCGATCTTGGACGTCGCGGTGATCACGGGCGGGCTGGTGATGATCTCTGCCGCTGCAAGGCAGCTCGTCGCGTAGATGACCCCCGGCCCAATTGCCGCGCCTGGACCGCGGATCACCTCGAATGCGAGGACTAGCGCGTCTGATAGAGATAACCGGCGCGCTGGCCGCCAATTTCGTGTCTGCCCCGCCGAAAAGGGGTAGAGTGCTCAAGGGCCACATCTGAGGAGCAACAACATGACCCCACCCTCCGAGCTGGTTCCAGCTAAGATCGACCGGCATGTCTTCGCGATCATGCCCGACACGATGCCCCCGGGATCCCGATGACGGACGCCTAGACGTAGCCTGAGCTTCGGTGAGTGCGTTCCTCGGCCTAGGTGCGGCACGCCGGTGCGTCCGGCGGCTTTCAGAGTCGTCTGATTCCGAGAGCAGCGGCAGACGCTGGATGGGCCACGGTTCTCGGCGCAGCAATCTAGCGGCGTTCGCGGGTAGAGGAGATGAGCATGACTCTCATATGGCTTGGTGTGCTCCTTGTTTTCGGCGGCGTACTCCAAATGGCATTTCAGCCCATCTGGCGAGGCCGATTCAGCGGTGGGAAATGGCTTCGCTCCGGGCGTGACACGCTGGAGCCTGAAAGGCCCGGTAGCGGCTTCGGCGTCAAATCGAACTGGCCCGGACTCGTGATGGTCGCGCTTGGCGGCGTTTTTTTGCTGGCCGGAGCTGCCTTCTGAGTTGAAAACGAATGCCGCGGGCGTTGCCGGTTATCTGCCGCACCAACGTGCCAGAGCCATATCTCTTCCTGGCCCTAAGCTGCCCAACGCGCGAGCCGTTGCCATGTCGGCTGATCGAGGGAGACCGAACATCGAGCGATGAACGTGCTGACCGCAGCTTTTAACCCTGTTCAGACCTCGCGGGGCAAGCTTACCGCCTGCGCGTCTTGGTACCTCATAATGGTTAGCTCCCCCCACGAACGCGAACTGGACTTATCCAGCACTTGGCGGGACATCCCTCGACACACGAACCCAAAGAGGAGACTCCAAGATGCGTAAAATCCTTTTTGCGTCGATGTTCGCCGCCGGTTTGGTACTGCCGGCATGGGCTGAGGACGCGGGCACGATCAAAGTCCACAGCGGGTGGAAATTGATCCAAGAACGCGTAGACAAAGGAGTTGCCTACGGGACCCTGTGGGGGATCACCTTCAACGACGCTGGCAGCGGTCCTCTGCACATGGCACCTGCTTCTGGGACGTATAGTCTTACACAAGAGACCGGTAAGGGTGAGGGCGAACTCACTTGGGGCACCGGCGATGACCAACTAAAGGGGCCGTTTACCATCACGGTTACTGACGGTAAGGCAAAAGGCGAGAACACCGTCAAGGGAACTGGAAAACTTTCCGGAATAACCGGCGGCCCATTTGAGTGTGCTTTTGTGGGCAAGCCCGAAGATCAGCAGGCGTGGTGTACGGAGGTGTTTAATCGGAAATAGGCGGCACGATCTTCTCAATTCTTCGGTAAGCGCCGGTCCTCACCATGTCTGCCGGTCCGCTTGCCGCCGCTGACCCGGCTGTTAATTGATGCGGTGCATGAGTCGGGGTGATGCCGGATCGAAATGGTGGAGCGACGGCCGGTTTTGCTTCACAAGCGGCACAGTGCAGCCGATCATCTGCCCGCTATGGCTTACTCTCTCCGAGAGGCTGCATGGGTCAGTGAAACTTATCGCCACGATCCAGTTTCGCAACAATTTGCGCGATCCGTCTGGCGCGCGTCTCGGGCTTCCTCGCTGTATGAAGGCGATAGTAGATTGAATAGAGATTTCTGCGATCGAGCGTCGCGAAGAACGCTTTCGCCGCGGGCATGTCCTCCAAGGCATCGAGAAAGTCTTGCGGGATAGTCATGTCCGCTGAGCCCGCGTATGCGGTATCCCATCGTCCATCCGACTTGGCCGCTTCGACCTGAGCCAATCCAGCGGGAAGCATCCGCCCTTCAGCGATCAGGGTTGTTGCGTGACGGCAGTTCTTGGCCGACCAATTGGAATTCACCTTCCTCGGGGTAAGTCGTTGCAAGTACGACGTGTCGTCGAAAGGTTTCATCTGGCCATCGATCCAACCGACGCGGATGGACTCAATAACGCAATCGTTCCACGTCACAGACGGCACGCCCATGTCTGATTTGAAGATCCGCACCCAGAGTTCGGTCGCAGTGCCATGGTGCTTCTCAAGCCAGTCCCCAAGCTTGGATGTGTTCTTAAATGCCAACGGGGCTTGCTGCTTTTTGCGAACCATAGGCAACTCTACCACGTAGGCAGCAAAGCCTCCATCTGCGGACAACAAAGCCCAGTGGCAAGCTCTCTTGGCTGAGGTCTGTTGTGGCCCTAAACTGCCCAACGCGCGCGGCGTTGCCATTTCGGCTGTTTGAGGGAGACCGAACGTCGAGCGATGGACGTGCTCGCCTGCGCGGCGCTGACGACCGCGCTCGGCGCCTACGGTTACACGCGTCTGACCAATGCGGGCGCGGCGCTCGTGATCGGCACCATGCTGATCCTGAGCGTACCGCTGCGCCGCGTGCTGCGCCGTCGCGAGCTCAGGATCGGCGATACCGGCCTTGCGGCCGGTTCGGTCGGCTACGGCGTGCTGGTCGGCGGCACCTCGGGCTCCGGCGTGATCCTGCTCTCGCTGCTGGTGGCCGCAGGCCTCGAAGGCGCCGCGGTGATCGCGACCGATGCGATGATCTCGCTCGGCACCGGCCTGATCAAGATCTCGGTGTTCGGCCTTGCCGGCGCGGTGACCGCGCAGGTGCTCGCCTTTGCGCTGCTGGTCGGCGCGATTGCGATTCCCGGTGCGTTCCTCGCAAAAGCCTTCGTCGAGCGGATGCCGATCCACATCCACACCGCGATCCTCGACGTGGCGGTGATCACGGGCGGACTGGTGATGATCTCTGCCGCTGCAAGGCAGCTCGTCGCGTAGATGACGCCGCTCACCGGGGATTGGTGCATGGACCGGGGATCGAACTTCCTCCGAGCGTGTACTCACAAAAGTCGGCTTCCGAGCCCAAACCGAAAGTCGCCCCGCTTGGCCATCATCGGCGGCTTATGGCCCAACCGAGACATTGGCGCCTTCCGATAAGGTTCGTCGCGCCACGGCGTGGAGCTCGTGCCTCTGGAGAGTAGCCTATCTTCCCGGACCTGCTCTGGCCTTCGGATACTCGCTCCTTTGGGTGTCGCCACAATTGCTGTGCTCGGCCGACGCTCGTGGTTGCGGTCGGGGACGCGCCCACTTGTGGCGTCGCTCCAACCCGCAAAATGCAGCTTTACGGAGGGGGAATTCGGCGGCGGCTCGCCTGCATGTTCGGAAACGATCGCCGCCGCATCGAGCTGGCATCCAGCCTACCGTTCAGTCTTCCTGGTACATCGGTCATTTACTACGGCGACGAACTGGGAATGGGCGACGATCTGACGCTTCCACCCATGAGCGCCCGCCGATCAATTCAGCCGGCACTCACGATTGGAAATGTTCTGATGCGCCGCCTGGCGTTACAGGCCACCTCGTCCTTCCCAGTAGGTGGGTGTCCCATAATACCGGTGGGTTCGTGTTTCCCAGTCTCGATCCTGCCAGGAATCATCGCTGAACTCAGGCGCGTCCCTCAGCTGTTGCTCGGTGATGTTGGTTCGAAAACCGCCAAGCGACGTGTCATAGGTCAGAGCACTCCAGGGAATGGGGTAGTGGCTGTGACCCAAGCCAGCAAATCCGCCGAAGCTCATGACTGCATAAGCCACTCGGCCTGACACCTTGTCGATGATGAGGTGATCAATCTCACCGATATTCGTCCCATCTGCTCCATAAACCTCGGTTCCTTGAATGTCCTCGCTTGAGATGCAGTGATGATCCGGATGAGCTGTTGCGCGGGCCATGACTTTGCCTCCTTGATAGGTGGTTTTGCCCTCTTAACTCGGCCGCCACGGGGGCGTTCCTACCTTAGAACATCGTGTCGCAGCTCGATCACCAACCGAACCACGGCTCATATCCGCTGTAAAAACCTAGCCCTGGTCGCTCCGAGGAGGCAGGCGGTGCGTGCGATGCGTATGGCGTCTTCCGGCCTTCTCCGCCGTGAGCCGAGAAGCGCCAAGTACGATCCTGGTTCGTAACAGGGCTGAAACAATCGCGCGGGTAGACGGTGCGTTGGCGAGAGGGGCTTCGGAAAGCGGGCTTGCCCGAATAACCCGCTGCGCGGTGACCGCTTCTGCGTCCACAGCTGAATAGGTCGATAGCTCAGCGCAAGACCTACTACCGGAGCCAGATACGACCTTACTGTTGTGATCTCAAACCGAGATTTCTGACCCGAAGCACATGAGCCTTGGGAGGGTACACGACAGCCGAACCCGTCGAACTGCGCCAGGCACTGACGGGAGCGCATCGACATTCATGTGAGTTCTTAGCCGGTGTTTCTGACCGCCTCAGCCAGAATGGCGTAAAGCTGCTGCTTGCTGAGTTCCTTGGGCTGCGGCCTCTTTGCCGTACTCGACGACACCTTCTGTGCGACTGGACGGGCGCAGGCTGCCGATGATGTCGGCCTCAGCTTCGGGGGCGGCCTTATCTTGGGCCGTGCCGTAGGCGGCTTGCGGCCGCGCTTCAGGCTCAGACGGGTCAGCATGCCGCAGACTGCGTTACGGCTGCACCCGAGACGGCGCGCAATCTGCGCCGCGCTCTGTCCTGCGGACCAGAGCCTTTTGAGCAGCGCTATGTCTTTCGCATCCCAGCCCATGGGAGATACTATAGCGCCGACTGCCAGATGCAGGCTAGTCTAGTCATCGTCCGGCTCGCGCACGACTGCTGGTTCGTCAGCGTCATCTTCTTCATCGTCGTCTTCGTCCTCCTCATCCTCCTCGTCGGGATCCCGAGGCGGCATCGCGATGCCCATAAGCATCAGCGGTGTCCAGCCGATCGCTGTGGTGGAAAATGCTTCGGAGGTGTGTTGCTTCATGTCGTTGCTGCTCCTCGAAAAGCACGCGCAGTCGAATATTCCTGACGGGCGGCACCCGGATGTTCAGGGTGCGATCGTTGCAAGCCCGAGGGTGACACCAGGTCAATGACCAGAGCAGGGGGCGGCATCCGCCACGCAACTGGTGATGTTTGCCGCTACTTTATGCCCGAAGACCCATCAGACTCGATGTTCACCAAGACCTCGCCGGTGGTGACTTCGGGAACCCCAAGATCGAGATCATGCAGACTCGCCTGCACAAACGCCAGTATCTTGGCGTTAGCTGCGTTGGCGCTCTCCCGGTCGTCAAATATCATCACGGCGATACCAACGCCGTCGCCCGCATCCAGCACATGGTAAGATCTGAATCCGTGCGATTGCCTTAGGATCTCACCTACGCCGCTCTTGGCGCGACGAGCGGCGTCCGCCACCGAGCGAACCTTGGTGTACTTGCGAATGACCATGTACATGGGGCCACCACGCGCTACACGCCCCCTCGCATCAAAGCATATCGGCCCCGGTCGGACTAGGGCCGACTTCCGGGACGGGCCACAGCGTCCGGTTGGGCGGACTGGGCGACGCGCCTTTTCCAATGAGCCATCCTCGCCCCGCGAGTGGGGGCGAGGTGCTGAGGCTCAGGAGCCCTCGAACTTGAACGATACGTTGAGCTTGGCGCGATAAGCCTCGACTTTTCCCTTGTCATCCAGCTGCATGTCGAGCTTGACGACCTCTGCAATGCGAAGATCTCGGAGAGATTTTGCAGCTTGCTCGACCGCATTGGCGGCCGCCTTCTCCCAGGAGTCGGTGCTGGTACCGACCAGTTCAATGACCTTGTAGACGCTATCGGGCATGTCGTCCTCCTATTCGGTAGGAGCAGGAAATCTAACACCAGAATATCGATGCTGATACGTCTCGGGCATGCCCCCGGAGCCGGGAAGGGACAAACTGCATTTGGCGAGGCGGCTCTTGGCCGAGCTAACCTGCCGAACCAGCGCCATTATGTCCGCTCAGAGCGGGTCGCCGGAAAAGGGTCCTGTCGGCTGTCACTTCCTGTTTGACTCCTAGAGATATCGGAGGTTTGGCGCGCGGGGGGCGGGCATCTTTGTTGCGAATCCAGGGCAATGCGTTTGCTGGCGGGGGCGCAATTGCAATAGGGTCCGCATAGAGCGGATGCACTCGACCACCGCAACGCGCTGTGAGCGGCGGGATCAATGCAGTGCACGCCGACAATCGCGCGCACGCTTGAGGTCGGCCGTTTCGGTTCCTTCGTCAAACCAATCGCAGATCGGTTCTAGCAGCGTGCGCGCCTCATCAATCCTTCCTTGCCTCCGCCAGAGTTCTGCGAGGCTTGTGGCGGCGCGCAACTCCAAGGATTTGGCGCTTTGACCACGCGCCACTTCAATGGATCTCCTAAGATGAGACTCGGCGTCGCCGACTTTCGATGGGTCGAGCGATAGGAGAATTTGGGCTTTTTGCCGGTGCAATTCCGACTCCCATGCCCTGCCTGTCACATCACCTACGCCGGCCAGAAGCCCCTCGATCAATGATAGTGCGCGTTCATTCTCGCCGACCTTGGCGTCAATCTCTGCCAGCCAGCTATTCATCATTGGCAGCATGAAACCGACACCGTTGCGTCGCGCTTCATCGATTCCCAGTGCGATGTCGGATCGGGCCTCCTCGATCCGGCCAAGCTCGCCGATAGCCCGGCCTCGAGAAATTCTCGATAAAATCGCGTACAGCGAAAACCGCTGTTCTTGTGACATTTCGAAGCTGTTCTGTGCGTTTTCGAGAGCGCGAGCGGCGTCCCCGCGCAGCAGGTGCACGACAGAGGTCATGTAATGAGCAAATGCCACTGTGTACGGGTGAGCAAGACCCTGAGCCAGGGCGAGCGCTTCTGATACGCGCGAAAGGGCTCGATCGGGATAGCCGAGAAACCACAAGTCCCAGGACTGAAGCAGCAGTGAAGCCGCTTGAGGCTCCACCACGTAAAGCTGATGAAGAGGCTGTCTTCCTTCGCTGATCGAGAGCCTGATCGTCTCTTCGAAATGGTTCGCTGAGGATTGGAAGTCCCCGATGGTCAACAACGTGCTGCCCATCACTCTGTGAGCCACCATCGCCAGCACGGGGTCAGACAAGTCTCGTGACCGCAACAGAAACTCATCGGCCATGCTGAGGGCCTCATCATTCCTTCCACCCATCCATGAGTGTCCCCACAACCCAAACAGGGCCTGGAAATATTCAGGGATGTCGCCGAGACGCAGGCATAATGCGCGGGCTCTGGAAAACGCTTCGCGTGTTTCCGTGGAGGCATATCCTTTGACGGCGATAAGCGGTATCCCCAGCGCCAATTGAACCTCGGTCTCTTGTTTGGTCCGCTCGGGGGTTTCGGGCAGCGTTTTCAGAAGCTCAAGCGCACTTCGAAAACTGGCAATCGCTTCGATGTTGGCGGAGTGCGCGAGTGCGCGCTGCCCGGATTTGAACCAATAACGGATAGCTGCACTGTGATTGCCTGCTTCCTGATGATGATACGCCAGGACTTCGGTCTGATTTTCCGCAAGCTCCGGAAACTGATGCTCCAGGACTGTGGCGATCTCGGCGTGGATCTGCTGTTTTTTGCTCCTGAGCAGGGAATCGTAGATCGCATCGCGCAGCAACACATGTTTGAACGCGAACCGGAGGGAAGGCGAAATGTCGACTCGATATACGATGTCAGCCTGTTCGAGCAGCGAGAGTGCTGTCAGCATTTTATCTTCGTCGAGTTGCGATACAGCCGACAAGAGATCATAGGAGAACTCGCGCCCAATCACCGCCGCAATCATTGCAAGTTTGCGACTTGGCGCAACGCGGTCGAGCCGCTCCATCAATGCGTCACTCAGCGTGTCCGGAACCCTGAGCAATGCAGCTTGTGCCGTCCGCTCGGACGCACCTCGACCGAGTACAGGTGCGCTCAACATACTGTTTGTCAGTTCCTCGATGTACAGCGGGACGCCATCGGCTTTTTCGATAATCTGGTCCAGCAGCGGTTGAGGCATTCTCCCGCCCCTCAACAGACCTCGAATCATCGCCTTCACTTCCGCCTGCGATAGTCGAGTCAGCGAGTGCACGGAGATATTCGCATGAGTGATCCACGCAGGGCGGAACTCCGGCCGGCAGGACACGACAAGCAGCACGCGGGCGTGGCCGATCCGGCTGATAATCAAGTCAAGCAGCTCAACCGTCGACGGATCGAGCCAGTGTGCATCCTCAAAGATGCAGAGCGTCGGCCCTTGGACGGAGAACGCCAACAGCATATCGACAAGCGTGCTTATGGTTCTGTTCTTTATTTGCTGCGGGGTCAGGCCGGATAGTTGGAGGTGATCATGCACGGGGATGGATAGCAGTCTGGCGACCAGCAGGACCGGCCCGGTGGAATTATCGGGAAGGTAAGCCCTGAGCTTGGCGAGCTTGTCTGCATCAGGCTCGCGCGCTGTTATTTGGGCCAAATGTTGGATCTGCTCGATGACGGGGAAGAACGCGCTCTGATTGTGGTAGGGCGAGCACTGATGATGCAGCAAAATATGCGGTTCCTGCTGAATATGCGATTTCAACTCGTGGAGCAGCCTCGACTTTCCGACTCCCGGGATGCCCGAGAGGAGTATGACTTGGCCATCACCCTCCTTGACCTTCTGCCACCTGTCGAGCAGCAGGCTCAGTTCGCTTGAGCGTCCAATGAGCGGAGTTAGAGAGCCCGCATGCGCAGCCTCGAAGCGGCTGACCGTGTATTTAGCCGCCAGCACGCGATACAAATGAACGGGCTGAGTCACACCCTTGAGTTCCTGGATCCCCAGGTCCTGAAAATCAAAAGCCGCCGATATGAGACGCCTCGTTGTCTCTGAGATGAGTACCGTATCTGGAGCGGCAAGGGCCTGCAGGCGCGCCGCAATGTTCGGCGTCTCCCCCACCGCGTCCATCGACCACCTGCCGCTGTCTCCAATGTCACCGACAACAACCGGTCCAGAGCAAACACCCACTCGACAAGACAGAGGAACCGGACCTGAAATCTTCGGGACCCCGGACGCGATCTCCAGTGCGGCGTGAACAGCACGAATGGCGTCATCCTCGTGAGCGGAGGGCCAGCCGAAAAATGCCATGACGCCATCGCCGAAATAGCGGGCCACCTCACCGCCATACCGCCCGATCGCGGTGCTGCATTCCTCACGGTATGCGTCGATGAGTTTTTGGAGATCCTCAGGGTCCAGCTTCTCCGAGAGCTGTGTAGAAGCCACAAGGTCGCTGAACAGCACCGTGATCTGACGGAATTCAGGTTCGCGATGCTGCGCAACGGAGGGCGACGCCGCAGCCACTCTTGAACCCACAAGCGTTGCGCCGCCGAGCTGGCCTGAAGCGGTCAAGGCTTCAATCGCCCTAAGCAGCTTCTTGCGGTGGCCTAAGGACGAAACTCCAATTTGCTTGAGATCATTTTCCGTCAGGTCCGGAAGGACGGAATACTCGATGTTGTTTTCCGCGAAGGCTTGGGCGTACTCGCCTAGACCGTGTCTGGCCAGCCACTCGGCTAAGTCGGTGTTTGTCCTCGTCATCGAAGAGGTCCTCCTCTTAACCGCCGTAGGACCCCTTATTCTATCTCACCACGGAGGCGCCGGAACAGTGCGTGGTTGCGCGTTCAGGCCCAGCAAAACCGCGATGATGTCGCGCTGTTCCGCTCAAGCCGCGGGGCGAGCGCTGCAATCTTCGTCTTCTGAAGGCCCTGAACTGAGACCGTATGGGAGCGCTTCTCCGATCGCCTGTCGAAGCTCGTCGACCATTTCGGCTTCGGATTTATGGAGTTCGTGATTATAGCCTTCCGCCAGGATCAGGGCCGATTCATACGTCTCCTGAACGACTGCGATACGGTCATTCGCAGGAAGGGACGCGACGAACTCGATGGTATCTTTGACGTGTGTGGCCTCACTCCCGAGAGAGCTGTGGCTTCTGAGGAAGCGGGTCGCATCGACGCCGTCCGGACACAGCGCCTGGACCTTCTCGACGTCCGCCTCCTGCTTGAGCGCGGCGATGCGCTCCAGGCAGTAGGAGTACCCTATACAGCCGATCGGGTAGTCCTGCGAGCAAAGGTCATCAAAGCGCTTGCAGAGCGGCTTGATCCCCTGCGGGATGAAATTGGTGACGAGTCGCTCGGCTGGTAAACCGAGCGCGCGCAGGTCCTTGAGCGCGAGGCGATCGTGACCAGACTCCTCGCGTGCACGTTCTTCAAGGTAGGCAGCGACCTCGGGCCTGCCCAGCTCCTCGAAGCGGCTGGCGGCGCGCCGCAGATTTCGAGGCGTATCGACAGAGGTGTGATAGGCGCCGACCAGGGCCACTACATAGCCGGTGAGCGTCTGCTCCGGACGCGCGAGGCGTTTTTCAATCGCGGCAAATCCGAGATTGATCGCGCCGTCGAGCAGCCCGATCGTGCTGCCCGCCGTACCCATGCCCATCATCGGCATCGCGAATGGATCTACATTCCCTTTCGTCCCACCCGTCGTGTGGAACCAAACCTGTCCGGAGTCGCGAGCAATGATTGAAATATCACCCGTGACGTTGACCCACTCCGTCCTCAACCGCGTCATTAGAAACCTCCCAACCTGCAGTGCTCAGCAGGACCGTCTGTCTGCCGTTGCCACTTCGGACAGCTTCAAGCTGGAGACGGAGCGCGCCGCCCCTCGAACCGAACGGTAACAGCGCTAGATACCGTTGGGTGTACAAGACATCAGCAAGCGAGCCGTTTCCAGAAGTGACTGGCCGGGTCGAGGGGTCACGCGGCTTTTGTTCGGCAGCACAAAAACGACTTCATCAGGGTTTTGCATCGTGTAGTGACTATCGTGCTCTTCTTCCGTGATGATGACCGCGCGGTTCAGATAGATACCTCGCGCCGCGAGTGCGACTTTGGCTCGGTTCGCGGCGGCGGCTGTCACGGTAGTGTTGTCCGCCTCCCGTTCCAGCAACGAATTTCGGAAATCGTCTTCGACCCACGCGTCGACGATCAACTGTGCGAGGGAATCGTTGGGGCCGAAGGAGAAGGTTGGAACCGTCACCTCTGTCGGAGCTGCCGCGCCTCTCAAAACGACATTCTTTTTAATGGCCATGATCAGCCCTCCTTCATTAAACAGGCTCGGCATCTCGCCGCCCGCATCTTTTAAATGCAGTATATTTTTTGCAGTTTAATTGTATAACCTTAGGATGGCAAGTTAGAATAGCGAGCACTGCCGCATGCTTATAAGTCCATCGTGCCAGTCCGGGGGACCACGCTGGCGATGGTTTCGGTTTGATCAGCTCCAAACGAATTGGAAACAAAATTTAAATATCGAGCGCGCCTTTAACGGGCGCTGCGATTTAAACGTCGGCCGATTGCGGCACGCTTTGTTGCTCGAAATTGGGAATGCATAGGCCCCCGGCCTCTCCAATCTTCCTCCATTCGGAGCTTGTCGAGAAATTGGTCGAAGTCCTATCCAAAAGCGCGAGGCCAACGACGAGCACTCGCATCTGACCAGCGCGCGCTCTTAGGTGTGCTTATTCCTCGTCGTCCTCGTCTTCATCCTCGTCGTCTTCGCCGTTCTCTTCCTCTTCCACCTGCACGAGCGTGGCCAGCGGCAGCGTCTCGCGGAACAGATCGCCTTCCATGCCCATCCAGAGGCAGAGCACGTCGTTCTCCTTCACCTCCGCAACCGTTAGCGGCTGACCGCCGGATTTCAGCATCACGACATCGCCGGCTTTCAATTCCATGGATTGTCCTTTCGAGTTGATCGACCCGGACGCGAGGCTAGCAATTTGTCATGACATCCGGAAAACGGCGGATGAGACCGCGCGTGCCGTGCAGAAACGCTCAGATGCCGGGGCCGCTGGCTAGGGGCCCTTCATCGCAAAGGCCGCGACGATGCCATCATGCCCCTGTTTTGCCCGGCGTGTCAAAAGGATTTCGTAAAAATCGAAAGTTGAGTTTGCGTTTGCCGTAAGTCCTTGAATTCGCAGCAGCGCCTACTGTGCATGGGGTTGTTTTTCGATATTTTTGTTTTCGCCTTTGGTTACTCCGGCAGGAGCTCGGTCAGCGAACGGATGATGCGGTCGGGTCGGACGATCGAGCCTTCGGGCAGGCCGTCGCCATGCACGTCGATCCAGATCGAATAGATGCCGAGGCGCTGCGGCGTCACGACTTCCCATTCCAGATTGTCGCCGATCATCCAGGTGTCCTTCGCGGTGACGCCGAGCGCCTCCATCGCATGCAGATAGGCGCGCTCCTCGGGCTTGCCGAAGCCGTGCTCGCCCTCGATCTGGATGTGGTGGAAGCGGTGCGCGAGCTCGAAGCGCTCGACCTTGGCGCGCTGGGTGTCGGCGGCGCCGTTGGTCACCAGCGCGAGCTTGATGCCGAGCGCCTTCAACTGGTCGATCGCCGCATGCGCACCGGGAAAGACGAACATCTCCTCCTCGCGATAGGCGGTGAAACGGTCGGCGAGGCGAATGGCGAGGTCGTCGGGCAGGGCGCGATGGCCGGCGGCCGCGAGCGCGGCAAAGCCGCCCTTGACCGTGAGGTGGCGGGCCTCGGCAAGCTTCAGCCGCCATGCGGCTTCCGCGTTGGCCCAGAAGTTTCGCGCGAACGTCAGCACCGCGGTCGCCACCAGCGGCGGCGGCAGCGGCGCGAGTTCTTCGGCGAACTCGGCCGTGATCGTATTCCAGGCGATCTCAGGCCGGCCATAGGCCGACAGGATGGTGTCGTCCATGTCGATCAGCATGGCGCGAGGGAGCGGCGGCATTGCAAGCTTCATGGCCATTTCACTTCCGGCGGCAGCGACGAAAGGATCGAATCCACGTTGCCGCCGGTCTTGAGCCCGAAAATGGTGCCGCGGTCGTAGAGCAGGTTGAACTCGACATAGCGACCGCGCCGGATCAATTGCTCCTCGCGATCCGCAGCGGTCCAGGCTGTCGCGAAATTGCGCCGGATCAGTTCGGGATAGATCTGCAGGAAGGCGCGGCCGACATCCTGGGTAAAGGCGAGGTCGGCGTCCCAGTCGCCGCTGTCGTGCCAGTCGTAGAAGATGCCGCCGATGCCGCGCGCCTCCTTCCGGTGGGGCAGGTAGAAATATTCGTCGCACCACTTCTTGTACTTGTCGTAATCGGCGACGCTGCTGTGCTGGTTGCAGGCCTGTTTCATCGCGGCGTGAAAGGCGATGCTGTCGGCATCGTCCTGCGTGCGCCGGCGCTCCAGCACCGGCGTCAGGTCCGCGCCGCCGCCAAACCAGGCTTTGGTGGTGACGACGAAGCGCGTGTTCATGTGCACGGCGGGCACGTGCGGATTGCGCAGATGCGCGATCAGCGAGATGCCGGAGGCCCAGAATTTTGGATCCTCCGCGGCGCCGGGGATTTGAGCACGAAATTCAGGGGCGAATTCGCCATGCACCGTCGAGCAATGCACGCCGATCTTCTCGAACAGACGGCCATGCATCATCGACATCACGCCGCCACCTCCGGCCGCGCCGGAATGATCGGTGCGCTGCCAGGGGGTGCGCTTGAAACGGCCGGCTTCGCCCGGATAGAGGCTTGGCGGGACGTCCTCTTCCAGCTGTTCGAAGCTCGCGCAGATGTCGTCGCGCAAGGCTTCGAACCACGCGCGCGCGCGGGCCTTGCGGTCTTCGATCAGGGTCGGATCCATTATCGCGGTCATTTCGTCAGCCCTTGCGGACGCCAAACAGGTGCGGCTCTCGTTGCAATTGTCGCCGTGGATGCTGACGCGGGTGAGCTTTGCATCTGTCCGTCTACCAAACCTATCTGATGCCGAGCGACTTATGCGTCTGCACGCTGAGCCGCCATTGCGGATGGCGCAGGCAATAGTCGATCGCGCGTGCGGTGTTCTCGGCGACCTCGGGTCCGTCCATCGGTTGGAGCGAGAAGCGCTCGAAGGCGAGGCCCTCGAAGGTCTCGGGCGGGGCGAGCACCTGCGGATAGACCAGCTTCAGCTCATGGCCGCGCCGCAAAACGAGCTCGCTGCCGCCCTTGGGGCTGACGCAGATCCAGTCCAGCCCCTCGGGGGCTGCAATCGTGCCGTTGGTCTCGACGCCGATCTCGAAGCCGCGGGCGTGCAGCGCGTCGACCAGCGCGGCATCGACCTGGAGCAGCGGCTCGCCGCCGGTCAGCACCACGTAGCGGTTGTCGGCCGATGCGATCCATTGCGCGGCGATGGTGTCGGCGAGTTCCGCGGCCGAGCCATAGCGGCCGCCGAGCGTGCCGTCGGTGCCGACGAAATCCGTGTCGCAAAATTTGCAGGTCGCCTCGTTGCGATCCGCCTCGCGGCCGCTCCAGAGGTTGCAACCGGCAAAGCGGCAGAACACGGAGGCGCGCCCGGCATGGGCGCCTTCGCCTTGCAGGGTCAGGAAGATTTCCTTGACCGCGTAACTCAAGTCTCTCTCCTCAATCGTTTGGGCCTTCAGGGGTCCGGAGCTGACGCAGCGCCTCGCCGGCGGCCATCGCCGCACTCATGGCCACATTGAGCGACCGCAGGCCGGCCTTGATCGGAATCACCAGCCGCGCATCCGCGGCCTCGAGCACCGCGTCGGTGACGCCGGCGCTCTCGCGCCCGAATAGCAGGATGTCCGACGTCTGGTAACGAAAATCACGGTAGTCGGTCGCACCTTTGGTGGTGAACAGCAGCAGGCGACAGCCTTGTGCCGCACGCCAGTCCTCGAACCTCGCCCAGGAATCGTGCCTGACGATGCTGACATGGTCGAGGTAGTCCATTCCCGCCCGGCGGAACGTCCGATCGGAAGCGGGGAACCCAGCCGGCTCGATGATATGCGCGGCCACGTTCAGACAGGCGCAGAGCCTGAGAATCGTGCCGGTGTTCTGGGGAATGTCGGGCTGGAAAAGAGCTATCTGCATGGGCTGTGCGGGGCTGGTTGCGGCCGGAAATGTCTCAATAAAACATCGCTCGTCCGGGAATTCGTGCATTGCACGCTCCCGCGCCGATAGCGGGCTTGCGCTCGCCCGGCAAGGGTGCCAATAGAACGATTCTGGACTGCTGTTTCACCTGTTTAGGTGCGAGCACGCAAAGTTCTGCCGCCGCGGGGGGGCCGCGGGCGCCGGCAGCCTTTCCGGGGACCTCATGGGCGCCCCCCGGAGCGGTTCCACCGGCCGCATAAGAAGAAAGGGTTGGAATCGTGACGACAGCGTCTTCGGCGGACCATCCGACACGCCGTGATTTCTTATTCGTTGCAACGGGGGCCGCCGCAGCAGTAGGGGGCGCGGCCGCGCTCTGGCCCTTCATCTCGCAAATGAATCCGGATGCCTCGACCATCGCCGCCGGTGCGCCAATCGAGATCGATCTCAGCCCGATCGCCGAAGGCCAGGACATCAAGGTGTTCTGGCGCGGCAAACCGATCTACATCAGCCACCGCACCAAGAAGCAGATCGACGAAGCGCGCGCCGTAAACGTGGCGAGCCTGCCCGATCCGCAGAGCGACGAGGCTCGGGTCAAGTCCGGCCACGAGCAGTGGCTGGTCGTGATCGGCATCTGCACCCATCTCGGTTGCATCCCGATCGCTCATGAAGGCAGCTACGACGGCTTCTTCTGCCCCTGCCATGGGTCGCAGTACGATTCGTCCGGCCGCATCCGCCAGGGGCCCGCGCCCGCGAACCTGCCGGTGCCGCCGTACCAGTTCGTTTCCGACACCAAAATCCAGATCGGCTGAGCCTCGGACCGACATCCGAAGCTTCGTGCCGTCTCGTCGTACTATTTCCTCAGGATCGCATCATGAGCGGACCATCCGACTACCAGCCGAGCAATCCGGCCCTGCAATGGATCGAGCGGCGTCTGCCGATCTTTGGTCTCATCCATTCCTCCTTCGTCGCCTATCCCACCCCGCGCAACCTGAACTATTGGTGGACCTTCGGCGCCATCCTCTCCTTCATGCTGGGGATGCAAATCCTCACCGGTGTGATCCTGGCGATGCACTACACGCCGCATGCCGATCTCGCCTTCAAGTCGGTCGAGCTGATCGTCCGTGACGTCAATTACGGCTGGCTGCTGCGCAACATGCACGCGGTCGGCGCCTCGATGTTCTTTGTCGCCGTCTACGTCCACATGTTCCGTGGCCTTTACTACGGGTCGTACAAGGAGCCGCGCGAGGTGCTGTGGATCCTCGGCGTCATTATCTACCTGCTGATGATGGCCACGGGTTTCATGGGCTACGTGCTGCCTTGGGGCCAGATGAGCTTCTGGGGCGCCACCGTCATCACCAATCTGTTCTCGGCCATTCCCTATGTCGGCGAGAGCATCGTGACGCTGTTATGGGGCGGCTATTCGGTCGGCAACCCGACGCTGAACCGCTTCTTCTCGCTGCACTATCTGCTGCCGTTCCTGATCGCGGGCGTCGTCGTGCTCCACGTCTGGGCGCTGCACGTCGCCGGACAGAACAACCCCGACGGCGTCGAGCCGAAGACGGAAAAGGACACGGTGCCGTTCACGCCGCACGCGACCATCAAGGACATGTTCGGCGTCACCTGCTTCATGCTGCTCTACGCCTGGTTCATCTTCTACATGCCGAACTATCTCGGCGACGCCGACAACTACATCCCGGCGAACCCGGGCGTGACGCCGCCGCACATCGTGCCGGAATGGTATTACCTGCCGTTCTACGCGATCCTGCGCTCGATACCGAACAAGCTCGCGGGGGTCATCGCGATGTTCGGGGCGATCATCATCCTGTGCTTCCTGCCCTGGCTCGATAGCGCCAGGACGAAATCATCGAAGTACCGTCCGCTGGCCAAGCAGTTCTTCTGGATCTTCGTTGCGGTCTGTATCCTGCTCGGCTATCTCGGCGCGCAGCCGCCGGAGGGCATTTACGTCGTTGCCGGCCGGGTCCTGACGTTCTGCTACTTCGCCTACTTCCTGATCGTGCTGCCGCTGCTCGCGCGCATCGAAAAGCCGCGACCGGTACCGAATTCGATCTCGGATGCGGTGTTGGCCAAAACCGGGAGCAGGTCGACCCCGATGGTGTCGACCGCGATAATGCTGGCGCTCGCCGGTTCGTTGTTCGCGGGCTCGATCGACAGCGCGAAAGCGTCCGAGGGTGGCGACCAGCCGCCGTCAATCAAATGGTCGTTCTCGGGCCCCTTCGGTAAGTTCGACCGCGGCGCGCTCCAGCGCGGCCTGAAGGTCTATAAGGAGGTCTGCGCCAGCTGCCACGGCCTGTCCTACGTCGCCTTCCGCAACCTCGCCGAGCCCGGTGGGCCCGGCTATTCGGTGGCGCAGGCCTCGGCGTTTGCTTCCGAGTACAAGGTCAAGGATGGCCCGAACGATGCCGGTGACATGTTCGAGCGTGCAGGCCGGCCGGCGGACTATTTCCCCTCGCCATTCCCGAACGAGCAGGCGGCGCGTGCCGCGAATGGCGGCGCGGCGCCCCCGGACCTGTCCCTGATCACCAAGGCGCGTTCTTACAAGCGCGGCTTCCCCTGGTTCATCGTTGACTTCTTCACCCAGTACCAGGAGCAGGGTCCGGATTATGTCGCGGCCGTGCTTCAGGGCTTCGAGGACAAGGCCCCCGAGGGCGTCACCCTCCCGGAAGGCTCCTATTACAACAAGTACTTCCCCGGCCACGCCATCAAGATGCCGAAGCCGCTCAGCGATGGCCAGGTCTCCTATGACGACGGCTCGCCGACCACCGTGGCGCAATATGCCAAGGACGTCACCACGTTCCTGATGTGGACCGCCGAGCCGCACATGGAAGCGCGCAAGCGCCTCGGTTTCCAGGTGTTCGTGTTCCTGATCATCTTCGCGATCCTGATGTACTTCACCAAGAAAAAGGTCTGGGCCGACTCGCACTGAGCGGCGCGAGCCGAAACGGGAGAAGAAGCCCCCCGCGAGGGGGCTTTTTTTGGATGGTCAAGGGCTCGCGCTACGCGCGCCCCGGAATGACGTGAGTGTGGATTGCGCCGCGCGCTCTCAGCGGCCAAAATACCGCCAATCGCTCCCTCAGAAAAACGCGTCGGAGGACACCATGGGAACCACCATCACCTTCAAGCGCCCGGACGGCAAGGACGCCTCGGGCTATCTCGCCAATGCCGCGCGCGGCAACGCGCCGGGCGTGGTCGTGATCCAGGAATGGTGGGGCCTGTCGGACCAGATCAAGGGCCTGTGCGACCGCTTCGCGCTCGCCGGCTTCGATGCGCTGGCGCCCGATCTCTACAACGGCAAGGTGGTGCCCTATCACGACACGGACAGCGCCAACAACGAGATGAACTCGCTCGACTTCATGGACGCGACCACGCAGACGGTGCGCGGCGCCGCGCAATATCTGGCGCGCAACGGCGCCAAGGTCGGGCTAACAGGCTTCTGCCTCGGCGGCGCCGTCACCATCATCGGCGCGACCAAGATCCCGGAGCTCGCGGCCGGCGTCGTGTTCTACGGCATCCCGCCGGAGCAGGCGGCCAAGCCCGCCGACGTCAAAATCCCGCTCCAGGCCCACTTCGCCAACAAGGACGATTGGTGCACGCCGGAGCTGGTCAATGGATTCGAGAAGGCCATGAAGGCCGCCGGCAAGTCGCTGGAGCTGTTCCGCTATGACGCCGAGCACGCCTTCGTCAACGAGCAGCGCCAGTCCGTGCACGACCGCGAAGCTGCCGAGCTCGCCTGGGGCAGGGCGACGGAGTTTTTCCGAAAACATCTGGGGTAGGTGGAGCGCCATCAGTCGCGCCACATTTTCGATGTCCCGGCGAAGGCCGGGACGCATAACCCAGGAGGGGTTATGGCGCGAGCTTGTAACCACTAGTCTTCGTCAAACTAATTCATGTGGCTATCGATCCCGGCCCTTCGGCAGGATGACGGCGGAGGCCGAAGTCGGAGCGCCCCGTATCCCACAGCGCTGACCATCAGGCGGCCACTACGTGACCGCCCTTGACGGCGCCCCCGCGCCATGGTGAGTATCGACCCCATGAGCACCGCCGTCCGCGCAGCCCGTCTCTGGTGGCGCACCTCCTAACGAGGTGGCCGGTGCGATTTTCCTTTCCTAAATCGTCTGAGGTCGCCCACGCAGTGCGGCGGCCTGATCGTTTGTCCTGTGTGGCGTTCCCTCGGCAAGTCTCGTAAGAGGACCACATGAACAGGACAGTCTTTGCCCTCCCGCCCAGAAGTGACTACGTGACCCGTGCAGGTCTTGCGATCACGCGCATGACCGAGCAGTTCACCGGCGGCGCGAGCCGGCTCGACGATCTCGTCAGCCTGCTCGACCGTCGCCGCGGCGTGGTGCTGTCCTCGGGCACGACCGTGCCTGGCCGCTACGAGAGCTTCGATCTCGGCTTCTCCGACCCGCCGCTGAAGCTCGAGACCGTCGGTGTCAATTTCAAGCTGGAGGCGCTGAACGGCCGCGGCCGGGTGCTGATCGCCTTCCTCGCTGAGGTCCTGCGCGAGCCCTGCGTGGTGATCTCGGAGAAGACGGCGACGCGCCTTGCCGGCCACATCATCCGTGGCGACGCCCCGGTCGAGGAGGACCAACGTACCCGGCGTGCCAGCGTGATGTCGCTGGTGCGCGATCTCGTCGCCGCCTTCTCCGCCAATGACGACGGGCTGCTCGGCCTGTTCGGCGCGTTCGCCTACGACCTCGTGTTCCAGATCGAGGACCTCGTGCAGAAGCGGCCGCGCGAAAGCGACCAGCGCGACATCGTGCTCTACGTGCCCGATCGCCTGCTGGCCTATGACCGCGCCACCGGCCGCGGCGTGGTGCTCACTTACGATTTCGCCTGGAAGGGCAAGTCTACCGAAGGCCTGCCGCGCGAGACCGCCGACAACCCGTATCTGAAGACGCCGCGGCAAGGATTTGCCGATCACGCCCCCGGCGAATATCAGGCCACGGTCGAGACGGCGCGCGCAGCCTTCGCCCGTGGCGATCTGTTCGAGGCGGTGCCGGGGCAGCTCTTCGCCGAGCCCTGCGACCGCTCGCCGGCCGAAGTGTTCCAGCGCCTCTGCGTCATTAACCCGTCGCCTTACGGCGCGCTGATGAATCTCGGAGAGGGCGAATTCCTGGTGTCGGCCTCGCCGGAGATGTTCGTGCGCTCGGACGGACGCCGCGTCGAGACCTGCCCGATATCAGGCACGATCGCGCGCGGGCTCGATGCGATCGGCGACGCCGAGCAGATCCGCCAGCTCCTGAACTCGGAGAAGGACGAGTTCGAGCTCAACATGTGCACCGACGTCGACCGCAACGACAAGGCGCGCGTCTGCGTGCCCGGCACGATCAAGGTGCTGGCGCGGCGGCAGATCGAGACCTACTCAAAGCTGTTCCACACCGTCGACCACGTTGAGGGCATGCTGCGTCCCGGCTTCGACGCTCTCGATGCCTTCCTCACCCACGCCTGGGCGGTGACCGTGACCGGCGCGCCAAAGCTCTGGGCGATGCAGTTCGTAGAAGATCACGAACGCTCGCCGCGGCGCTGGTATGCCGGCGCGATCGGCGCGGTGAATTTCGACGGCAGCATCAACACCGGCCTCACCATCCGCACCATCCGCATGAAGGATGGCCTCGCCGAGGTGCGCGTCGGCGCGACCTGCCTGTTCGATTCCGATCCCGCCGCCGAAGATCGCGAGTGCCAGGTCAAGGCCGCCGCGCTGTTCCAGGCGCTGCGCGGCGATCCGCCGAAGCCGCTCTCGACCTTCGCGCCCGATGCGACCGGCTCGGGCAAGCAGGTGCTGCTGATCGATCACGACGACAGCTTCGTGCACATGCTCGCCGACTATTTCCGCCAGGTCGGCGCCAGCGTCACCGTGGTCCGCTATGTGCATGCGCTCGACATGCTCAAGCAGAAGAGGTGGGACTTGCTGGTGCTGTCGCCCGGCCCCGGCAGGCCGGAGGATTTCGCAATCAAGAAGACCATCGATGCGGCGCTGGAGAAGAAGCTGCCGGTGTTCGGCGTCTGCCTCGGCGTGCAGGCGATCGGCGAATATTTTGGCGGCGAACTCGGGCAACTCACCCATCCCGCCCACGGCCGGCCCTCGCGGGTGCAGGTGCGCGGCGGGCGGCTGATGCGCAATCTGCCGAACGAGATCGTCATTGGCCGCTATCACTCGCTATTTGTCGAGCGCGACAGCATGCCTGAAGTTCTGAGCGTGACCGCCAGCACTGAGGACGGCGTTGCCATGGCGCTCGAGCATAAGACCCTGCCGGTCGCCGGCGTGCAATTCCACCCGGAATCGCTGATGTCGCTCGGTGGGGAGGTGGGTTTGCGAATTGTCGAGAATGCGTTCCGGCTCGATGCGGGAGCGAATTGAGTGCAGGATATTTCATATTCGTCATTCCGGGGCGGCTCGAAGAGCCGAACCCGGAATCTCGAGATTCCGGGTTCGCGCTTTGCGCGCCCCGGAATGACAACTGAGATGTGAGACACCGATGACCTTTGACCACGATCTGAAGGCGAGCGTCCGCACCATCCCGGACTATCCGAAGCCAGGGATCATGTTCCGTGACATCACCACGCTGCTCGCGGACGCGCGCGCGTTCCGCCGCGCGGTCGACGAGCTCGTCAATCCCTGGGCCGGCAACAAGATCGACAAGGTTGCCGGCATGGAGGCGCGCGGCTTCATCATCGGCGGCGCAGTGGCGCATCAGCTCTCGGCCGGATTCGTGCCGATCCGGAAAAAGGGCAAGCTGCCGCATACCACCGTGCGCATCGCTTACTCCCTCGAATATGGCATCGACGAGATGGAAATGCATGTTGACGCGATCCAGCCCGGCGAGCGCGTGATCCTGGTCGACGACCTCATTGCCACCGGCGGCACCGCGGAAGGCGCGGTGAAGCTGTTGCGCCAGATCGGCGCCAATGTCGTCGCCGCCTGCTTCATTATCGACCTGCCCGAGCTCGGCGGCGCTGCCAAGCTGCGCGCCATGGACGTGCCGGTGCGCACGCTGATGACGTTCGAGGGACATTGAGCAATATTAGGCTTGGTGATTCCAGGCTACGACCGCTGCAGGATCAAGCTGAGTTCGAGTTCGCGGAACGTAATGTAATTCCGCCGGGTCCACTGGTGCAGCTCGGTCGAGGCGTCCTTTTCCTGGCGCAAATAGCCGGTGAAGGAGAAGTTCAGCCGGTCGATATAGGTCTTGAGGAAGCCCGGCAGCGCCGGCAGTCGGAACAGCCGGCCGCCGGCCATCGCGGGCGGCAGCTCGCCGCGCACGATATATTCGTTGTCCACCGTGATCAGGTTTATGCGCGGGATTTGCCCGCGCAGCATCTCATGGCCCCGCGCCGAGGCGCGGTCGGTATCGGCGACGAACAGGATCTGAGGCGCGACGTGGCGGCGGGCCGCCTCCTTGAGCAGGCCGATCTCCTCGGTCATTTTGAAGAACTCGTCGAAGGCGTGGAAGCCGAGGTCGATCACCTTGGCAAGGCCGTCATCGACGATGACGCGGTCCATCAGCTGCATCTTGCCGTAGGTGTCGATCACGTCCGCGGTCTCGGTGACAGCAGGCAAGTAATCGAGCAGCGACGGCTCCTTCAGGTTGACGTCAAAGGCCGCGACGTTACCGTTCTTGAGCAGCAGGAATTCGGCGAGCAGCCGCGCCAGCAGGGTCTTACCGACCTGCGGGCGGGGCGAGCATATGATGTAGACGGGTGTCGCGGGCATCACGAACTATTATCTGAGCGAACTCGCCGCCCAATCCAGCCGTATCAGCCTCGCTTGCGCAACTATTTTTCGCTGTTGCGGGTGGCGGATTTCGAACCGACGATGTCGGTCAGCCGGATCCGGTCGAACTCGCTCCAGACATTTGCCAGCCAGTGCCGGACATAGCCGCGCAGCACGAACGAGTAGTTCGCGGCGTCGTCGTTGAGGCCCTTGTTGGCGACGAACTTCAGAAACGGAACGGAGGAGACCTCGACCTGCTCATAGGCCATTTCGTTGAGCTTGGGGATGGTCAGCTCGGTCGCGTCCTTGATGCGGTGGAAGTAGGAATTGTAGGTCGCCTGGTCCCACTGGAAGAACTGGGTGTCGTTGATGAAGTTCTTCACCAGGAAATATTTCGCGCCGCCCATGAAGCCCGCGGTCTCCGCAATCTCCTCCAGCGAGGCGATCGAGGGCCCGAGGATGTGGAACACGGCAAAGGTAATCTGGCCGGCCTTGGCTGCGTCGAGGAAGCCGATGTCGCGGAGCGAGGCCAGCGCTGGCGAGAGCAGGCCGGCGCGGACGTCGATCACGGTCACCGACGGGCTCACCGCGTTGAGCGTATCGAAAATCTTCATCTGATCCGACGTCGTCGTCATGTCGACGATCTCGGTGATGTCGGGGTGGAAGCGCTTCAGGGTTCCGCGCGGCGACTCCGTGTCGAACGCCCGCGTCGGCACGTTGTTGGCGGAAAAATAATCGAGCAAGGTACGCGACACCGTGGTCTTGCCGACCCCGCCCTTGTCTGCGCCCACCACAACCACTGCCGGCTTTGCCATTGCTGTCCCCTAACGCGCCCCCGATCGCGAGGTCGCAATCGGCCGGGCCCCAAATCGATGTCCCGAGTCTGCTGTTGGGCGCGAACATGGCAGAAACAAGGGAGAATTCAATTCCGGAGGCCCCAGTTACGGCAAATCCCGAGGTTTTTCCCAATCGCGGAGAAACTCGCCGCGCATGGCGGGAATCAGGTGCTCAATGACGGCCCCAAGGACCCATAGAATTCCCCATGGGATTGCCCGCCGGGTTGCTGCCTGCGGTTCCGGAGGGACTGGCTGCGGGCACGGGCGGCGGGCTCTCCGATCCGTCGGCATCGTCCCACGGGCCATGGCGCAGCGGCGGTGGGGCATCCTGCTGGCCGGCTTGCGCCCCCGGCTCTTTCGTCTCGTCAGTAAGCGTCGGCATTGGACCGGGGTCGCGCCCCCCGGCAAACTTGACCAGCGCGTCGACCCGCGACTGCACCGAAGGGTGGGTTGCAAACAGATCGGCAAAGCCCTCGCGCGGATTGTCGATGCAGAGCTCCATCACGGCCGAGGTCGCGCCGGGCAATTCGCCGCGATTCTCGATCTTGCGCAGCGCCGAGATCATCGCGTCGGGGTCTTTCGTCAGCTCGACCGAGCCGGCGTCGGCGAGATATTCGCGTGACCGCGACAGCGCGAGCTTGACCACCTGCGACAGCAGCCAGGCCACCACGAGCAGCACGATCGCAATGATGATGACGATGATTGCACCACCGCCGGAGCTCTTGCTGTCGCTCGACGACGAGGACGACCGCGACGACGAAGAGGAGCCCGAGGACCACGAGCCGCCCGAGCCGGAGCTCCAGTTGAGATTCGTGAACAGGCGGAAGAACAATTCCCCGAAGAAGCCGACCACGCCGGCGATGATGACGGCGACGACCATGAGCTGCACGTCGCCGTTCTTGATGTGGGTCAGCTCGTGGCCCAGCACTGCCTCGATCTCCTTGTCGTTCAGCGCATCGAGGAGACCGCTGGTGACGGTGATCGAATATTGTCGCGGATTGAGGCCGGTTGCGAACGCGTTCAGCGCCGGGCTCTCCATGATCTTGAGCTTCGGCATGGTGATGCCGCGCGAGATGCAGAGGTTTTCGAGCAGGTTGTAGAGCCGCGGCTGCTCCTGCCGGGCGACGTCGTGGCCGCCGGTGACGACGTCGATCATCGACTGGTGGAAGAAATAGGCGATCGCGATCCAGGCGATCGCCGCAATCGTCGCGAAAGGTGCGGCTTTGAGCAGGTCGGCGAAGGCGCGGCTCAGATAGTAGGCCACCGTGCCATTGCCGTTGATGACGACCTCGGCAATCAGCGCGCCCGCATAGACCAGCACGTAGACCAGCATGAACAGGCCGGCGAGCAGCAGCATCGAACGAAACTTGTTCGAGGCGATGTGCGTGTAGAGACCATACGCCGCCATGATGCGTCTTCGTCAAAGTCCGTCGTTCCGGGGCACGCCGCAGGCGTGAACCCGGAACCTCGAGATTCTCAGGTGCGCAACCGCGCACCATAGTTCGTCGCTTTGCGACGCCCCGGAATGACGGAGAAAAGCAATGGACATGTTAGGTAATCAGAACTTCACCTGCGGCGCGATTTCGACTTCGGTGCGGCTGGCGCCGAGATCGAAGAACTCCTTCCGGGTGAAGCCGAAGATGCCGGCGAACAAAGCGGCGGGCATCTGCTGGATGCCGGTGTTGTATTCCTGGACCGCGTTGTTGAAGAAGCGTCGGCTCGCCGCGATCTTGTTCTCGAGGTCGGAGAGCTCGCTGGCGAGCTGCTGGAAATTTGCGTTTGCCTTGAGGTCGGGATAGGCCTCCGACAGCGCGATCAGCCGGCCGAGTGCGCCGGAGAGCTGGTTCTCGGCCGCGGATACCTGCGCCGGTCCCTGCGCCGACATCGCTGAATTGCGCGCCTTGATGACGTCGTCGAGCGTGCCGCGCTCGTGCGAGGCGTAGCCCTTCACGGTCTCGATCAGGTTCGGGATCAGGTCGTGCCGTTGCTTGAGCTGCACGTCGATGTCGGCAAAGGCCTGGCCGACGCGCTGGCTCAGCGCCACCAGGCGGTTGTAGGCGCTGAAGGCGAGCAGCACGAGGACGACGATGACGCCGAGAACGATCCAGCCGGTCGACATGGAGAACTCCTGGAGAGGGGAAGAAGGCGGGCGCAGCCTAGACCAAATTGGCGCAGGGCGAGAGCCCCGGCGCGGGGAGGTAAGGCTTGGTCGGATGAGGAACCATCCGAGTTCAAGGCCAGAGGGGCGATCGAGGTTAACTTTCGCACATGATCGCATCGCCCCAGCGCCAGCGCCGGGCCTGCGCATAGGCGGGTTTGTCGCGTCGTGGGACTTTCGTCAGCGCGACCCCAGTCTCGGTGCAGAGCTTTGCCGTGATCTCGGCCTTGCCGACGTCCGGTGGCGCCAGCACGCGCGAGGCGCGCGGCGCAGGCGGCGTGCGGGTCAGCGCGACGTAGATGAAGCGCTCGTCTTCGAACGGCACCTCGGCGCCCTTGATCTGGCGGTGCGTCTGCGAGCGCGGCAGGCGCTGGCTGAAATGGCACCAATCGGGCGCGATGAGCGGGCACGGCTTGTCGTGCGGACAGGGTGCGGCGACGTAGGCGCCTGCCGCGATCAGTTGCTGGCGCAGCTCGAGAATGCGCGTGTAGCCGGCGGGCGTGCCGGGCTCGATCACCACCAGCGCGTGCCGCGCTTTGGTCCACATGGCCGCCGCGAGCTTGCGCTGGTCGCCTTCGTTGAGCTCGCCGATGACGTAGCTCGCAACGACGAGATCGGCTTGCGAGACCTCGGCGAGGTTCGCGCCTGCGTCGCCCGGCAGATAGCGGCAGTCCGCCAGGCGCGAGCTGTCGCGCGCCAGTTCGAGCGCGAGCCGGCTGAGAGTGGCGTTGGCGTCGAGCAGGGTAAAATCCTGAAGCGAGGCAAACGCCTCTGCGGCGGCCCAGCTCGCGGTGCCTGGACCTGCGCCGACGTCGAGCAGGCTTTCCGGAGCGAGGTCCGGTGCGATCGCGGTCAGCGCATTCAGGCTTGCGGCCACCGCCGCATACGTCGCCGGCATGCGCGCCAGCGCGTAGGCAAGCGCATCGGCTTCCGACTTGATCGTGCCCGAGCCGCCACCTGAGCGATAGGTGTTGGATATCTTTTGCGAGCGCTGTGCTGCCTCGGTGCGCGAAAAGCCCTGGAGCCTGGCATCGAGGGCCGCCTTGAGTTCAGCGGGAAGGGTGGGTGAGATTATCATCCGCGGTCATGCCCCGCGTAGGCGGGGCATCCAGTACTCCGAGAGGGTGCCGTCAAGCCGAGAAGCCGCGGCGTACTGGATCATCCGCCTGCGCGGATGATGACGTCAATGGGTATGGAGGGATCGCGCGTCACGCCACGTTCTGGTCGAGAATATCCACCGCCTCTTGCAGGCTCACCGACACCAGCTGCGAGACGCCGCGCTCGGCCATGGTGACGCCGAACAGCCGGTTCATGCGCGCCATCGTGATCGGGTTGTGCGTGATGATGATGAAGCGGGTGTCGGTCGAGCCGGTCATCTCGTGCAACAGGTTGCAGTAGCGCTCGACATTGTGGTCGTCGAGCGGCGCGTCGACTTCGTCCAGCACGCAGATCGGCGAGGGATTGGTGAGGAACACCGCGAAGATCAGCGCCATCGCGGTCAGCGCCTGCTCACCGCCCGAGAGCAGCGACAGCGTCTGCGGCTTCTTGCCCGGCGGCTTGGCGATAATTTCGAGACCGGCTTCGAGCGGGTCGTCGCTCTCGATCAGATGCAGCGCCGCCTCGCCACCGCCGAACAGTTCGACGAACAGGCGCTTGAAGTGGCTGTTGACGACCTCGAACGAGGTCAGGAGCCGCTCGCGCGCCTCCTTGTTGAGGCTCTGGATGCCCTGGCGCAGCCGCTTGATGGCCTCAACCAGGTCGTCACGCTCGGTGACGAGGCCGGTGTGCTGGGCCTCGACCTCGCGCAGCTCTTCCTCGGCGCGCAGGTTGACTGCGCCGAGGCGCTCGCGGTCGCGGCGCATCTTTTCGAGCTCTTCCTCGATGTCGTGCAGCGGCGGCAGCTCGGCACCGGGCTCGATCTCGGCGAGGCCGGCGACGGCCTGCGGCTCGACTTCGAGCATGTCGCGGATCTCGCGCTCGATGTCCTCGAGCCGGCGCCGCGCGCCTTCCATGCGCTCCTCGGCGCGCGCGGTGGCCTCGCGGGCGCTGGAGAGCGCCTCTAACGTCAGCTTCGCGACGCGGTCGGTCTCCGCCATTGCGGTTTCGGCGGCGGCGAGCGCGTCGGCAGCCATGCGGCGGTCGTTCTCGGCGTATTCGATTTCGGTGATTAGCGCGCTGCGCTTCTCGGCGAACAATGCCGGTGCGTTTTCGAGCTCGCCGCGCTCGATCGTCAGTTCGGCGATGCGGGCCTGGATGGTGTCGATGTGGGAGGCCGCGCTCTCCTTGCGGTTCTGCCACTCGGTGCGTTCGGCGAGGATCGCCTGCACGCGGCGGTCGGCGAGCTCGGCTTCGCGCGCCAGTGCCTGCGCCTCGGCGCGGACCTGGGCGGCCATGCGGCGATGCCCCTCGATGTCGCTGCGGACGGCGGCGAGACGGGTCTCGGTGTCCTCGCTCGACGGCAGCTCGCCGATGCCGGCTTCGGCGTATTCGTAAGCGGCCTCGGCCTCGGCGCGGTCGGCGGCGAGGCGGCTGTGCGCTTCCGACAGCGTCGCCTTGCGCGCGGCATGGCGGCTGATCTCGCGCTCGGCGGTGGCATGGCGCTCGCGCGCGACGTTGAGCTCGCGCTGCGCGGCACGCCAGGCTTCGCGGCTGGCGCCTTCGGTGCTGGCCGCCATCTGCAACTCGGACTCGGCATTCTCGAGCGCCTGGCGCTTGATCTGCGCGTCGATGCGGGCCTGCTCCAGCTCGTTCTCGATGTCGACAAGGCGGGCGCGCTCCGCGAGGCGCCGCGCGGCACCCGTCGGGGCATGAGCTGCGGCGACAAAGCCGTCCCAGCGCCAGACATCGCCCTCGGGCGAGACCAGCCGCTGGCCGGTCTTGAGCTGCGAGACCAGCTCGGCGCCGCGCTCGCGCGGCACCACGCCGATCTGCGCCAGGCGGCGGGCCAGCTCAGCCGGCGCCTGCACGTGGTTGGCGAGCGGAACGACGCCTTCGGGCAGCTCCGGATCGCCGTCGGTGACGCCGGCATTGGTCCAGCGCATCGGCGCCGAGGGATCGACCGGCGCGTCGAGATCGTCGCCGAGCGCGGCGCCGATCGCCTTTTCAAATCCCTTGTCGACGGTGATGCCGTCGATGATCGGCGGCCACAGGTTCTTGGTCTCGCCGTTGACGATCTTGGAGATCGTGCGCGCCTCGGTCTCGAGCCGCTGCACGCGCTTGTCGGCTTCGACCAGCGGCGAGCGCGAGGATTCCAGCGTCTGGCGCGCGGCGACATGCGCGGCTTCGCTTGCCTGCGCTGCGGCTTCCGAAGCGGCCAGCGTCTGCTCTGCGATCTCGACCAGAGCGGTCAGCTCGTCGAGATCGCCGAAGCCGCCGGTCTCCTGCGCAAGCTTCTGCTCTTCCGCCGCGACATTCGCGATCTCCTGGTCGAGCCGGGCGAGCTTGTCGCGATGGGTGCGGACGTTGGCCTCTAACTGGTTGCGCTTGGCGGTGAGGTCGGCGAGCGCGGTGGTGAGTTCGGCGAAGCGCTGCTCGGTTTCGGTCAGCACCGCCTCGGCTTCCGCGACGCGCTCGTCGACACCGGAGCGCTTCTCGACGCGCGACTTGATCTCTTCCTTCAGCTCGGCGTCTTCGGCGTCGAGCCGCTGCAGCGCCACGTCGGCGTCCATGGTCTGCTGCTGGGCGCGCGAGATGTCGCCCTCGAACTGGGCGAGACGGCGTTCGAGCTCGGCGACGCGCTCCTTGGCACGTTCTTCCTCACGGTCGAGCTGCTCGCGGGCATTGGTGAGGCGCTGCAGCCCGGCCGCGGCGCGCGCTTCCGCATCGCGCAGCGCCGGCATCTCGGCGGCGCGGATGGCCTGGATGCGGGCGGCTTCGGCCTGGTGCTGGGTGCGCTCGGCCATCTCGCGGACCGCGAGATCGTGCGTCTGCCCGGACTCGTTGACGTCGGCATGGGCGCCGAGCCAGCGCAGGTGATACAGCGTGGCCTCGGCCTTGCGCACCTTGGCCGCGACCTCGCGGTAGCGCACCGCCTGGCGGGCCTGCTTCTTCAGGCCTTCCATCTGGCCGGAGAGCTGGCCGATCACGTCCTCGACGCGGGTGAGGTTGGTTTCGGCCGCCTTCAGCCGCAGTTCGGCCTCGTGACGGCGGGCGTGCAGACCGGCGACGCCGGCGGCGTCTTCCAGCACGCGGCGGCGCTGCTCGGGCTTGGCCTGGATGATTTCGCCGATCTTGCCCTGGTGGACGAGCGCCGGCGAGCGCGCACCGGTGGCGGCGTCGGCGAATAGGATCTGCACGTCGCGAGCGCGCACGTCGCGGCCGTTGATGCGATAGACCGAGCCGGCCTCACGCTCGATGCGCCGGGAGATTTCGAGAAGCTGGCTGTCGTTCATCGCCGCCGGCGCGGTGCGGTCGGCATTGTCGATCGTCATCGTCACTTCGGCGTGGTTGCGCGCCGGGCGGTTGCCGGAGCCGGCGAAGATCACGGCGTCCATGTCGGCGGCGCGCAGCGACTTGTATGATGTCTCGCCCATCGCCCAGCGCAGCGCCTCGACCAGATTCGACTTGCCGCAGCCGTTGGGGCCGACCACGCCGGTCAGGCCGGGCTCGATAACGAAGTCCGTGGGCTCAACGAAGGACTTGAAGCCGTGAAGGCGCAGGCGGGTGATTTTCATAAACACGCATCTCTGTTGGCAGGCGCGAATCCCCTGCCGGGACAATATCATGGAAGGCATTGTCGCTGTCTGGGCGAGTCGCGCGAGGCGGCTCGTGCGGCGGACAATGGCCGCGGTGCGCCGCGAGGGCAACCGGCGAAAGCCGCTTTTCCCAAGGGATTTATGCCAGGAATGATACGGCTTTAGATGCGCGAATCAGAATTGTGGCGTGCGAATCAGCTCTTCAGCAGCGCATTGATCTTCTTGGCGAACTCCTCGAATGAGGCCTCGCCCTTGATCTTCTCGCCGTTGATGAAGAACGTCGGCGTCGAATCCACCTTCAGAACGTCGCTGGCGTATTTCTGGTCGGCGGCGATCTTGTCGAGCAGCGCCTGGTCCTTCAGGCAGGCCTCGACCTGCTGCTGGGTGAGGCCGGCCTGCTTGCCGATCCGTGTCAGGGTCTCGGTGGTGTTCTTCACCACCCAGTCGTTCTGCTGGCGGAACAGCATGTCCGTGACCGCAAAATATTTCGGCGCGTCGCCATTGGCGATGCAGCGCGACAGCATCGAGCCTGCGGCGGCTTTGATGTCGAGTGGGAACTCGCGGAAGATGTAACGCACCTTGCCGGTGTCGATGTATTCCTTCTTGATCTTGGGGAACACCTGCTCGTTGAAGGCCGCGCAATGCGGGCAGGTCATCGAGGCGTATTCGATGATGGTGACCGCGGCATCGTTCGGGCCGAGCGCCATGTCGGGAAGCGACACGGGCTTCGCCACATCAGCGGCGGACTGGGCCATGGCCTCGGACACCAACCGCAGCGGCGAGAACCCGGCGAGCGCGGCAAGCCCGGTCAGCGACAGCATCGTTGTGAAGGCGCGGCGGGTGATGATCACGGTCGGCTCCCGGATTGGCAAAGTGTCGCCCGAGGGCTCTATCGAGTTCCCGCCCGGGCGGCCTGTCGCTAGCTTGAAACGTCGACTGAGGCAATGGCGAGCGACAAGTCGGGGTCCAGATTAGCTAGGGAATGAGGCTCAATTTCGCTTGATGGCGGCTCCGAGCCGCGCCAGCGCCGTCTTGAGCTGTTCATCTTCGATGTCGCCCAAGCTCTCCGCCACCTTGGCCACCGATTTGGGATCGGGCGGGCCCGGCCGAGCCGGCCGCCGGGTGCGCGACAGGGGGGCCTGACGGAAGGCCAGCTTGCCGACCGCGCTCCAGCCGAAGAAGCGGTTGACCCGTTCCAGGATCACGTCGGCGGAGTGCTGGATCTCCAGCGCCATCGGCCCCTCGACCCGCAGCACCAGCGTCGCCGGCTCCTGCGGCTGGCCCTCCACCGGCCTCGGCCATTGCATCTTCAGCGGCTCGGCATGGGCCGCGATCTCCGGCCCCGCAATCTGCGCCCACCGCGTCACCAGCTCGCGCGCCGCAAAGCCCTGCTTGGCATACGCCTCGGCGAAGACGTCGTTCAGCAGGAGCGAAAGCGGCTTTGCGCTAATGGGGCCGGGTTTGGGCGGGAATTTGGACATGGCGACCTTATAGCACTGTGCCCGTCGCGCGAGGAACTGCTGCCGTCATGGCCGGGCTTTCTTCCGGCCAGCCACGCCTTGCCGCGAAGGAAGAAAGACGTGGATGCCCGCGACAAGCGCGGGCAGGACATGGAGAGACCGGCCCCACATCGTTACAGTGCGAGCATGCCCCCCAAATCGGCCCGCAAGACGAAATCGGAACCAGTCCAACCGGAACATCTGGTTCGTCCTTTGGCGCTCCTTCACTGGTATGACCGCCACCGCCGCCGTCTGCCTTGGCGCGCGGCGCCCGGCGAGGCATCAGACCCTTACCGCGTCTGGCTGTCGGAGATCATGCTCCAGCAGACCACGGTGAAGGCAGTCGGGCCCTATTTCGAGAAATTCGTGGCGCGCTGGCCGGACGTCACGGCGCTCGGCCGGGCTTCGCTCGACGACGTGCTGCGGATGTGGGCCGGGCTCGGTTACTATTCGCGCGCGCGCAACCTCTACGCCTGTGCGGCCGCGGTGACGCGCGAGCATGGCGGCGTCTTTCCCGACACCGAGGAGGGCCTGCGTGCGCTGCCCGGAATCGGGCCGTACACGGCAGCTGCAATTGCGGCGATCGCGTTCGACCGCCGCACCATGCCGGTCGACGGCAATATCGAGCGGGTGGTCTCGCGCCTGTTCGCGGTCGAGGAGGAGCTGCCGCAGGCCAAGCCGCTGATCCAGCAACTGGCAACGACGCTGCTCGCAGACTCTCGCGCCGGCGACAGCGCACAGGCGCTGATGGACCTGGGTGCCTCGATCTGCACGCCGAAGAAGCCGGCCTGCTCGCTGTGTCCGCTCAACGAGGATTGCGTAGCACGAGCGCGGGGGACGCAGGAAACATTTCCGCGCAAGGCGCCGAAGAAGAGCGGAACGTTGCGGCGCGGTGCCGCCTTCGTCGTCACCCGGGGCGATGAACTGCTCGTCCGCAGCCGGCGGGAAAAGGGCCTGCTCGGCGGCATGACCGAGGTGCCGTGCTCGGATTGGCTCGCCGGCCAGGACGATACGACGGCGAAGCAGCAGGCGCCGGAGCTGAAGGGGCTGACGCGCTGGCAGCGCAAGATGGGCGTCGTCACCCACGTCTTCACGCATTTTCCGCTGGAGCTGGTGGTCTATACGGCGAAGGTGGAAGCCCGCACGCGCGCGCCCGAGGGCATGCGGTGGGTGCCGATCGCCACGCTTGCCGGCGAAGCGCTGCCCAACGTCATGCGCAAGGTCATCGCGCATGGATTGGATCTCTAGCGCCCACTCTGCTGACATCATGCTGGCAGCAGACCTGCGTTATCCAGCGGCGGCAACGGAGGTTCGCATGGTCAAGACTGCGCTGGACAACTTTCGAAGACCGCCCTGCGCCGAGCTATTGGGCTGGCGCCTGCTCGATGCCCGCCCGCAGGAGGGCTGGATCAAGCTCGGCTTCGAGGGCAAGCCGGAGTTCTGCAATCCAGCAGGCTTCATCCAGGGCGGCATGCTCTCGGCCATGCTCGACGACACGATGGGCCCCGCCGTGCTGGTGATGAGCGAGGGCCGGCTCTACACCACCACCATCAGCATGACCGTGAATTTTCTGTCGCCGGCAAAGCCCGGCCCGATCGTCGGCGAGGCCCAGGTGACGCAGCTCGGCAAGACCATCGCCTTCGTCGAAGGCAAGCTGATGGCCGAGGACGGCACGGTGCTGGCGACGGCAAGTGCGACCGAGCGGCTGCTGGAGGCGGCAAGGGTGGTGCGGTAAGACGGTAGCCACGCGCTCCACTTCCCTTCTCCCCTTGTGGGAGAGGGTGGCAAAGGCCGCCTCCGGCGGCCGTCCTTAAAAGACGCCGAAGCGAAGCTTCGGCTTTGGCGCCGGATGAGGGGTATCTCTCCGCGAACTCAAATCGCGTGAACGCGCGGAGAGAACCCCTCACCCAAGTGAGTCTGTGTCTACCGGCGAGTTGCCCTCTCCCACACGGGGCGAGGGCACACTCATGCGCACTCGCTTTGAGCTAGCGCATACCGACCCGCTTCGCGTCCTTGCTCACGATTGCCGGCTTGGCGTTCAGCGCCTCGACCTGGAAACCCGCGACGCGCTTGTAGTTGGCGGCGATGTCTTCCAGCTCCTGCTGCGACAGCACGTCGGTGACGACCTCAAAGCCGTCGGGCGCGCGCTCCTCGACCAGCTGCATCACCTGCTCGGGGCCGTTCTTGCGGTTGAGCAGGACGAGGTCGGTGGTCGCGGGCCTGCGCTCGGCCTCATAGGCGAGCAGCGCTGCCTGCGTCGGTCCATGCGCCAGGATTTCACGCGTGATGACGCGGGCATCGAGGATCGCCTGCGAGGCGCCGTTCGATCCGATCGGATACATGGGATGAGCGGCATCGCCCATCAGCGTGACACGGCCGAACGTCCATTGCGACACCGGATCACGGTCGACCAGCGGATATTCGTAGGCGTGCGGGCAGTTCTTGATCAGGCCGGGCACGTCGAGCCAGTCGAACCGCCAGCTCTCGAACCAGGGCAGAAATTCCTCCAGCCGAGCCGTGCGGTTATAGTCCTCGCGGCGCCATTGATAGGTCGGCGGCATGTGGCGCTCGGCGACCCAGTTGATGAGGTGATTGCCCGCCGCATCCGGCTCTTTCGAGATCGGGTAGCAGACGAATTTCAGGATCTCATGGCCGGCCATGATCATGGTGCGGCCGGTGAGGAAGGCCTTCGCCGGCGTGACGCCCCGCCAGAGAATGCGGCCGTTCCAGATCGGCGGACCTTCGTTCGGATAGAGCTTTTCGCGCGCGGCGGAATGGATGCCATCGGCGGCGATTAGGATCGCGCCGTCGTAGCTGCCTGCGGCTTTGCCGGTCGCCCTGTCGATGAAGTCGGCGCGCACGCCACCCGCCGTCTCGGTCCAGCCGGTCAGATGATGGCTGGTGAGAATGTTCTCGCGGCCGAGCCGCTCGACCGCAGTGTCGAGCAGGAGCTGCTGGAGCGTGCCGCGATGGATCGAGAATTGCGGCCATTTGTAGCCGGCCTCTAGCCCGCGCGGCTCGCTCCAGATCGGCTTGCCATGCTTGGAAAAATAGGCGAGCTCGCGGGTGCGCACGCCGCTGGCGTCGAGCTTTTCCATCAGTCCGAGCTCGATCAGCTCGCGCACCGCATGCGGCAGCACGTTGATGCCGACGCCGAGCGGCTTCAATTCCGCGACGCTCTCGAACACTTTTACGGGAACGCCGATTCCGTGCAGGCTGAGCGCAAGCGTCAGCCCGCCGATGCCGCCACCGGCGATGAGTACCGTCATGACAAACCCCCTCCTGTTGCCGGCGTCTTGGCACAGGCGGGCGGCGGTGGGCAACTGCGAAGAGGGTATCGTGCTATGGACGTGGGGGCCGGCAGCCGTTAATTTCCAGCTTTCCCACGAGGTCCGACATGCTCAAGCTCTACTACGCCACTGGCACCTGCGCGCTCGCCACCTACATCACCTTAGAGGAGGCCGGCGCCGACTACACGGCCGAACGGCTGAGCTTCAAAGATAACCAGCAGAACAGCCCGGACTATCTCGCCATCAATCCGAAGGGCCGCGTGCCGGCGCTGGTGACCGATCGCGGCGTCCTGACCGAGACGCCGGCGATGCTGGCCTACCTCGCGCAGACCTTCCCCAAGGCGAAGCTCGCGCCGCTCGACGATCCATTCGACTTCGCCCAGGTGCAGTCGTTCAACTCCTATCTCTGCTCGACCGTACACATCAACCATGCCCACAAGATGCGCGGTCCGCGCTGGGCGACGCAGGAGAGCTCGTTCGCCGACATGAAGGCGATGGTCCCGAAGACCATGGGCGCCTGCTTCTCCCTGATCGAGCAGAAGATGTTTCGGGGCCCTTGGGTGATGGGCGAGCAGTACACGATCTGCGATCCCTATCTCTACACCCTCTCGACCTGGCTCGAAGGCGACAGCGTCGACATCAACGCGACGCCGAAGATCGCGGATCACTTCAAGCGCATGTCCGACCGCCCCGCCGTGCGCAAGGTAATGGAGGCGCAGAAGGCATAAGCGGCCTTGTTGGGTGGGCAAAGGCGCGAAGTGCCGTGCCCACCCATTTCCAAGCCGCGAGATGGTGGGCACCTTCGCTTTGCCGACCCTACGGGAGCTTGCGCTTGGCTTTCTCCAACTCCCGTCCGGTGTCCAGCATCAGCCGCCGCAGCCAGACCGATCCCGGGTCCATCTGCGCGCGGGTCGGATGGAACATGAACTGCTCGTCGATGCCGGGGTCGAGCGGCGGCGTCACCGTGACGAGGCCGAGCTGGCTCGACAGCGCCGCGATCAGCCGGCGCGGCACGAAGGCGACGAGGTCGGTGCGGGCGGCGACGTGCAGGGCTTCGAGGTATCCAGGCACGACCAGCGAGACGTGCCGCTCGATGCCTTTGCTGCGCAGCCAGGTATCGATCAGATCCTCGCTCTGGCCGCGGATGATCACGCCGACATGACGCGCAGCTAGGAACGCCGAGCGGCGCTTCAGCTTCGCCCCCATGGGATGGCCGCGCCGCACCGCCAGCGCATCGCTGTCGGTGTAAAGCAGCTGGCGGTGAAATCCCTTGAAGGCGTTGCCGATCGAGATCACGAGGTCGATGGTGCGGGCGAACTCGGCGTGGAAGATCGCAGGTCCCCGCCATGGCACGATTTCGATGCGGACATTGGGCGCAAGGCGCGTCACCTTCTCCATCAGCGGCGGCATCAACAGCTCGACCGCAAGGTCCGGCATCATCAGGCGAAATTGCCGTTCGCTACGCGCCGCGTCGAAGTCCTCAGGCACGAACAATCCACGCACCTGGTCGAGCGCGTGGGCCAGCGGTGCGCGGAGCGCCTCGGCCCGTAGTGTCAGCTCCATGCGCGCGCCGGTACGCACCAAAAGCGGATCGCCAAAGATGTCACGCAGGCGCTGGAGCGCATGGCTCGCCGCCGGTTGCGACAGGCCGATCCGGAGTGCGGCGCGGCTGACATTGGCCTCGCGCAGCAATGCATCGAGAGCGGTCAGGAGGTTGAGGTCAAGCGAATTCAAATTCATGAGGTGAATAGATATCATATTAGCTATCGATTTGAAGAATTGTATTCGGCCGGCGATGATCTTCCCCGATGTCACCACAAGGAGATGCCGCCATGAGCGCGAGCGCTAACAAGAAACTGATGCAGGATATCTTTGCCGCCGCCGCCAACCCTGATCCCGCAGCGCGCGACCGCGCGCTGTTCGCCGCGAGCCTTGCCGACGACGCCAAATGGGTCGTGACCGGGCAATATTCCTGGTCGCGCACCTTCGCAGGCAAGGAGGCGATCCTCAACGATCTGCACGGCTATGTCCGCACCCGCCTGCGTGACCGCACGCGCACGGTCGCCCACCGCTTCATTGCCGATGGCGATATCGTCGTGGTGGAAGCCAAGGGCGACAACGTCACGCCCGAAGGTGTCCGTTACGACAACGACTATTGTCTCGTGTTTCGCCTGGAGGACGGCAAGATCAAGGAGATCCGGGAATATTGCGACTCAGTCCTGACCGAGAAGGCGCTCGGTCCTTTTCCCCAAGCGGGCATGAGGGCGGCGAGCTGAGTGGATTGAGCCGCGTCACCTCCGCCGGCCGATGTCGTCCGCCACAGCCGATAACGATCGTGCAGACCTGGCAGGCGCTGGTCGAAATGGCCCGCCTCAGGCGCGAGCGGTCTCAGGCACGATCTCAGCTCGCCGCCATGACCGAACGGGAGCTTCAGGACTGTGGGATAACCCGGGCAGAGATCGCCTACGAGCTGAAGAAGCCTGTCCGGCGGAAATAGAGAGAGCGCGTCCAGGGCATCCCATGCAGCGATCTGCAAGCCGGTGCGGGACGCACGCCAGAACCTTGCGCAACTGCCGACAAAATCGGCAGTTGCGTCGGCGTTGCCGCGGCTCGGCGTGAAAAATTGGAAGGTTCAATTAACGAGTGTCCCCCATTGTGTCGCGGTGCAGCGTGAGTCGCAAAGACGCGACGCGCGGCTGCCAGGGTGGCCGGTGACGATCGCCGGAATTGTTCGGCCGCTCGAAGTGAAATGCATCTGGGTGGACAGTGGGAATGCCGAAGTTTCGTTTGCGGATCAGGGGACGCCTGTACGCAGGCTTCATGGCCCTTGTGGCGGTCGGTCTGGTGATGGCGGTGGTCGCCGTCTGGAATTTGCGGGCGGTGCAGGATCAGGTCGCAAGACAATCCGCGCTCTCGGACAGCACGGCGCGGGTGCTGGAGATATCGGCCCATCTTCAGGCGATTCAGCGCGCCAATCTGCGTTACGTCTACGACGCCAACGAGCCGGCGATGAAGGAGGCGCAAGAGCGGGAGACCGCGGCGACCGAGCTGTTGCAGGTCGGGGCGAAGGGAACGCGCTCGGAGGAGCGGCGAGCGCTCTACAACGGCCTCATCGACGACATCGCCAAAATGCGACGGCTGCGTGACAATCTCGGAGACGCCGTCAACGAGGCAAGAACGGGCAAGGCGACGCTGCTGCCGAGCGGGGAGGAGCTGGCCGTCAAGATGGGCAAGCTGGTCGATGCGGCGCGCGCCTCGGCCGACGAGGACACCGCAGCGCTGGTCGCGGACCTCGAATCCAGAATCCTCCTTGTCCGGGTCGCAAACTGGCGTTTTCTGGCCGTGCGTGACGCGCAGGGGCCGGCGAATTTCAGGGCGAGCGTGGACAGGGCAGCGCAACGGCTCGCGGCGATCGAGAAAAGCCCACAGGCGACGGACTTGCGCGCCACGCTCGCGCCGGTGAAGACCTCGCTCGGAATCTACAAATCCGCGTTCGAGACGACATCGGCCGCGATGCTTCAGGCCGACGAGATCTATCACAAGAATCTCGCGCCCCTCATCGTCGATAGTATCGCCAGGCTCAAGGCCGCGGAAGCGACGCTGAAGAAAGACTATCAGGAATCGCGTAACCATGCCGAAGCTGTGATCGCCGGCACGACGACCATTCAGGAGATCGCCGGCGGCCTCGCCATCCTGTTCGGCGGCATCGTCGCCTTCCTGATCGCCCGCAGCATCGTCGGGCCCCTCACCTCGATGACGCGCGCGATGGGGCGGCTGGCCGGCGGCAATCTCGATGTCGACATTCCCGGGAGCGGCAAGGCGGACGAGATCGGCGACATGGCCAAAGCGATCCAGGTATTCAAGGACAACATGATCGACACCGAGCGCATGCGCGCAGAGCAGGCCGAACTCGAGGCGCGGCAGGCCGAAAACCGCAAGAAAGACATGGTCAGGCTTGCCGACCAGTTCGAGCGGGCCGTCGGCGAGATCGTCAACACAGTGTCATCGGCGTCGAACGAGCTGGAAGCGTCCGCCGGCACGCTGACCACGACCGCCTCGCGCGCCCAGGATCTGTCGACTGAAGTGGCGTCCGCATCGCAGGAAGCCACCGCCAACGTGCAGGCGGTCGCCTCCGCCACCGAGGAGCTGTCCTCGTCGGTCAGCGAGATCGCCCGCCAGGTGCAGGAATCCGCCCGCATCGCGGGTGAGGCCGTGGGTCAGGCGAGCAGGACCAATGACCGTGTCGGCGAGCTCTCCAAGGCGGCCGCTCGGATCGGCGATGTCGTCGAGCTGATCAGCACGATCGCCGGGCAAACCAATCTCCTCGCACTCAACGCCACCATAGAGGCTGCGCGCGCGGGCGAGGCCGGCCGCGGCTTTGCCGTCGTCGCGTCCGAGGTCAAGGCGCTCGCGGAGCAGACGGCGAGGGCGACCGGCGAGATCGGCCAGCAGATTGCCAACATCCAGGGCGCTACCGAGCAATCGGTCGGCGCCATCAGGGAGATCAGCGGCACCATCGAGCGGCTGTCGGAGATTTCCTCGGCGGTCGCCGCCGCCGTGGAAGAGCAGGGCGCCGCCACGCAGGAAATCTCCCGCAACGTGCAGCAGGCCGCGCACGGGACCCAGCGCGTCTCGACCAATATCGGCGACGTGCAGCGCGGGGCGTCCGAGACCGGTTCGGCCTCCTCGCAGGTGCTCTCGGCGGCGCGCTCGCTATCGGCGGACAGCAACCGCTTGAAGGTCGAGGTCGCCAGGTTCCTGAACTCGGTCCACGCCGCCTGAGTCGCAAAAGCACGAGGCCACGCGCATGCGCGTGGCCTCATGGACCGGCGCGGCGCGATCAGGCCACTTTCGCCGTCATGTGCTTGAACATGTTGGCGCGGGCCTCGTCGTCCATCTCGGCCTTGAAGGTGAACTTGTCCTTCAACGCGATGGCACGCGCAGCCGCGGGGCGCGCTGAGATCTCGTCCACCAGCCGCTTCACATTCGGGTATCGCGCAAAGGCGTCGTCGCCAAGCTTGAACGGCACCATCCGCGCCCAGCCCCACAGCGCCATGTCGACGATCGAATAGTCGTCGCCGGCCATGTAGCGACGGTCTTTGAGGTGAGCGTCGACAACCCTGTAGTGGCGATCGGTCTCATACTGGTAGCGGTTGTGGGCGTAGTCGTGGTTCTGGTCCTTCGGCGCAAAATGCTTGAAGTGCACGGCCTGGCCCGAATAGGGGCCGACACCGGTTGCCACGAACATCAGCCAGGACAGGAGTTCGGCGCGATTGGCGGGCAGGAATTTGCCGGTCTTCTCGGCGAGATAGAGCAGGATGGCGTTGCTGTCGAAAACGATGGTGCCGCCGTCGTCGATCGCCGGCACCTTGGCATTCGGATTGATCTTGAGAAATTCCGGCGTGAATTGCTCGCCCTTGCGGGTGTCGATCGCGATGGGCTCGAACGGCAGTCCGGCCTCCTCGAGGAACAGCGCGACCTTGGTCGGGTTCGGCGATCCGTTGAAGTAGAATTTGAGCATCGATCATCTCCCCAGGGGTTCGTTGCCGAGAGCGGCGCCGCATCATTGCCGCGAGGCCGCTTTGTCTGACCCGAACCATGCGGATGCGCAACCGGCGAGTTTGCCGGGCGGTATCTGCGCGCGGCGCAGATCAGCCGGCGTAACAAAGACCGATCGCCGCCGTAATGACCATCGCCGCGCCGACCGCTTCTAGGCGCAGCCCGAGCTTGGTCGCGAGATGCATGTCGGAGGCCCGCGCCTTGCGCTCCGATCCGCGCGCGTAGCCATGCACGATGACATCATGGTTGAAATTGTCGTGGGCCTCGTTGCTGCTGGCAAGCCCGACGCAGACCACGAGCACGCCGAACAAGGCGAGGCCGAAAAATCCCAAGAGCGCGATCAGGAACATCGGAAACATGCCGAGCAGGAAGATCGGCAGCAGCGGCACCAGCAGCAATGTCTCGGACTGTCGTCGCATGGGATCCGGACCAGGACGGGGTGCGATGTGCTGATCCTAGTCCTGACAGCGGGCGCGTTCAACTACGCTCGTCATGCCGAGGGGCGCGAAGCGCGGGCCGGGAATCCATCGTACAACGGGGGCACGGGGGCCAATGGATTCCGGGTTCGCGCCAAGAGGCGCGCCCCGGAATGACCATCGAGAGGGGAAACTACTCCGCCGCCATGCCGGCGCGGATCTCGGCGCGGAGCTCGTCGATCAGCTTGAGGCCCTTCTTGGTCTCGACGTGCCAGAAAGTCCAGCCGTTGCACGCGGCCGAGCCTTGCGCCACGGCGCCGATGCGGTGGATCGAGCCGACCTTGTCCCCTAACATGATGGCGCCGTCGGCGCGCACGAGAGCGCCGAGCTTCTTCTTGGCGTCGAACAGCTTCGTGCCGGGCATGATCATGCCGCGCTCGATCAGCTCGGAGAACGCCACCCGCGGCGCTTCGCGCGCGGTCATGAACGGGGCCAGGCTCTCTTCCGGCAGCGGCTCGACGGCCGCGATGCGGGCTTCGGCCGCCTCTGCATAGGTCTTGTCGCGTTCGAACCCGATATAGGAGCGGCCGAGACGTTTTGCGACCGCGCCGGTGGTGCCGGTGCCGTTGAAGGGATCGATCACGAGATCGCCGGGCCTGGAGGAGGACAGCAGCACACGCGCGAGCAGGCCTTCCGGCTTCTGCGTCGGATGAACTTTCTTGCCGTCGGCGCCCTTGAGGCGCTCCTCGCCGGTGCAGAGCGGAATCAGCCAGTCGGAACGCGCCTGCACGTCCTCGTTCGCAGCTTTCAGGGCCTCGTAGTTGAACGTGTAGCCCTTGGCCTTCTCGTCGCGCGCGGCCCAGATCATGGTCTCGTGCGCGTTGGTGAAACGGCGGCCGCGGAAATTCGGCATCGGGTTGGTCTTGCGCCAGACGATGTCGTTGAGGAGCCAGAAGCCGAGATCCTGCATGATGGCGCCGACGCGGAAGATGTTGTGGTAGGAGCCGATCACCCAGATTGTCGCCGACGGCTTCATCGCGCGGCGGGCGGCAAGCAGCCAGGCGCGGGTGAAATCGTCATAGGCGGAGAACGAATCGAACTTGTCCCAGTCGTCGTCGACGGCATCGACATGGGATTCGTCAGGGCGCTTGAGATCGCCCTTAAGTTGAAGATTGTAGGGCGGATCGGCAAACACGAGGTCGACCGAACCGGCCTGAAGCTTCGACATCTCGGCGACGCAATCACCGAGGATGATACGATGCGAAGGGGACTCAAAATTTGTGCGGGGCGCCCTTGCAGACGCCCCGCGACGCGACTCTACCATGACTCAAGAACTCTGACTCAGGCGACGCTGTCGGCGACGCGGGACCAAACAACCGACTGACCGTTACATTGAAGCGGCAAAGTAAAAATCGACTTAACCCGCCGCTTTCGTGAGCAGCCTCCGCATCGCGAATTGTGTGCGGGACGTCGCGCGCATTCCCCCTGTTTTACAGTGCAATTCGCGCTTCTTCGCGTCGCGGAAGCAGTCGAGGCTCCAGGAAGGCTCCAAATTTCTCTCGGAAAAAGTTGCTCGAGGCTCGGAAAAATTTGCTGGCATCGGCATGGTGTCGCACTAGGCAATTTTTGCCGGCCACGATATTGATAAAAGCAACGGAAATTTTACGTGTGTGGCGCGTTGAGCTTCAGCGGTCATGCGCGCCGCCGAACTCGAATCAGGGACCCCCAGGGGAAAGCCGCCATGCGTTACGACGACTTCCGCCGCAGCGACGACATCGAGGATCGTCGCGACGAGGGTGGTGGGTTTGGCGGCGGAGGAGGCGGGTTCGGGCTGCCGATGGGCGGCGGCGGGCTCGGCATCGGCACCATCATCATCCTCGGCTTGGTCGGTTATGCCTTCGGTATCGACCCGCGCATCCTGATCGGCGGCGCCGAGATCCTCACCGGCGGCGGCCATGCACCGACCTACCAGACCGACCGCCAGGCGTCCTCCGGCAAGCGCGGCGCGCCGACCGACGAGATGGGCAGCATGATCTCCGGCATCCTCGGCGAGATCGACGATCGCTGGAGCGAGATCTTCCAGGCCTCCGGCCAGTCCTACACCGGCCCGAAGATCGTGCTGTTCCGCAATGCCACCAATGGCGGCCGCTGCGGCATGGCGCAATCGGCGATGGGGCCGTTCTATTGCCCGCCGGATCGCACCATCTTCCTCGACACCGGCTTCTTCCGCGAGGTCGAGACGCGCTTCCGCGGCTGCTCCGGCAAGTCCGCCTGTAACTTCACCACCGCCTACATCATCGCGCACGAGGCCGGCCATCACATCCAGAACCTGCTCGGCATCATCCCGCGCGTGACGCGGCTGCAGCAGCAGGCCGGCAGCAAGGCCGAGGCGAATGCGCTTCAGGTGAAGGTGGAATTGCAGGCCGACTGCCTGTCCGGCGTCTGGGTCAACCGCGAGGCCAAGAAGCGTCCGAACTTCCTCGAGCCCGGCGACATCGACGCCGCGCTGACCACGGCGAGCGCAATCGGCGACGATACGCTGCAGCGCCAGGCGACGGGCCGCGTCGTGCCAGATTCCTTCACCCACGGCTCGGCGGCGCAACGCAAGCAATGGTTCATGACCGGCTACCAGCAGGGCACGGTGCAGGCCTGCAACACGTTCGGTGCCGGCGCGTTGTAAGCCGTCATTCCGGGGCGCGCGTAGCGCGAACCCGGAATCCAGAAGTTGCGGCGCGAGGTTCCGGGTTCTCGCTCCGCGAGCCCCGGAACGACGAGCGAGAGTGAAGAATGGCCTCCATCGACGAAACAAAACAGTTCATCCCGCTCAACATCGCGGTGCTCACCGTGTCCGACACGCGCGCCCTCGCCGACGACAAGTCGGGCCAGACGCTCGCCGAGCGCCTTACCGCCGCCGGCCATCAGCTCGCCGCGCGCGAGATCGTCACCGACGACATCGAGGCGATCCGCAGCGTGGTCCGCGGCTGGATTGCGGATGCCGGCATAGACGTCGTCATCACCACCGGCGGCACCGGATTCACCGGGCGCGACGTCACGCCGGAGGCGATCGAGCCGTTGTTCGAGAAGCGCATGGACGGCTTCTCGATCGCATTCCACATGCTGAGCCATGCCAAGATCGGTGCGTCGACGATCCAGAGCCGCGCTACTGCGGGCGTTGCGGGGGCGACCTACATCTTTTGCCTGCCCGGCTCCCCCGGCGCCTGCCGCGACGGCTGGGACGGCATCCTTGCCGCGCAGCTCGACTACCGCACGCGTCCCTGCAATTTCGTTGAGATCATGCCGCGGTTGGACGAGCACTTGCGCCGGCCGAAAGCGCAGGGAGCGACGGTGTAGCCATACTTTCTTCCCTTCTCCCCTTGTGGGAGAAGGTGGCGCGAAGCGCCGGATGAGGGGTATCTTTCCGCACGGCGTGCCCAGAGAGATACCCCTCACCCAAGCGAGCCCGTGTCTGACAGTTGACATGCCCTCTCCCGCAAGGGGCGAGGGCATCATTTATGCGCACCTCGCTTGCTGCAAGAGCGTTATAGATCCAGCTCCCACGTCTCGCCGACCAGATCGGCACCGAAGCTGTGGTGCTTCTCTTCCTTCACGAGCTTGAAGCCTGCACTTTGATAGATGCTCCGCGCGGCCACGAGGATGCTCTGCGTCCACAGTGTCATCTTGCTATAGCCCCTCTCGCGCGCGCCTTGGATGCATTGTTCGACCAGCGCGCGGCCGACGCCGAGCCCTCGCGCCTTCTTCTCCACCTGCAACAGGCGCAGCTTGGCGATCTCATCGGTGGCCTTGACCAGAAAGATTGAGCCGACCGGCTCGCCACCCACCTCCGCGATCCAGCAGTGCTCGCGCGCGGCGTCGTAGTTCTTGATGAACTCTGCGCAGATCTCGGCGACCAGCGCCTCGTAGCTGATGTCCCAATTATAGTCCGCGGCATAGGCGGCGGCCTGCCGGGAGATGACCCAGCCCATGTCACCGACGCGATGGCTGCGCAGCATGAAAGGCGCGGGCTGGCTTCGACGTTGCTCCAGCACGGCCTCAATGGTCGCCATGGCCTGCGTAAGACGCGCTGCATCGCTGGCCGAAACCTGAGCCAGCATTGCGGCGACCTCATTTTGCGAGCTCAGGTTCAGCTTGGCGAAGGCCTGGCGCCCTTTGGCGGTGAGGCTGAGCTGGTATTGCCTGCGATCTGCGGGCAGGGGCTTTCGCGTGATCAGCCCCTTTTCGTCGAAGCTTTGTATGATGCGGCTGAGATAGCCGGGATCGAGACCAAGCTCGTTTCCGATCTCTTTGGCCGCCAGGTCGTCGCGATGCGCGAGTTCATAGAGTACCCGGGCCTCGCTGAGCGAAAATGGGCTTTTTCCAAGGTGCTGGTCGAGCACACCAAGCTTGCGGGTATAGAAGCGGTTGAAGGCGCGGACCGCTGCAATGTGGTCGTCGGTAGCGGCAATTGACATGGGTCACCTCGATACTTGCCATTGTCAAACAATTGTTTGACTTTGACAAGTATCGGGTGGCTTCAGCCGACCATGACGATCCGGCTGCGCAGCATGGTCCGGGACGAGCGGCCGAGCCGCCGGAGTAGCCGTGCCTCGGAACGGCGGGCCTGCGGCGAGTAGCCGCCGATCCGGTCGTAGTGATCACGTGCGATCAAAAGCCCCTGATCGCCGAGCGGCCCGACGAGCTTGCGCGCCACGGCGCGGAAAATGTCGCGGAGCCCGGTATCGGCGTAGGGCGAGCGCGCATAGCGAAACACCGCCGCGCGATCGCGGCCGCTGCTCGAGACGGCCTGGATGAACTGGGTGGTCTCCTCGATCCAGCCGGTTTCCAGCACCGCGCCGGCGGGGAGGAACATCAGCCATGGCGACCGGGCCTGGAGGGCGCCGGCGGCGCGCGCGGCGCCTTGCGAAGATCCCTCGAAGCCGATGAAGCGGCAACCTGCGACATCGGCGACGCGCTCGATGACACCGTTGCCGGTGCCATCGACCAGGAGCACTTCCCGGATGACGCCGGCCGCGGCGCCGGGGACGAGCGCGGCCAGCGTTGCGACTGCCGTCTGCTCGACGCCTTCGGTCGGAATGATGACGCTCAGCATGATTGAAGCTTTAATATCTGCACTTCGGAAGAAGCGTAGCTGTTCATGATGTTGTCATAAACACGTGGCGTTGCCGAGTGCAACTTTTCGGCGGGTTTCGGCATGCAATGGTAAACCCGCCACCGCCCAAATGTGTCGCGTGCGGGATGGTATTATTGTTGAATGTTTCGGCACAAGCTCATCCGGGCCGTATTAACCCGGAGCGATATTGCGCCGCGCAGGGCAGTTCGCAATCGTCCAGTTGAGGATCGGCTGCAACCAGCCGCCGAACGGGAAAGATGTGCGACTTGGGTGCCGATTGGGTGCTGACGGAGGCTTCGCATGAACGCCGATCAACTCGCTGTCAACACGACGGCAGCAACGCCGAAGCAGGACGCCGCGCCGACCCTGCGGGTTCGCGCCCTGATGCTGGGCGACCGCATCAATGCCTCCGGCCTCGAGATCGGCACACTGGTGTCCTCGACGCCGGCCGCCTTTCGCGTCCATGCCGGGCTTGTCGTGATCTTCCGCTATGGCGTCGTGGTGCTGATCGGACTTCTGCCCTCCGAGGAGAAGGTGCTGATCGACAGCCTGAAGCCGCGGGTGATCGGCGAGTTCAGTCCGTATGAGGAAGAGACCGCGCAGGCGCAGCTCTGCAAGGACGAAAATGCCGAGGCGATCCAGCCCGGCGGACCGATTTGCCTCGCCAAATTTTCCGACGACCGGCTACTCCTGATCGCGGATGCGCTCGCCAAGAGCACGTCGCTGGCCCGCGACGAGCGGCGCGTCGCCGCGGTCTTCGACGTGATCGAGCCGTTTGCGCGGGAGCTCGCCGAGCGCGGCCGTACACCGCGCCGGCGCAAAGGTATATTGCGGCTGATCGGCAACGCGCTTCTCGTCCAGCAGCGTGTCGCGGGCCGTGTTGCCGTCGCCGAAAAACCCGACGTGCTCTGGGAGAAGCCCGAGCTCGACCGGCTCTATGCCCGTCTTGAGGACGAGTATGAGCTGAAGGAGCGCCTCGACACACTCGAGCGCAAGCTCACGGCGGTGTCGGAGACCGCCAACGCGCTGACCGACATCATCGACACCCAGCGCTCGCTCCGCCTCGAAATTGCGGTGGTGGTGCTGATCGTGATCGAGGTCGCGATCGGGTGCTTCCAGATCTGGTCGGGGACGCATTAGAAATGAGAGCGAGATGCGCGTGACTGCGCCCTCTCATCTTGTGAGAGAGGGCAGCGCCGCTGGTCGGCACAGCTCACTTGCAAGCTCACTTGCAAACTCACTTGGGTGAGGGGTTCTCCCCACGCTCGCCGGTGCGTTGTGATGCGCTGCTTTACCGCATTCTTCGTCATTGCGAGCGAAGCGAAGCAATCCAGTGTCCCGCCGAAGAGCCAGTCTGGATTGCTTCGCTTCGCTCGCAACGACGGATTGACGGTCATCAAGGGCTAATCCGATGCGCCCTCTATTATCTGCAGCGCCGCCGCACAATGCCGCGCGATCGTGAGTTCCTCATTCGTTGGAATGATGAACACCTCAATAGCGCTATCGCCCCGGCTGATGCGCTCGCGCGCGGCATCATTCGCACCGGCATCGATCCGCATGCCGAGCCAGGCGAGGCGTTCACCAATTGCGAACCGGATTTCCTTCGCATGCTCGCCGATGCCGCCGGTGAAGATCAGGCAGTCCAACCCTCCAAGCGTAGTCGCCAGCATGACGATCTGCTGCGTCGCGCGGAGCACGAAGAGATCGACCGCCTCCCGCGCCGCGGCCTCGCTGCTCGCGAGCAGCGTGCGCATGTCCGCGGAGATGCCGGAGACGCCGAGCAGGCCTGACTCATGATAGAGCAAATGCTGAAGGTCGTCGGCCGGCATGTTCTCGTGCTGTTGCAGATAGAGCAGCACGCCGGGATCGATCGTGCCGCAGCGCGTGCCCATCACGAGGCCGTCGAGCGGCGTCAGCCCCATCGTGGTGTCGATGCTGCGGCCCTCGTGCAGCGCGCACAGGCTCGCGCCATTGCCGAGATGGGCGATGACGGTGCGCTTTGCGATGAGCTGCGGCGCGATTGCCGCGAGGCGGCCCGCGACATATTCGAAGGAGAGGCCGTGAAACCCGTAGCGCCGCACGCCGCGCTCCTCATAGCGCCTCGGAATGGCGAAGCGGCGCGCGGGCGGCGACAGGCTGTGGTGGAAGGCGGTATCGAAACAGGCGATCTGCGTCAGACCGGGGCGGGTCGCCTGGATGATGCGGATCGGCTCCAGGCAACGCGGCTGGTGCAGCGGGGCCAGCGGGGTCAGCGCCTCCAGCTTGGCATAGACGTCGTCCGTCAGCGCGACGGGTCCGGAGTAGTCCGGCCCGCCGTGGACGATGCGGTGGCCGATGGCGCGCAGGCGATGCTCGCCGAAATGCTGGTCTACGAAGGTCAGCACGTCGGCGAACAGATGACCGCTGTCCGTATCCGACGCGTCCCTTCGCGTCTCGAACAGCTTCTCGCCCGCCGGGCGCTTCACCACGAGGCGGGGCGTTGCTTCGTGCTCGTCGAGCAAGCCGTTGCAGAGCAGGCCGGGGCCGGACGCCGCCAACTCGAACAGCCCGAACTTGATGCTCGACGATCCGGAGTTGAGCACAAGGACAGTGTCCGACATGGCTTCAGTCGCCGGCTTCGGCTGGCGTGTTGCCGCCGGCGCTGTTCGGCCAGACCCACTCGCGGACCTCAGGCATGTCCTCGCCATGCTCGCGGACGTAGCGGGAATGTTCGATCAGCTTGTCGCGGAACTGTTGCTTGACCTGCGCAGCCCTGGTCGCAAGCCCCGGCACGCGCTCGATCGCCTCGATCGCGAGATGGTAGCGGTCGAGCCCGTTGAGCACGACCATGTCGAACGGCGTCGTCGTGGTGCCTTCCTCGGCAAATCCGCGCACATGCATGCCGGTATGATTGGTGCGGTTATAAGTCAGCCGGTGAATGAGATAAGGATAGCCGTGATAGGCGAAGATCACCGGCTTGTCCGATGTGAACAGGCTGTCGAAGTCGCGGTCGGAGAGGCCGTGCGGATGCTGCGCCCGAGGTTGCAGCGTCATGAGGTCGACGACGTTGACGACGCGGATCTTCAATTCGGGCAGCGCCTTGCGCAGCAGGTCGACGGCGGCGAGCGTCTCCAGTGTCGGCACGTCGCCGGCGCAGGCCATCACGACGTCGGGCTCTGCGTTTGCCTCCTCCGTGCCCGCCCAGGTCCAGATGCCGATGCCGGCGTCGCAATGCGTAGCCGCCTCCTGCATCGACAGCCATTGCGGCGCCGGCTGCTTGCCCGCGACGATGACGTTGATGCGGTTGTAGGTGCGCAGGCAATGATCGACGATCCACAACAGCGTGTTGGTATCAGGCGGGAAATAGATGCGGACGATGTCAGCCTTCTTGTTGGCGACGAGATCGACGAAACCAGGATCCTGATGGCTGAAGCCGTTGTGGTCCTGGCGCCAGACATGCGAGGTCAAGAGATAGTTGAGCGAGGCGATCGGGCGGCGCCATGGCAGATCGCGCGTCACCTTCAGCCATTTGGCGTGCTGGTTGAACATGGAATCGACGATGTGGATGAAGGCCTCGTAGCAGGAGAAGAAGCCGTGCCTGCCGGTGAGCAGATAGCCTTCGAGCCAGCCTTGACAGAGATGCTCGCTCAGGACCTCCATGACGCGGCCGTCCTGCGCGAGATGCACGTCGTAAGATTCGGTTGGCTCCATCCAGACGCGTTCGGTTGCCTCGAACACCGCGTCTAACCGGTTTGATGCCGTCTCGTCCGGGCCCATGATGCGGAAATTGCGCGCCTCGGCGTTGAGGCGAACGACGTCGCGCAGGAATTTGCCGAGCTCGCGTGTGGCTTCCGCCACGACACCGCCGGGCTGCGGTACCTCGACAGCGAAGCTGCGGAAGTCCGGCAGCTTCAGCTCCTTCTTCAACAGTCCGCCATTGGCATGCGGATTGGTCCCCATTCGCCGCTGGCCTTCGGGCGCGAGCGCCTGAAGCTCGGGAATCAGCGCCCCGCTGGGGTCGAACAACTTGTCCGGCTCATAGCTGCGCATCCAGTCTTCGAGCACCTTCAGATGCGCCGGATTCTCGCGGCAACTCGCAACGGGCACCTGATGCGCGCGCCAAAAACCTTCGACCTTCTTGCCGTCAACCTCCTTCGGGCCGGTCCAGCCCTTGGGGCTGCGCAGCACGATCATCGGCCAGCGCGGTCGCTCGACGCTTTTGCGCCCATCGCGGGCGTGCTGCTGGATCGAGCGGATGCTGACGAGCGCGACGTCGAGCGCATCCGCCATGGCCTGGTGCATCAATTTGGGATCGTCGCCTTCGACGAACAGCGGCTCATGGCCGAGCCCGCGGAAGAGGTCGCGGATCTCTTCGTTGCGCATCCGCCCGAGCACGGTGGGGTTGGCGATCTTGTAGCCGTTGAGGTGCAGGATCGGCAGCACCGCGCCGTCATGGGCCGGGTTCAAGAACTTGTTCGAGTGCCACGACGCCGCCAGCGGGCCGGTTTCGGCCTCGCCGTCGCCGACGACGCAGGCGACGATGAGGTCGGGATTGTCGAATGCCGCGCCATAGGCGTGCACCAGCGCATAGCCGAGCTCGCCGCCCTCGTGGATCGAGCCCGGCGTTTCCGGCGCCGCGTGGCTCGGAATGCCGCCGGGGAAGGAGAACTGCCTGAACAGCTTGCGCAATCCCTCAGTATCGCGCGCGATGTCGGGATAGATCTCGCTGTAGCTGCCTTCCAGATAGGTGTTGGCAACCATGCCCGGGCCGCCATGGCCGGGACCGCAGACGTAGATCACGTTGAGGTCGAGCGCACGGATGACGCGGTTGAGGTGAGCATAGATGAAGTTCAGGCCGGGCGTCGTGCCCCAATGGCCGAGCAGGCGCGGCTTGATGTGCTCGGGCCGTAGCGGTTCGCGCAACAGCGGATTGTCGAGGAGATAGATTTGCCCGACCGAGAGATAGTTGGCGGCACGCCAGTAGCGATCGAGGAGATCGAGTTCGCTGCTCGCGGCGCGCAATTGTCGTTGATTTGTCATGTTCTTGCCGACCTTCACCCAGCGATCGTCATCAACATTGTTCCGGCGCGATTGATCCCTTCGCCATGAAACGGGATCGCCGCCCCGCCGGTGTTGCGTGAGGTCAAGGGCGCGCGCCCGAAGTTTGGGCAGCGCTACTGTGCATGGGGTTGTTTCCGCGTTTTTGCTCTTGTTCTTGATTTGTTCTGGGCGCGTGCTATGTTGGGTTCATGAGTCGAGCATCTTCTCGTGCCCTCAAGCACCCGCCAACGGCGCCCTCCGAGCCGGCGGGTGCGCCTTCTGATTTTCCTGTCGATTTTCCCGAGCTTGGCGTCGCCATCGATCGCGCACGCAGGCGAGGGCGGGGCGTCCAGTCCAACGCCAGCGGCCGTTACGAGGCCGAGGCCCGCGTCGCCTTCGACGATGGCTGGCAGAGCCTGGAGGAACTGCCGCCGTTCAAGACCACGGTCGGGATCGACACCTCACGCAAGGTGATCACCCGCAACGATTCCCCCGACATCGGTTTCGACCGCTCGATCAACCCCTATCGCGGCTGCGAGCACGGCTGCGTCTATTGCTTCGCGCGGCCGACGCACGCCTATCTCGGCCTGTCTCCCGGGCTCGACTTCGAGTCCAAACTGTTTGCCAAGCCCGAGGCGGCGGCGCTGCTCGAGAAGGAACTCGCTGCCAGCGGCTACGAGCCGCGGATGATCGCGATCGGCACCAACACCGATCCCTATCAGCCGATCGAGCGCGAGCGAAAGATCATGCGAGGCATCCTAGAGGTGCTGGAGCGCGCCGGGCATCCCGTCGGCATCGTCACCAAATCGGTCCTGGTGGTGCGCGATATCGACATTCTCGCGCGGATGGCCAAGCGCAACCTCGCCAAGGTCGCGATCTCCGTCACCTCGCTCGATCCGAGGCTCGCGCGCACCATGGAGCCGCGGGCGGCGACGCCGCCGAAGCGACTGGAAGCGCTCAAGCAGCTCTCGGAGGCGGGCATTCCGACCACCGTGATGGTCGCGCCCGTGATCCCCGCGCTGAACGATTCCGAGATCGAGCGCATTCTTGATGCCGCAGCCCATGCCGGCGTCAAGGAAGCCTCCTACGTGCTGCTGCGGCTGCCGCTCGAGGTCCGCGATCTGTTTCGCGAATGGCTGATGGCGAACTATCCAGACCGCTACCGCCACGTCTTCACGCTGATCCGCGACATGCGCGGCGGCCGCGACTACGATGCGAAATGGGGCGAGCGGATGAAGGGGACCGGCCCGATGGCCTGGACCATCGGCCGTCGCTTCGAGATCGCCTGCGACAGGCTCGGCCTCAACAAGCGGCGCTCCAAGCTGACCACCGATCACTTCGCGCGGCCGAAGCGGAACGGCGATCAGCTCAGCCTGTTCTGATCGCGAAGTGGACGAGGCGTAACATGAGTGAGGAAACCACCGTGCCGGTGCCGCGGCTGACCGTAGTCACGCTCGGTGTCAGCAACATCCGCGCCAGCATTGCCTTTTACGAGGCGCTCGGTTTCTCGCGCCTGCTCAAGGCGACCGGTGAGGCGGTCGCATTCTACGACACCGGTGGTCCGGTGCTCGCCTTGTATCCCTGGGATCAGCTCGCCGCCGACGCCGGGTTGCCGGACAATCCAAGACCGCCGGCATTTCGCGGGATGACGCTCGCCTGGAACTGCCGGACGCGCGAGGAGGTCGATACGGTGCTGGCTTTCGCTGTCGACAAGGGTGCAGCGCTGCTGAAAGCGGCGCACGAGACTGATTACGGCGGCTATTCCGGCTATTTCACCGATCCCGATGGCCATCCTTGGGAGGTCGTGGTCGCACCCGGGATCGAGGTGGGCGAGGACCGACGGGTGCATTTGGCGGAATAGGGCGGCTCACCTGAATAACGGGAATTGTCTCGGGTTCCAGGTTGCGCTGGCGAAGCCGCTTGCGCACGATCCCCACCATGATTCGGGACAAGTCCGCCAAGAAGCTGGCCAAAGACACGCCAAAAAAAAGACGGTGCGAAGAAGGCTGCGCCTGCCAACACGTTGGAAGGCAAGCCGCCGCAAGCCAAGTCGTCGGAAACTAAGGCGTCGGAGGTTCAGGCTTTAACCGGCAAAAGCGCCGGCCGGAAAGGCATCATTGCCGTGGCCCCGCCGAGCTTCCGTCGTGAGCGCGCGCTGATCAAGCGCGGCGTCTGGCCGGTCGCAGGCTGCGACGAGGCCGGTCGCGGACCGCTCGCCGGCCCCGTGGTGGCGGCGGCCGTGATCCTCGATCCCGACCGCATTCCCCGTGGCATCGATGATTCCAAGCGCCTGACCGCCGAAGAGCGCGAAAAACTGTTCGACAAGATCTGCGCCACCGCGCAGGTCTCGGTCGCCGTGGCTTCGCCCGCGCGGATCGACCGCGACAACATCCTGCGTGCTTCGCTATGGGCGCTGAAGCGCGCGGTGGTGGCGCTGCCCGAGGCGCCGCGCCACGTCTTCGTCGACGGCCGCGACCGGCTCGATACGGAATGCGACTGCGAGGCCGTGATCGGCGGTGACGGCATCGTGCTGTCAATCGCGGCCGCCTCCATCGTTGCCAAGGTGACGCGGGACCGGCTGATGTGCGCGCTGGCGCAGGACTGCCCCGGCTACGGCTTCGAGCAGCACAAGGGCTACGCTGTCCCCGAGCATCTCGACGCCCTGGATCGCCTCGGCCCCTCCATCCACCACCGCAGCTTCTTCGCCCCCGTCGCCGCCGCCCGCGCCAAGCACATGCCCTGGACCGTCGAGCCGGCGCAGGATCTGTTCTCTGTCGCGGAGGTCGAGGTGCAGGTGGAAGCCCAAATCGAGATCGACGCGTCTGCGAATCTCTAGGTGTTTCCTCCGCAGCCTCCCCCATCCGTCAAGCCCGGCATGACGACTTGCGGCGGTTGCCACGACGCGCAGCGCCCTTTATCAAAACAGGTGTGAGCGAACAGGGCCGGCTGGACGGGTTGGCTGCATCTTTCGGACGTTGCATGCGGTTTACCTCGCTGGTCATCGAGCTCATTCGCGCCCGGCCGCGGCTGATCGTGTGGATCGCCGTGCTGCTCCAGGCGGCGATGTGGCTGTTCGTGGCGCTGGTGTTCTACCGCAGCCCGCCCGGCAGTCTGGCGACGCTGCTGGCCTTCGGCCGCGAGTACCAGGTCGGCACCGATCTCGGCCCGCCGCTGCCTGTCTGGCTCGCCGACATGGCCTATCGCGCCGCCGGCGGTCACATGTTCGGCGTGTATGTCCTCGCTGAGCTCTGCGAGATCGCGACCTTCATCGCGCTCTTTCATCTGTCTCGTGCCGTCGTCGGCTCACAGCAGGCGGTGCTCGCCGTGCTGCTGACCGTGACCGTGCTAGCCTTCTCCTCGTCCGCGCTCGACTTCGGACCCTTGGTGCTGGCACGGCCGCTCTGGGCGCTGCTGCTGCTGCACTCCTGGCAGATCATCGGCCAGCGCCGCGGCAATGCCTGGTTCGTCTGGTCGATCGAGGCCGGCCTGTTGTTGCTCACGACGCCCGCCGCGATCTTCCTCCTCCTCCTGATCGTCGTCTTCGCGATCTCGACGGCGGGAGGCCGCAGGACGCTGCGCGGGCTCGATCCGCTATTCGCGCTGATCGTCGTCGCCGTGCTGGCGCTGCCCTATGCGATTTGGCTGATGCGCGCCGAGACATTGACGATGCCGGTCTTGCCGCAAGTTTCGGAGCTCAACGCCCGCGTCCTGCACGCAGCCTGGCTGCTCGGCGGGCTCGCGCTTGGGGCGGCGGCGATTCCGGCGCTGACCTTCCTGAATACCGGGATGTTCGCCGGCAAGGGCGAGGAGCCGCCGATCATCTATCGCCCGCCGGTCGAGCCGCTCGCGAGCAACTTCGTCTATTTCTTCGCGCTGGCGCCGCCACTCGGCGCGGTGCTGATCTCCGGCCTGCTCGGGCTCGAATCCGTCGTCGGCGGCGCCGCCGTCATGCTGGTCATGTCCGGGCTTGCCGTGGTGGCCGCCGCAGGGGATCTCATCGCGATGCGCCGCGCGCGGATGCTGCGCATGGTCTGGGCCGCCGCAATCATCGCGCCCGCCATCGGCGTCGTGCTCGCCGTCCTGATCATGCCTTGGACCGGCACCGGCGAGATCGCGACCTCGATGCCGGCGCGCGCGATCTCGGATTTCTTCGACGAGAGCTTCGCCCGCCGCACCAATCATCGCCTGCGCGCGGTCGCCGGCGAGACCCAGCTTGCGAGCCTGATCGCGCTGCATTCCGGCCGGCCGCATCTCTTCATCGATGCCGATCCTGCGCGCACGCCGTGGATGAATCAGGCCAAGTTCAGCGAGACCGGCGGCGTCGTGGTCTGGCGCGCCTCCGACACCGCCGGCACCCCGCCGCCGGAGATCCTCAAACGATTTCCCAACATCGTCCCGGAAGTCCCGCGCGCCTTCGAATGGCTGGTAACCGGCCGCCAGCAGCTTTTGCGCATCGGCTGGGCCATCGTGCGGCCGAAGGGGACGTAGCGCTCTCTCCGTTGCAATGACGAAGGAGAGTGTCCCGTCCCTCACGACCCCGCCAGCACCTTCGCAACCGCGCGCAGATCCTGCCAAGCCAGCCGCTTGTAGGACGGCGAGCGCAGCAGGTACGCCGGGTGAAATGTCGGCAGCGCGCGGATGGTGCGCTGGCCGGTGTCGTAGTCGAACCAGCGGCCGCGGGTGCGCATGATGCCTTCGCGCGTTCCGAGCAGCGTCTGCGTCGAGGGATTGCCGAGCGTCACCAGCACATCCGGATTGACCAGTTCGATCTGACGCTGGATGAAGGGCAGGCAGATCTGCGTCTCCTGCGGCGTCGGCGTCCGATTGCCGGGCGGCCGCCAGGGAATGACGTTGGCGATATAGGCGGTGGTGCGGTTGAGCCCGATCGCGCCGATCATGAGATCGAGCAGCTTGCCGCTGCGCCCGACGAAGGGCAGTCCCTCGATGTCCTCGTCGCGCCCGGGCGCCTCACCGACGAACATGATGCGCGCCTTAGGATTGCCGTCGGCGAACACCAGCCGCGTCGCGGTGTGCTTCAGCGCGCAGCCCTCGAAGCTCTGCATCAGTTCGCGCAGTGCATCCAGCGTCGGCGCCGTGCGCGCGGCCTCGCGTGCCGAAGCAATCGCGACGTCGGGGGCAAGGGCTGCCTCGCCGCGCATTAGCGTCGGCGCGGCGACCGGCCGCGATGGCTCGACCGGCGGTGCCACGGGCGGAGCCGGTGGCGGGGCTTCTAATTCCGCCAGGCGGTCGATCGGTTCCTCGGCGAGCGCGCAGTCGACACCGGCCTCCAGATAGAAGGCGAGAAGCTCGCGGATGGTGGGTGCGGGTTCGGGGATCATGGGAAAGTCTGACTTTTATATCAGCTTGGGCGGTCTTGCACCCCGGCGAAACGTATTTCCGAGGTTGTCCTACCCGGAAAAATCGGAAACAAGAGGGCGCAATCGACCAAGGACCGTCTCAAGGGCTGAGATCAGATGAGCACCGAAGAACTCCCTCCTCGCGAATCCATGGAATTCGACGTCGTCATCGTCGGCGCCGGCCCCTCGGGCCTGTCGGCTGCGATCCGGCTGAAGCAGCTCAACGCCGATCTCAACGTCGTCGTGGTGGAGAAGGGCTCCGAGGTCGGCGCGCACATTCTCTCCGGCGCCGTGATCGACCCGGCCGGGCTCGACAAGCTCGTTCCGGACTGGCGCGAGGATTCCGACTGCCCGCTGAAAACCCAGGTGAAGGACGACCGCTTCTACTGGATGACGGCCGGCGGCGCGATCAAGCTGCCGAACTTCATGATGCCGCCGCTGATGGACAATCATCATTGCTACATCGGCTCGCTCGGCAATGTCTGCCGCTGGCTGGCGCGCAAGGCCGAGGCGCTCGGCGTCGAAATCTATCCGGGCTTTGCGGCGGCCGAAGTGCTCTATGACGAGGAGGCCAAGGTTAAGGGCATCGCCACCGGCGACATGGGCATCGGCCGGGACGGCAAGCCGAAGGACTCCTTCACCCGCGGCATGGAATTGCTCGGCAAGTACACGCTGTTCGCCGAAGGCGCGCGCGGCAGCCTGACCAAGCAGCTCATCAACAAATTCGCACTCGACGCCAAGGCCGAACCGCCCAAGTTCGGCATCGGGCTCAAGGAGGTCTGGCAGATCGATCCCGCCAAGCACCAGAAGGGCTTGATCCAGCATTCCTTCGGCTGGCCGCTCGATATGAAGACCGGCGGTGGCTCATTCCTCTATCATTACGACGACAATCTCGTCGCCGTCGGCTTCGTCGTACATTTGAATTACGACGATCCCTATCTGTCCCCATTCGACGAATTCCAGCGCTTCAAGACCCATCCCTCGATCCGCGGCACTTTCGAAGGCGCCAAGCGGCTCGCTTACGGGGCGCGCGCCATCACCGAGGGCGGCTACCAGTCGGTGCCGAAGCTGAGCTTCCCCGGCGGCGCGCTGATCGGCTGCGCGGCCGGTTTCGTCAACGTGCCGCGCATCAAGGGTGTGCACAATGCGATGGGCACCGGCATGCTCGCCGCCGAGCACGTCGCTGCGGCGATCGCCGCCGAGCGCGCCAATGACGAGCTCGTGGAATACGAGAACGCCTGGCGTTCCTCGTCGGTCGGCAAGGATTTGTTCCTGGTCCGCAACGTCAAGCCGCTGTGGTCGAAGTTCGGCACCGTGCTCGGCGTCGCGCTGGGCGGCTTCGACATGTGGTGCAACACGCTGTTCGGGGCCTCGCTGTTCGGCACGCAATCGCATCTCAAGCATGACCGCGCCACGCTCGATCCGGCCAAGCAGCATGCACCGAAGAACTATCCGAAGCCGGATGGCAAGATCACCTTCGACAAGCTGTCCTCGGTGTTCTTGTCCAACACCAATCACGAGGAGGACCAGCCGGTCCATCTCAAGGTCGCTGACATGAACCTCCAGAAGACCTCGGAGCACGACGTGTTCGCCGGTCCCTCGAGCCGCTATTGCCCGGCCGGCGTCTATGAGTGGATTGAGGAGGGGTCTGGCCCGCGTTTCCAGATCAATGCCCAGAATTGCGTCCACTGCAAAACCTGCGACGTGAAGGACCCCAACGGCAACATTACCTGGGTTCCCCCGGAAGGCGGTGGCGGCCCGAATTACGAGGCAATGTAAGCCGGGATCACGTATCCAGGCCCGATGTGGCCGGGGTTACGCCACCCCGGCAATGTGACGCACGTTCGCGTGAGACCGGGGGCCGCCGGAGCGGCTGGCGGCCACGATAAGGCCATAGTAGCGGCGTCTTGGGGCGCTGTTGGCGGATTCACTTGGCCGCGTTGGGACGTGCGGCGGGGATCGCCGGTCCGAATCCTTGCGGCGAGGCGCCAAAAGCGGCATTGTCTGGCCTGACGGTTCCGGGTCCCGATGCCACCGGCCGCGTTCGCATGCGATACGGCCTCTGCTGCAAACCCAGGCACTACCAACTCAAGGCGAGCCCTGATGTTTTCAAATCGTTTCAACCGCTGGACTGCTGCCGCCATCGCCTTCATGGGCACCGCGATCATGGCGGTCCCCGGCGCGGTCCTGGCGCAGACGCCGGATCACCCGGAGAACACGGCGGCGCAGTTTCCGACCCGGAACGATCTGAAGTCGCTCACCGGCGCCGGCAGCTATCTCGCCGCCCGCCACGCCAGCGTCGAGCGCGACGCGACCTCGGCCGCGGCGTTCTACCGCTCGGCCCTGCGCACCGATCCGAAGAACAACGAACTGCTCGACCGTGCCTTCATCTCCTCGGTCGCCGACGGCGACATCGACGAGGCGGTCAAACTCGCCGAGCGCATCCTCACCATCGACAAGACCAACCGCGTCGCGCGGCTCGTCGTCGGCGTTCACGATCTCAAGCTGAAGAAGTACGCGGCGGCGCAAACCAACATCAACCAGTCGATCCGAGGTCCGATCACTGATCTCGTCGCCACGCTGTTGTCGGGCTGGGCCGCCTATGGTGCGGGCGATGCCAAGGGCGGTGTCGCCACCATCGACAAGCTGGCCGGTCCGGAATGGTATCCGCTGTTCAAGGATCTGCACGCCGGCATGATCCTCGAGCTCTCCGGCAAGGAGAAGGACGCCGGCACCCGCTTCGAGCGCGCCTACAAGCTCGACGATTCCATGCTGCGCATCACCGAGGCCTATGCGCGCTGGCTGTCGCGCAACAAGGATTCCGCCGCGGCGACTACCGTCTACCAGGCTTTCGACAAGAAGCTCGCCCGTCATCCGCTGATCTTGGAAGGCCTGCGCGAGACCAAGGCGGGCAAGAAGATGCCGCCGCTCGTCGATTCCGCGCAAGCCGGCGCCGCCGAAGCGCTCTACGGCATCGGCGCCACGCTGACCCGCCGCGGCGGCGAGGATCTGGCGCTGGTCTATCTCCAGCTCTCGCTCTACCTCCAGCCCAGCCATCCGCTGGCGCTGCTCTCGCTCGCCGACCTCTATGAATCGGTGAAGCGGCCGCAGATGGCGATCAAGGTCTATGAGCGCGTGCCCTCGTCCTCGCCGCTCAAGCGCAACGCGCAGATCCAGCTCGCCATCGACCTTGATTCCGCCGACCGCACCGACGAGGCGATCAAGATCCTCAAGGGCGTCACGTCGGAGGATTCCAAGGACCTCGAAGCCATCATGGCGCTCGGCAATATCGAGCGTGGCCGCAAGCGGTTCGGCGACTGCGGCGCGACCTATTCGCAAGGGATCGAGGTGCTGCCGCCCGGCAACGACAAGGCCAACAGCGTCTGGTATTACTATCGCGGCATCTGCGAGGAGCGCTCCAAGCAGTGGGCCAAGGCCGAAGCCGACATGAAGAAGGCGCTAGAGCTCCAGCCCGACCAGCCGCACGTCCTCAACTATCTCGGCTATTCCTGGATTGACCAGGGCGTGAATCTCGACGAAGGCATGAAGATGATCAAGCGCGCCGTCGAGCAGCGTCCCGACGACGGCTATATCGTGGACTCCCTCGGCTGGGCCTATTACCGCATCGGCAATTACGAGGAGGCGGTGAAGAACCTCGAACGCGCGATCGATCTCAAGCCCGAGGATCCCACCATCAACGATCACCTCGGCGACGCCTACTGGCGCGTCGGCCGCACGCTGGAAGCAAAATTCCAGTGGTCGCATGCGCGCGATCTCAAGCCCGAGCCGGAAGAACTGCCGAAGATCGAGGCCAAGATCGCCAACGGTCTGCCGGACGACAATTCGAACTCTTCGGCGGCGCAGGCCGAGAAGAAGAAGGACGACGGCAAGGGCGGCTGAGCTGAGCGCGTGATCCGGAAATCGTGTAGCGCTTTTTCGGCAAGATCATGTGAAGGAAAGACGTAGGTTCTGGGGGCGTGTCGCCGATGTCGGCGTTGATTGAACTGGGGCGGGCGAAGGTCAATCTGAGCCTTCGCGTCGTCGGCCGTCGTGCCGACGGCTATCATGATCTCGAAAGCGTGGTTGCGTTTGCCGACTGCGCCGACCGGCTGACGCTGGAGCCCGGCGGCGAGTTGAAGCTCACAACCACCGGACCGCTGGCCACAGCCTGCGGCGATAACGCCGACAATCTCGTGCTCAAGGCCGCCAAGCTTCTGGCTGAGGCCGTACCGGGCCTGAAGCTGGGCGCCTTCGTGCTCGACAAGGTGCTCCCCGTCGCGGCCGGCATCGGCGGTGGCTCGGCGGATGCCGCGGCGGCGCTTCGGCTCTTGGCCCGTCTCAACGATTTGTCGCTCGATGATCCCCGTCTCCAGAACGTCGCGCTCGCAACTGGCGCCGACGTGCCGGTGTGCCTGCTCTCGCGGGCCTGCGACATGACCGGAGTCGGCGAGCAACTGCTGCCGCTCGCGCTGCCGAACATGCCCTGCGTCATGGTCAATCCGCGGGTGCCGGTCGCGACCAAGGACGTGTTCCAGGCGCTGGGCCTGCGCAATGGCGAGCTCCTGGTCGGCGTCACCGACGTCATCCGCGCTCCGGCCTGGCCGGAGGAGGGGGCCTCGATCGCTGACTGGGTCGACGTTCTCGAAACTGTCCCCAACGACCTCGAAGCGCCCGCAATGCGCATCGAGCCGGTGATCGGCAAGGTCCTGCAAGCCTTGCGTGCCTCTGCCGGCGTCAAGCTCGCCCGCATGTCCGGCTCCGGCGCGACGTGCTTTGCGATCTACGGCGCGCCCACCGACGCCCATGCCGCCGCCGAAAGGATCCGGCGCGATCATCCCGGCTGGTGGGTGCATGCGGGGACGTTGAGCTAGTATTTCCGCGGAGACGCTGCGCAGCCCGGATGAGCGATGCGATCCGGGATTCTTTCTTGCCGCGCCCTGCATGTCGTTGCGCTCATGAAGGCTACGTTGTGAGCTAATCCGCACTTTGCTTGTCGAGCCCGAGAAACCGCCGGATCTTAGCCAGCACCTCTTGCGGCTTGTCATGCTGCAGCCAGTGTCCCGCCCCGGCGATGGTCTCGACGCGCGCGTTCTGGAAATACCTCTCCAGGCCCGCTGCCTTTGCGCCGACCAGAAAACTTTCGCCGGCATTGAGCAGCAGCGTCGGGCAGGCGATGCGCGCCCAGAGTTCGACGTGGTCGTCTGGCCAGAGCCGGTGCGGCGCACTGGCGCGCTGGTAGGGATCGAACTTCCAGCTATAGGTGCCGTCCTCGTTCTGCCGCGCGCCATGGGTGGCGAGATGCAGCGCGAGGTCGCGGGACAGCCGCTTGTTGTGAAGCATCATCTGCGCGGCTGCGGCCTCGAGCGTCGAATAGCGGCGCGGCGTGCGGTCGTGCAGCTTGTCGAGCTGCGCCACCCATTTGCCGATGCGCTCATGCACCGGCGGCTTCGGCGTGTCCGGCAACATGGTCACGCCGTCAAGGACGACGAGCTTGGAGACCAGCTCGGGGAATGAGCCCGAAAAGATCAGACTGACCATGCCGCCCATCGAATGGCCGATGAGCGTCACCTGCGGCGCAGCAATGATGCGGACAAGCTGGGCAAGATCGTAGACATATTCCGTCAGCGCGTAGCTGCCGCCTCGGGTCCAATCGGAATCGCCGTGTCCGCGCAGGTCGGGTGCGAGCACGTGGAAATGCGGCTGCAGCGATCGAGCGATGACGTCCCAGCTCCGGCAATGATCGCGGCCGCCGTGAACCAGGACGGCGGTGGGCGCGTTTTCGTTGCCCCAATCGGCAAAATGTAGCCGGAGGCCGTGCGATTCATAGAACCGGCTTTGCGGGGCGCTAGCCATTTGCCGGCCGCCGGGCCAGCGCGAGCGACAGGCCGAGGCCGGCGATGAAGACGCCCGAGCCCTGCGTGAGGCGCCGCATCAGATGCGGCCGTCCGATCAGCTGCTTGCGCGTCGCTGCTGCCATCAGCACCACCACCGCATCGGCGAGCGTGTTCAGCGTCACCGAGATTGCGCCGAGGAGGACGAATTGCAGCGCGGGGTTCGATCCCGCGGGATCGAGGAACTGCGGAATGAAGGTGAGGAAGAACGCGGCGGTCTTCGGGTTCAGCGCCTCCACCAGCACGCCGTCGCGAAAGGCGCGATTGTCGCCGATGGGCTCGCTCTCGAGAGACGGTGCCCGGCCGGCGCTGCGAAAAGTCTTGATACCGAGCCAGACCAGATAGAGCGCGCCGATAAATTTCACTGCGGCGAACAGTTCGGCGCTGGCCAGGATGATCGCGGAGATGCCGAGGCTGCCCGCCACCACATGAACCAGTCCGCCCAGCGCCGTGCCCGCAGTCGATGCGAAACCGCTGACGCGTCCCTCCGATAATGTCCGTGCCGCGACATAGAAGATGCCGGGGCCGGGAACGGCGGCAATGAGACAAGCTGCCACCAGGAACAGCCAGAAATTCGTCGTGATCATTGTGTTTTGGTAGCGAAGCCTGACGCGATTGCAAGGCCCCTCGTTTAGCCCATCCGGCGGAAGATCACGCTGGCATTGACCCCGCCAAATCCGAAGCCGTTCGAGATGGCGCTCTGGATCGGCATCGGCCGCGCTGCGCCGGCGACGATGTCGATGCCGTCAGCGCCAGGATCCGGGTTTTCGAGATTAAGCGTCGGCGGCGCGATCTGGTCGCGTAAAGCCAGCACGGTGAAGATCGCCTCCAACCCGCCGGCGGCGCCGAGCAGATGGCCGGTGGCCGATTTGGTCGCGCTCACGGCAATGCCGCGGTCACGGCCGAACAGCGCGGCGATGGCGCCAAGCTCGCTCTCGTCGCCGGCGGGCGTCGATGTCGCATGGGCGTTGAGGTGCTGCACATCCGAGGGCGCAAGGTTCGCCTGCCGAAGCGCGATCTCCATGGCGCGGCGGGCGCCATCACCGTCGGGCGGCCCTGAGGTCATGTGATAGGCATCCGCCGTCGTGCCATAGCCGACGATCTCCGCGATCGGCGCCGCGCCGCGCGCCAGCGCATGCTCCAGTTCCTCGATCACTAGGATGCCGGCGCCTTCGCCCATCACAAAACCGTCGCGGTCGCGATCGAACGGGCGCGAGGCGCGTGCAGGCTCATCGTTGAAGCCGCTCGACAGCGCACGTGCCGCAGCAAAGCCACCGAGGCTGACGATATCGATACAGGCCTCCGCACCGCCGCAGATTGCGACGTCGATCTCGTCGGCGCGAATCATGCGCGCGGCATCGCCGATCGCCTGGACCCCGGCCGCGCAGGCGGTGACGGGCGTGCCCAGCGGTCCCTTGTAGCCGTATCTGATCGAGACGTGGCCAGCGGCGAGATTGGCGAGGAACGAGGGGATCGTGAAGGGCGAGAGCCGGCGCGCGCCGCGCTGCTCCGTGATGCGCACCGCCTCTGCGATCGCCGGAAAGCCGCCGACGCCGGAAGCGATGATCGTCGCAGTCCGCGCCAGCGCCGCGGCGTCCTGCGGCATCCATTTGGCTTGCGACACTGCTTCTGCGGTGGCGAGCAGCGCGAACAGGATGAAGCGGTCCATCTTGCGCTGGTCTTTTGGCGCAGCCGCCTGTGCGGGATCGAAGCCGGCTTCGGCGTCATCGCCCTTGTCGGGCACGAGTCCGGCGATGTGCGCCGGCAGTACCTGCGCCCATTCGGGCAGAGGGCGCAGCCCGCTTTGACTGGCCAGCAGCCGGCGCCAAGACCGCTCGACACCGCAGCCAAGCGGCGACACCGCGCCCATTCCCGTCACGACGATACGACGCATGTCAGTCTCCAGACGGCGCGACGGCCGGGTTCATGGCCTTGAGTGAAGCGAGTCGTTTGCGCATCCCGCGGCTGGCGCGTGGACCTGCGATGACGACTGCATTGGTGAGCGTGATCGGACGCAGGTCGGCGGCATCGACGACGACAGGATCGAACGGGCGGATCTCGTCGCGGCTCGCCAGCCGGATGGCTTCGCCCTCTGGAGCGAGATGCTTGTTGCCCCAGGCGAGCAGCGCCACGATCACGGGAAAGAAATCCCGCGCCTTGTCCGTCAGCGCATATTCGTAGCGCGGCGGCCGCTCATGATAGCGGCGGCGAACAAACATGCCGTTCTCGGTGAGATGGGCGAGCCGCCGCGACAGGATGTTCGGCGCGATCCCGAGGCTTTGCGAAAACTCGTCGAATTTCGTCGCGCCCTGAAAGGCATCGCGCAGGATCAAAATGCTCCACCATTCGCCAACCGTCTGCACGGCGCGGCCGACAGGGCATTCCAGGATGGAGGAAGATTTGGGCTGCATGGCAGGAAGGTAAGTGAGTGACTTGCAAAAAGCAAGTGACTGGAGCGGGCAGCAGCAGGCGCGAGCAGTGTAAGTGATATGATGGTTCGGTGGGGGAGACAGCGCGTCTGGTAGGAATGTGCGGTGGGCACTTGCCGGACCGCGCTCGTGCTTCGGACGCAGCGCAGCGCCTCTTGGCGGTGCGCTGCGGAGCCGGGACCCATCTAGCTGCGCGTGCCGCGTGAGTCCCGGCTCTGCGCGGCCCCGCGAAGAGCGTTGCAGCGCGTCCGGGACACGGGAGGGAGTGCGATGCTGCCTAACGCTCCGTCATTGGGAGCGGAGCGAAGCAATCCAGATCGCCACCGCGGAAGGATTTCGGATTGCTTCGCTGAGTTCGCAATGACGAGTGGAAAGCGCGTCAGGCTGTCACGCTTAATGTGATCGCGCCAGACAGAACGCCACGACCTGTTCCAGCGCGCTCTTCATCGGCGAGGACGGGAACAGTGCCAGCGCGTCCACGGCCATGGCGCCGTAGTGCTGGGCGCGGCTCAGCGTGTCCTCCAGCGCGCGGTGCTTGTTCATCAGGCCGATGGCGTGGTCGAGATCGGAATCGCCGATGTCGCCGCGCTCCAGTGCCCGAATCCAGAAGGCGCGCTCGGTGTCGTTGCCGCGGCGGAAGGCGAGCACCACCGGCAGCGTGATCTTGCCTTCGCGGAAATCGTCGCCGGTGTTCTTGCCGAGCTTGGCGCTCTTGCCGCCATAGTCGAGCACGTCGTCGACGAGCTGGAAGGCGATGCCGAGATTCATGCCGACCGAGCGGCAGGCGGTCTGCTCCGCCTTCGGGCGGTTGGCGATCACGGGGCCGACCTCGCAGGCGGCGGCGAACAGCTCGGCCGTCTTGCCGCGGATCACGGCGAGATATTCGTCCTCGGTGGTCGCGGTGTTCTTGGCCGCGGCGAGCTGCATCACCTCGCCCTCGGCGATGGTCGCGGCGGCCGCAGAGAGGATGTCCAGCGCGCGCAGCGAGCCGACCTCGACCATCATGCGGAAGGCTTGGCCGAGCAGGAAGTCGCCGACCAGCACGCTCGCCTCGTTGCCCCAGAGCATGCGCGCCGACAGCTTGCCTCGGCGCATCTCGCTTTCGTCGACGACGTCGTCGTGGAGCAGGGTCGCGGTATGCATGAACTCGACGGAGGCGGCGAGCTTGATGTGGCCGTCGCCGGTGTAGCCGGCGAGGTTGGCCATGGCGAGCGTCAGCATCGGCCGCAGGCGTTTTCCCCCGGAGGAGATCAAATGATTGGCGACCTCCGGGATCATGGTCACATCCGAACCGGTCCGCGACAGAATCGTGGCGTTGACGCGCTCCATGTCACCGGCGACAAGGGCAACCAGCTCTTCGATCGACGCGCCGGGAGTTTCGAAAGGTACGATGACGGCCACGCCGGTCTCCAATATTTGCCCCGGAAGGGCTATTCTGATGGAAAGACAATAGAAACTGGTGGCGGATGCGGCAAGTGCCGCGGAACCATTGACATTTGCCGCTTCCCTCTTTTTCAGGCAGGAGACCTGCGTTTGCGTGAACTGGTTCGGACCAACGACATGGTGCTGGTGTCAGCGATCGGCGCGCTGCTCGACGGTGCCAATATCCATCATCTGGTGCTTGACCAGAACATGAGCATCATCGAGGGCTCGCTCGGCATTTTGCCGCGGCGGATCCTGGTCCATGAGGATGACGCCCTCGAGGCCCGCCAGCTTCTCACCGCGGCCGGGCTCAGCCACGAATTGCGCGGCGATGATTGAGGCCGCAGCTGATATCACCGAGGACACCTTTCTCGGCGGGCAGTTGCGCCTGAAGCAGAAGCGATCCGGCCATCGCGCCGGACACGACGCCATCCTGCTTGCGGCGGCGACCGCGGCCAAGGCGGGCGATCGCGTGATCGATCTCGGCGCCGGCATCGGTACGGCGGGCCTCGCGCTTGCCAGGCGCGTGGCTGGATTGCGGCTCGGCCTGGTCGAGATCGATCCGGTGCTGGCAGAGCTTGCGCGGTCCAATGCGGCGGCGAATGGAATTGCCGCCGAGACGATCGTGCTCGACGTCACTGCCGATGCACAGGCGTTTGCGGCAAATGGGCTCGTGCCCGACAGCGTCGACGTGGTGCTGATGAACCCGCCTTTCAACGATCCGGTTCGGCATCGCGGCTCGCCGGACCAGGCGCGTCACACCGCCCATGTCGCGAGGGACGAGACACTGAATGCATGGGTGTATGCGGCGCGGCGCATCCTCCGATCGAACGGCGTGCTGACGTTGATCTGGCGTGCAGATGGGATCGCCGACGTCCTGGCAGCGCTGTCACGGGGCTTCGGCAGTCTCTCGATCCTGCCGGTTCACGGCGAGGCGGGACGGCCCGCGATCCGGGTGCTGGTGCGCGCGGTGAAAGGCGGCCGGGCGCCGGCGCGAGTGCTGCCGGGGCTCATGCTCAACGACGAGTCGGGCGTGCCTGAAAAAGAGGTGAAGGAGATTCTGGAGGGGAGGGCGGTCTTGCCGCTGGCGGAGCCGTGATTGCTTATTGCGGAAGCGATTCCGACTGCTGTTCCTGCGGCGTCGTCAGGCGGATCGCCATGAACAGCGCACCGATCAGCAGCATCAGCAAATAGATTTTCATGGCGTTCTCCGCTGCCTCATTGCAGCCTCCCAACGGGAAATCTGCAAAACACGTTCCAGGCACTTCCAATGACAGTCGCGTGATAAAAAATGGTTAAACAGAGGTAACGGCATGGCCGAACATTTGAACGATCGTGAGAGTTCCGGCCTGGCCGACAAGCTCATGCAATATCTGCCGGCGCGTTTCCGGCCCGGCACGCCAATTGTGCCCGTGGTGCGGCTGTCCGGCGTGATCGGCGCAGTGACGCCGCTGCGCCCCGGCATGACGCTCGCGGGCGTAGCGCGCGTGCTGGAGCGGGCGTTTTCACATCGCAACGCCAAGGCGGTGGCCTTGGTGATCAATTCGCCTGGCGGCTCGCCGGTGCAGTCGCGCCAGATCTACCTGCGCATCAAGCAGCTCGCGGCGGAGAAGAAGCTGCCCGTGCTGGTCTTCGTCGAGGACGTCGCCGCCTCAGGCGGCTACATGATCGCCTGTGCCGGCGATGAGATCATCTGCGATCCCTCTTCGATCCTCGGTTCGATCGGCGTGGTCGGTGGCAGTTTTGGTTTCCAGGAGGCTATCAAGCGGCTCGGCGTCGAGCGGCGCCTCTACACCGCCGGGGCCCATAAGGCGATGCTCGATCCGTTCCTCCCGGAAAATCCTGATGACGTGGCGAAGCTGAAGGCGATCCAGCGTGAGATCCACCAGATCTTCATTGCCCTGGTAAAGGACAGCCGCGGCGGACGCCTGAGGGGCACCGACGACACCCTGTTCACGGGCGAATATTGGGCGGGCGAGAGCGCGGTCGCGCTAGGGCTCGCCGACAGCATCGGCGATCTCCGCTCAACTCTTCGTGCCCGCTACGGCGAGAAGGTTCTCACCCCTGTGATCGCGCAGCCGACCGGTCTGTTGTCCGGTCTTCTGGGCCGGAAATCGCCCGGGGCGGGTCAGCTTTCGGCGCTGGAAACAATGGCCGGTCTGCCTGATGAGCTGATCTCGGCGGTCGAGACGCGGGCGATTTGGGCGAAATTCGGGTTCTAGGGCTCGCACTCCCGCGCCATTTGGCCCCTCTGCCCTCCGATTGCGGCGCAGGTCCATCTGCGCAACAATGCGCGTGGGGGCTGAGCACTAGACAAGGATCGACCGATGCCGCCGTTCGTCGCTTTCGCGGGCGTGCTGGGCGGGCTTGCCGTGGTCCGCTGGGCCTACAAGACCGCTGTCCGGATCAACCAGGAGCTGGAGGAGATGCGCTTGTCGCGCGTCACCGAAGCCGCCCATATGGGGGACATCCAGACGCTGAAACGTGACCCCGTGACCGGAGCTTACCGCCCGGGGTAGTTGCGCCATTCGTCATGCCCGGGCTTCTCCCGGGCATCCACGTTCTTCGTGCCGCGCCAAACATTCGTGGATGGCAGGGACAGCTCGGCTATGACGGAGAACTGGGCTGCTTTCCCGCCCCCTTCGCCTTGATTCCCATCCCCGCCGCCGATACGGTCCCGCGCGATTCAAAACCCCCCCGCGAGAGCCTGATCTGACGATGGACGCCTCCTTGCCCGCCCATATGCGCCCGGAACGCTCGTTCCAGGGCTTCATCCTCGCGCTCCAGCGGTTCTGGGCCGAGCAGGGCTGCGTGATCCTGCAGCCCTACGACATGGAGATGGGCGCGGGCACCTTTCATCCGGCGACCACCCTGCGCGCGCTCGGGCCAAAGCCGTGGAACGCGGCCTATGTGCAGCCCTCGCGCCGGCCCAAGGACGGTCGCTACGGCGAGAACCCGAACCGGATGCAGCACTACTACCAGTTCCAGGTGATCATGAAGCCGTCGCCGCCGAACCTTCAGGAGCTGTACCTGAAGTCGCTCGCCGCGATCGGCATCGATTCCGCCGTGCACGACATCCGCTTCGTCGAGGACGATTGGGAGAGCCCGACGCTGGGCGCCTGGGGCCTCGGGTGGGAATGCTGGTGCGACGGTATGGAAGTCAGCCAGTTCACCTATTTCCAGCAGGTCGCGGGCTTCGAATGCGCGCCGGTGGCGGGCGAGCTCACCTACGGGCTCGAGCGCCTCGCGATGTATGTGCAGGGCGTCGATCGCGTCTACGACCTCAACTTCAACGGCCGCGATGGCGACGCCAGGGTCACCTATGGCGACGTCTTCCTGCAAGCCGAGCAGGAATATTCGCGGCACAACTTTGAACATGCCGACACCGCGATGCTGTTCGAGCAGTTCAGGATGGCCGAAGCGGCCTGCAGGAAATATCTCGACGCCGGCTGGCGCGAAGGCGACAACAGCAGGCAGCATCTGATGGCACTGCCGGCCTATGACCAGTGCATCAGGGCGAGCCACGTCTTCAATCTGCTCGATGCGCGCGGCGTGATCTCCGTGACCGAGCGGCAGAGCTACATTCTGCGCGTGCGCGAGCTGGCCAAGGCCTGTGGCGAAGCCTGGATCCATACTGAAGCGGGCGGAGCGGCCTGATGCCCGATCTTTTGCTTGAACTGTTCTCGGAAGAAATCCCCGCGCGCATGCAGGCCAAGGCGGCCGACGATCTGCGCCGCATGGTCACCGACAGGCTGGTCGCCGAAGGCCTCGTCTACGAGGGCGCAAGGGCTTTCGCGACGCCGCGCCGCCTCGCGCTCACCGTGCACGGCATCCCTGCGCGCCAGCCTGACCTCAAGACCGAACGCCGCGGACCGAAGATCGGCGCACCCGATGCGGCCGTGCAGGGCTTTCTGAAAGCGACCGGTTTGAATTCGCTCGACGAAGCCAAAATCCAACGGGATCCGAAGGGCGACTTCTATATTGCGCTGATCGAGAAGCCCGGCAGCGCCGCGATCGACGTGCTCGCGGAAATCCTGCCGGTGATCATCCGCACCTTCCCCTGGCCGAAAGCGATGCGCTGGGGCGCGCGCTCCGGCAAACCCGGATCGCTGAACTGGGTGCGTCCGCTGCACGCAATCACCGCGACTTTCGGGCTCGAGACGGAACAGCCCGACGTCGTGAAGTTCTCGGTGGACGGCATCGAGGCCGGCCAAACCACTTACGGCCATCGCTTCCTCGCACCTGCGGCGATTTCCGTGCGTCGTTTCGAGGACTACGAGGCTAAACTTCTCGCCGCAAAAGTCGTGCTCGACCCTGAGCGCCGCAAGGATGCGATCCTCACCGACGCCAAGCAGCTCGCCTTCGCGCAAGGGTTCGAGCTCGTCGAGGACCAGAACCTGCTCGACGAGGTCGCCGGCCTCGTCGAATGGCCGGTCGTGCTGATGGGCTCGTTCGAGCCGGAATTCTTGACGACGCCCGCGGAAGTCATCCGCGCCACGATCCGCAACAACCAGAAGTGCTTCGTGGTGCGCGATCCCAAGACGGGCGAGCTCGCCAATAAGTTCATCCTCGTTGCCAACATCGAGGCGACCGACGGCGGCAAGACCATCATCGCCGGCAACGAGCGGGTCATCCGCGCGCGGCTCAGTGATGCGAAGTTCTTCTATGAAACGGATCTGAAGACCAAGCTCGAGGAGCGGCTGCCGAAATTCGAGCAGATCGTGTTCCACGAGAAGCTCGGCACGCAGGCCGCGCGAATCAAGCGCATCGAGCGCCTGGCGGCCGAGATCGCGCCGCTGGTCGGCGCCGACGTTGGCAAGGCAACGCGCGCCGCGCATCTGGCCAAGGCGGATCTGCTGACCGAAGTCGTCGGCGAATTCCCCGAGGTGCAGGGATTGATGGGCAAGTATTATGCGTTGGCGCAGGGCGAGGACGCTTCGGTCGCGGCCGCCTGCGAGGAGCACTACAAGCCGCAAGGACCTGCCGATCGCGTACCGTCCGATCCGGTCAGCGTTGCTGTGGCGCTCGCCGATAAGCTCGATACGCTCGTTGGCTTTTGGGCCATCGACGAGAAGCCGACGGGGAGCAAGGATCCGTATGCGCTGCGGAGAGCTGCCCTCGGGGTGATCCGGTTGATTGCCGAGAACGCGCTGCGTTTGTCGGTCATGAAGGTGGCGGCGTCCGCACTCGCCGGTTTGTCGGTTAAGCCGGCCGATGCGCAAAAGCTTCCGATAGACCTGCTCGCCTTCTTCGCCGACCGCCTCAAGGTCCAGCTCCGCGAGCAGGGCGCGCGTCACGATCTCGTCGATGCCGTGTTCGCGCTCGGCGGCCAGGACGATCTTCTGATGATCGTGCGCCGAGTCGAGGCGCTGGGCAGGTTTCTCGACACTGACGACGGCAAGAACCTGCTGGCCGGCACCAAGCGCGCCAGCAACATCCTCTCGATCGAGGAGAAGAAGGACAAGCGTACGTTCGACGGCGCGCCGGATGCTGCGCTCTACAGCCTCGATGAAGAGAAGGCGCTGGCGAAAGCGATCGGCGAGGTCAAGGCGGAAGCGAGCGCCGCCGTCGCCAAGGAAGACTTTGCCGCGGCCATGAGCACTCTGGCGAAATTGCGTCCGCCTGTGGATTCGTTCTTCGACAAGGTTCGCGTCAATGACGACGATGCGAAGGTGCGCGAGAATCGGTTGAAGCTGCTGAACGAGATTCGCAGCGCCACACGGGCGGTGGCGGATTTCTCGAAGATTCAGGATTGAGGCTCGTGCCCGGACGCTGCGCAGCGCGCCGCCCTTCGCGGAGTGATGCGCTGCAGAGCCGGCCCCATGTCGCCGCGCGCTTGGGGCTTCCGGGTCCGGGTCGCGCTTCGCTTGCTCGGGACACGAGCGCAACAGGAGCCCGCAAAAAAGTGCCCCGCCCGGCGGGGGGAGGACCGGGCGGGGCCTGATGTCCGATTTAACACTGCTCGCGCCAGCCTGATGTGGCGCGCCGGACATCTAGTCGATCTCAGGTAGTCGATCTCAGTCTCAGTCCAGCACCTCGACGATGCGACGCGAGCGCGGTTCGACCAGCACGGTCTCGCCGTTCACGACGGTGTAGCGATAGGTGGTGGCGCCGAAACGCTGCGGCACGTCATAATACGTGACGCCGCTCTCGGGTAAGGTGGCGCCCACCACCACGCGATCCGGGATGCGGAAGGGCGGCACACGTTGTTCGACGACATAGTCGCGGAAGGCCGGCCGCTGGTCGACGGCAATGCTGGGGGCACTGTCGACCACGGTAGGCGCGCGTCCCACCGTGACATCGCTTTGCGCCTGTGCCGCAAGGGGCGAGCCGATCGCAACGCCCAGCGCTGCAAGGGCAAGAATCCTGTTCCGCATGGGCAACTCCTTCGATGTGATGTTTGGCAAGCGCCAGTGGCGCAACCGGTGGCCAATGCATGCGACTTCGCAATGTTCCGGGAAAAGGCCTGCCGTATCCGCGGCAATTTCGGGCAGTTTTCGAGAAGCCGGGAACTCGCATTGGCTTTCCGCGTCTCTACTCGCGGAACCGGGGCCGCTATGATCCGCCCGCGATTCGTCCACCTCCACAGAAAGATAATTCATGCACATCACCGTCGCCCACATTTCGCCGATCCTGTCGTTGATTGCGGGCGTGCTCATCCTGATCATGCCGCGACTCCTGAATCTTATCGTCGCGATCTTTCTCATCGTGAATGGCGCGATCGGGCTTGGGCTCCTGAAGTGGCTCCGCTTCTAGGCGTTCACTTTTCGGAACTCTCCGACTTGCGCGGGCCCGCCCAAAGTGGTGTAAGGCCCGCGATTTCCCATTCCTCTCGCAGGTTGTGTGCAAGCTATGGCCAAAGCCGCCTCGAAGCCCAAGAAAGTGCCAGCGAAAATCCCAGCGAAATCAAAGTCCTCCACTGCCGCAAAGGCCGCGCCGCGGGCCCGCAAGGCGCTGGCCAAGAGCACGCCGAAGCCGGTCGCCAAGCCCGTTGCAAAGCCCGCTGCCAAGCCGGCGGCAAAGGCTGTGACCAAGGCGGCTCTGCCGAAGGTCGCTGCAAAGCCCGCACCCAAGAAGGCTACCTCCGCCAAGGCGGCGCCAGCAGCGGCCAAGGCCGGCAAATGGGTGTTCACATTCGGTGACGGCAAGGCCGAAGGCCGCTCGGAAATGCGTGACCTGCTCGGCGGCAAGGGCGCCAACCTTGCCGAGATGGCCAATCTGGGCCTGCCGGTACCTCCGGGCTTCACCATCCCGACCTCGGTCTGCACCTACTTCTACGCACACGACAAGACCTATCCGAAGGAACTGCAGTCGCAGGTTGAGAAGGCGCTGGAGCATGTCGGCAAGTTGACCGGCAAGGTGTTCGGCGACATCAAGAACCCGCTGCTCGTCTCCGTGCGTTCCGGCGCGCGCGCCTCGATGCCGGGCATGATGGACACCGTGCTCAATCTCGGCCTCAACGACCAGACCGTGGAAGCGCTGGCCGAGTTGTCGGGTGACCGCCGCTTTGCCTATGACAGCTATCGCCGCTTCATCACCATGTATTCGGACGTGGTGCTCGGCTTCGAGCATCATCATTTCGAGGAAATCCTCGACACCTTCAAGGACAGCCAGGGTTACACGCTCGATACCGATCTGTCCGCGGACGACTGGGTCGAGCTGGTCGGCAAGTACAAGGACGCGGTCGCGCGCGAGACTGGCAAGGAATTCCCGCAGGATCCGCACGACCAGCTCTGGGGCGCGATCGGTGCGGTGTTTTCCTCCTGGATGAACGCGCGCGCGGTGACCTACCGCAAGCTGCACGACATTCCGGAATCCTGGGGCACCGCGGTCAACGTGCAGGCCATGGTGTTCGGCAACATGGGCGATACCTCCGCGACCGGCGTTGCCTTCACGCGCAATCCCTCGACCGGCGAAAGCAAGCTCTACGGCGAATTCCTGATCAACGCGCAAGGCGAGGACGTGGTGGCGGGTATCCGCACGCCGCAGGACATCACCGAGGAGGCGCGGAAGGAATCGGGCTCCGACAGGGCGTCGATGGAATCGGCGATGCCGGAGGCCTTCAAGGAGCTGACGCGGATCTACACGCTGCTCGAGAAGCACTACCGCGACATGCAGGACATGGAGTTCACGGTCGAGCAGGGCAAGCTCTGGATGCTCCAGACCCGCAGCGGCAAGCGCACTGCGAAAGCGGCGCTGCGCATCGCGGTCGAGCTGGCCAATGAAGGCCTGATTTCGAAAAAGGAAGCGGTGACCCGGATCGATCCAGCCTCGCTCGATCAGCTGTTGCATCCGACCATCGATCCCAACGCCAAGCGCGACGTGATCGCGACCGGCCTGCCGGCCTCGCCGGGAGCAGCCTCCGGCGAGATCGTGTTCTCCTCGGACGAGGCGGCCAAGCTCCAGGCCGATGGACGCAAGGTGATCCTGGTCCGGATCGAGACCAGCCCGGAAGACATCCACGGCATGCACGCCGCCGAAGGCATCTTGACCACGCGCGGCGGCATGACCTCGCACGCGGCGGTGGTCGCGCGCGGCATGGGCAAGCCCTGCGTCTCCGGCTGCGGCACCATCCGCGTCGATTACGGCCGCGGTACCATGAGCATCGGCTCGCGCACCTTCAAGACCGGCGACGTCATCACCATTGATGGTTCGCTCGGCCAGGTGCTCGCCGGCCGCATGCCGATGATCGAGCCGGAGCTGTCCGGCGAGTTCGGCACGTTGATGAACTGGGCCGACCAGGTCCGCAAGATCGGCGTGCGCGTCAATGCCGATACGCCCGAGGATGCCCGCACCGCGATCAAGTTCGGCGCCGAGGGCATCGGCCTGTGCCGCACCGAGCACATGTTCTTCGAGGAGACGCGCATCCGCACGGTGCGCGAAATGATCCTCTCCGAAGACGAGCAGGCACGCCGTGCCGCGCTCGCCAAGCTGCTGCCGATGCAGCGCGCCGACTTCGTCGAGCTGTTCGAGATCATGAAGGGTCTTCCCGTCACGGTCCGCCTGCTTGATCCGCCGCTGCACGAGTTCCTGCCGCACACCCATGCCGAGGTCGAGGAAGTGGCGCGCGCCATGAACACTGATCCGCGGCGCCTGGCCGACCGCGCCCGCGAGCTCTCGGAGTTCAATCCGATGCTCGGCTTCCGCGGCTGCCGCATCGCGATCGCCTATCCTGAAATCGCCGAGATGCAGGCGCGCGCAATCTTCGAGGCCGCGGTCGAGGCGCAGAAGCGCACCGGCAAGGCCGTCGGTCTCGAGGTGATGGTCCCGCTGATTGCGACAAAGGCCGAGCTCGACCTCGTCAAGGCGCGGATCGATGCGACTGCGCAGGCGGTGATGCGCGAGACCAATACGAAGATCGCCTATCAAGTCGGCACCATGATCGAGCTGCCGCGCGCCTGTCTGCTCGCGGCCGAGATCGCGGAAAGCGCCGAGTTCTTCTCGTTCGGCACCAACGATCTCACGCAGACGACGTACGGCATCAGCCGCGACGACGCGGCGAGCTTCCTCGGTCCCTACGTGGCGAAGGGCATCCTCTCGGTCGATCCCTTCATCGCGCTTGATCAAGAGGGCGTCGGTGAGCTCGTCAAGATCGGCGTCGCGCGCGGCCGCAAGACGCGGGCCTCGCTCAAGGTCGGCATCTGCGGCGAGCACGGCGGCGATCCCGCCTCCGTCGCCTTCTGCCACACGATCGGCCTCGACTACGTCTCCTGCTCGCCCTACCGCGTGCCGATCGCCCGCCTGGCTGCGGCGCAAGCCGCGCTCGGCAAGGCAATCGCGAGCCAGGCGTAAGCAGCATCGATATGCTGGAATGAAAGAGGCGGGGGCCCCAACCCCGCCTCTTTGCGTGATGCTGTATCCCTACCGTCATTGCGAGCGCAGCGAAGCAATCCAGAATCTTTCCCCGGAGGCAGACTGGATTGCTTCGCTGCGCTCGCAATGACGAGCTTGCGGGACGCGTTCGCCGCACTCCCTGTCATCGCCCGGCTTGACCGGGCGATCCAATACGCCGAGACGGTCGTGATGAATCGAGACGACGCGGCGTACTGGATGCCCCGCTTTCGCGAAGCATGACACCCGTGATGGGGAACGCTTTGCGCAAACGCCAAACAGCATAATGATCGCGCGTCCCGTATTGATACATGTGCGCAAGAGTTCCTTCACCATTCGCGTTGACCGGTTGTTTACCCCCTGACGTGACGACGCATTTACCACCGCGCGCGATCGCCCCGTGAAAACACCCGTGTTTGCTTGAGTGTGCCGTGCGCGCCACGTCGATTAACGCACCGGCAACCTAAATTGGATACTTACAATCAAGATCGAATTGCACGGATGTACTGACGTTCGATCGGAACTGGCGTAAGCGTAGCGTGAGCGTATCGATGTCACTGTTGCGTAACCATCCGAAGGGCGCGCGGTTCGCGTCCTTCGGCATCGGTCTCTGCATCTTCGCATTGATGCCGAGAGAGACCGGCTATCAGGACATTGCCTCGCTGCTGGCGCGCCAACCGGGCGTCGCCGAGCGTTGGCAGAAGCAGGTGTATTCCGCGGCGTCCTCGATCCAGCTCGCCACCTACAGTTTTTCCCGGCCGATCGGCACCTCGGTTCCGCAGAGCGCAATGGTTCGCCTCGCCAGCATCGATGGTCGCGACGTCACGGGTGCGATCAGCCGCAATCCGGCGCTGCAGACGCCGCCGCACTACCAGGCCGCCGATTTTCCAAAGGTCGATCGCTCGATGAAGGGTGATCGCCTCGCGATCATGACCCCGACGACACCTCCCGAGGCCGCTGCGCCGCCGGCAGTGCCCGCGCAGGAAAATCCCGCGACCTCGAACAGCTCGGTATTCGGTGCCAAGACCGCCGCGTTACCGCCGCCGATGTCGCCGGAGTCCGCGGCCGCGCTCGATCCCGAGCTCCAGGAAGCGCTCCGTGCACCGCCGCTGCCGCAATATACCAATGCGCCGCAGGCGAGCGATGCCGCGCGCGCGATCGCGGTGCAGCCGCTGGAAGCGCTGAAGCGGGCCACGGCGCCGGCCGCCCCGGCGCGCGATCCCTTCAGCGTCAAGACGTCGAACCTGTTCTTCGGCAGCTCCTCGCTCGGCGGTAGTCTCGAGAGCATCGAGAGCTGGCAGCCCGGGGCCGAGCCGCTGATCGTAATGCCTGATCCCGATATGAAGGTGACGGCCTCGCTGTCGCCGCCGACAGCCGAGATCGCCAAGGACATCGAGAGCGGCGAGAGCGTCGCCCCGAAGGGCGAGGTCAACGCCGACAACCAGCGCGCCAGATCGCCCGCGGAGCGGCTCGCGCTCGACGACAAGTCGCGCGCCAAGTCCGAGAAGTGTCTCGCCGAAGCGGTCTATTTCGAATCGCGCGGCGAGGCCGTGCGCGGCCAGATGGCGGTCGCGCAGGTCGTGATGAACCGCGTGTTCTCGGGAAAATATCCCGACACCGTGTGCGGCGTGGTCTATCAGAACAAGTACCGCCACCTCGCCTGCCAGTTCACCTTCGCCTGCGACAACAACGCCGACGTGATCCGCGAGCCCGAGATGTGGGAGCGCGCCAAGAAGATTTCGAAGGCGATGCTCGATGGCCAGATCTGGCTGCCCGAGGTCGGCAAGTCCACGCACTACCATGCCTATTGGGTGCGCCCGTCCTGGGTCGCCGAGATGAAGAAGATGTACAAGACCGGCGTGCACACCTTCTACCGTCCGCGCGCCTGGGGCGATGGCAGCGAGGAGCCAAGCTGGGGCACGCCCGCGCAGACCGCAGCGCTTTCCGCCGCGCTTGCGCAGGAAGCCAAGAGTTCCGCGGAGATGGGCGAGCGGCGGTAGTTTTCTTGCCTCGCCCGCTTGCGGGGAGAGGCAAGGACCATCACGCCTCGATATCCAGCGCACAGTCGAAATTCGGCGCCGAGTGCGTCAGCGCGCCGGCCGAGGCGTAGTCGACGCCGGTGGCGGCGATCGCCGCGATCGAGTCCAGTGTGACGCCGCCGGACGCTTCCAGCTTGAGGCGGCCCTCGTTGATCCGCGCCGCCTCGCGCAACGTCGCGGTATCCATGTTGTCGAGCAGCACCGCGTCGGCCATTCCGGTGGCCAGTACCTCGCGCAGTTGCGCAAGCGTGTCCACCTCGATCTCGATCTTGACGAGATGGCCGGCATGAGCGCGGGCGCGCTCCAGCACGGGGCGGATGCCGCCGGCGACCGCGATGTGATTGTCCTTGATCAGGATCGCATCGTCGAGGCCGAAGCGGTGATTGAAACCGCCGCCGCAGCGCACGGCGTACTTTTCCAGCGCCCGCAATCCCGGCGTGGTCTTTCGCGTGCAGCAGATGCGCATCCGCGTGCCTTCGGTGCGCGCGACATAGTCGGCCGTCAGCGTCGCGATACCCGACAGGCGGCCGACGAAGTTCAGTGCGGTCCGCTCCGACGTGAGAATGGCGCGCGCGGGCCCTGAGATCGTCAACACCTGCTGCCCCCGGGCAACCCGTGCCGCGTCGCGGACATGCGCACGCACGTCGATGTCGGGCGAGAGCTTTTGCAGCGTCGCCAGCGCCAGCGGCAATCCGGCGATCACGCCGGACTGGCGGGCGACCAGGATCGCCTGCGCCGTCGTTGCTTCCGGAATCGTTGCCAGCGAGGTGACGTCGCCGGCGCGACCGAGATCTTCGTCGAGTGCGCGCTGCACGGCCTCGTCAATTGCGAGGGGCGAGAGAAAGGCGTCGGGATAGAGCAGCGAGGTTGCGGTGATCATGAGAGCTCCGTCAGGCCATGATGGGTTGCGCGGTGGGTGGCATCGGGCGATCGGCGAGGCCGTCGGCCACTTCGCGCACAGCGTCGAGCGTGGTCATCGTTCGTTGCGCCAGGGCAGGGACATCCGCCGGATGGTCGGCGCGGAAATGCGCGCCGCGGCTCTCGCGCCGGCTCCAGGCAGCAGCGGCTACGAGCAGCGCGGAGGTCGCCATGTTGCGCAGCGCGATGTTGCCGGCCTCGCGTTCAAGCGCGGCGAAGCTGCGGACGGCCTCCGCCAATCCGTCGGCGTCGCGGATGACGCCGACGCGTGTGTTCATCATGGCTCGCAGCCGCTTCACGGCCGTAGCCTCCGGCGCGCCGCCGCGCGGCATCACCAATGCGTCCGGAAGCCGGGCGGGCGCGGGGACGGCGCAGCCGGCGATGTCCTCGGCGATGCGCGCGGCGTAGACCACGGCCTCCAGCAACGAATTGGAAGCGAGCCGGTTGGCGCCATGCGCGCCGGTGCAGGCCACTTCGCCGCCGGCCCAGAGCCCGTCGATCGAGCTGCGGCCGCGCGCGTCCACCGCGATGCCGCCCATGTGATAGTGCGCGGCCGGCGCGATCGGGATGGCCTCTGCCGCGGGATCAATTCCGGCGGCGAGGCAGCTTGCATGCACGGTCGGAAATTTGTCGGCGAAGGGCGCACCCAGCGCCTGCCGCGCATCGAGGAAGGCACCGCGTCCGGCCGCGATTTCGGCAAAGACGCCGCGGGCGACGATGTCGCGCGGTGCGAGCTCGGCGAGCGGATGGCGCGCCGCCATAAAACGCTCGCCATTGCCGTTGATGAGCGTCGCGCCTTCGCCGCGCAGCGCCTCGGTCGCAAGCGGCGCCGGATCGCGCCCGACCCTGATGGCGGTCGGATGGAATTGCACGAATTCCGGATCGGCGATCACCGCACCGGCGCGAGCGGCGATCGCAAGGCCCGAGCCGCTGGCCTCGAGCGGATTGGTGGTGACGGCATAGAGATGCCCAAGGCCGCCGGTGGCCAGCACGATCGCGCGCGAGGCGAGGGTGATCGGCCGTGCACAGGGATGGCCGGCCTCGCGCAATTGAATGCCCGTGACGGCACCGTGCTCGGTCAACAATGCTTCGGCGACCAGACCTTCGATGATACGGATCGACGGCGTGCGGCGCACAGCTTCGCTCAAGGCCGCGATGATCGCGGCACCGGCTCCGTCGCCGCGCACATGTACGATGCGCCGGGCCGAATGTGCGGCTTCGCGTCCGACGGCGAGCTTTCCTTCCAGGTCGCGATCGAATGGGACACCAAAGGCGAGAAGATCATGGATTCGCGGCGCCGCCTCCCGCGCCATCCCAAGTGCAACGGCTTTATCGACGAGACCGCCCCCGACGGCAATCGTATCCGCGGTATGCGCTTCCGGACTATCGGCTTCGGCCACTGCCGCCGCGATGCCGCCTTGTGCCCACGCGGAGGATGCGCCCTGTCCCAGCGGCGCAGCCGAGATCAGCGTCATGGGCCGCGGCGCGAGCTTCAGCGCGCAGAACAATCCGGCAAGACCGCCGCCGACGATGACCACGTCGTCGGTGGTGCGGGTGAGATTTTCGATTCTGTCTTGCATGGTTTCTTCATTGTCGTCCTGGCCAAAGCCAGAACCCATTGCTGTTGTTGTTGCAGCAGGCCGGGACCACCAGCGTGCCAATACTCGCGTCCTGTCGGTCCCGGATCTGCGCGCGCTTGTCTCAGACGACGGGTGTGTTGCTGCTTCTCGCTCTCAATTCTTCAAATTGATCATCCGCTCGACCGAGCGCCGTGCGCGCTCCGCGAGCGCGGGATCGATCGTCACTTCCTCGCGGAGCGTCAGCAGGCTCTCCAGGATATTGGCAAGCGTGATGCGCTTCATGTGCGGGCAGAGATTGCAGGGGCGCAGCATCTCCACGTCGGGCAGCTCGGCCCGCACATTGTCGGCCATCGAGCATTCCGTGATCATCACCAGCCGCCGCGGCCGCTTGTTGCGCACCCAGCTGATCATGTGCGCGGTCGAGCCGGTGAAGTCGGCCTCCGCCAACACGTCCGGCGGGCATTCGGGATGCGCGATGATCTGCACCGAGGGATCGTCATCGCGAAGACTGCGCAGCTCTTCACCCGTGAAGCGCTCGTGCACTTCGCAGGCGCCCTTCCAGGCAATAATCTTCACGTCGGTCTTCGAGGCCACGTAGGTGGCGAGATAGCGGTCGGGCAGGAAGATCACGCTAGGCGCATTCAGGCTCTCGACCACCTGCACCGCGTTCGACGAGGTGCAGCAAATGTCGACCTCGGCCTTCACCTCGGCCGAGGTGTTGACGTAGGCAACGACCGGCACGCCAGGGAATTTCTCGCGCAGCAGGCGAACGTCTGCGCCGGTGATGCTGGCGGCCAGTGAGCAGCCTGCGCGCGAGTCCGGAATCAGCACCGTCTTGTCCGGGTTGAGCAGTTTTGACGTCTCCGCCATGAAGTGCACGCCGCACTGGACGATGATGCCGGCCTTCACCTTGGTGGCTTCGACCGCGAGCTGGAGCGAATCGCCGCCGATGTCGGCGACGCAGTGAAAGATTTCCGGGGCCTGGTAGTTGTGCGCGAGGATCACCGCGCCCCGCGCCGCCTTCAGCTCGTTGATCGCCTTGATTGTCGGCGCCATCAGCGGCCATTCGATCGGCGGGATCACCTGCTTCACGCGCTCATACAGGGATGCCGTGGCGCGCTCGACCTCCGGCGTCCAGTCCAGCGAGGGCATCGGCAGCGCAAGCCCCGGCCGGCTCGGCGCGGCGGGAGGGGAGCTGACGACATGGTCATGGACTTGATGGCCATTGATTTGGCCATTGATTTGGCCGGGCGGCCGGTTGGCGAAATCGTCGGGGCCGTAAATTCCAATGATCGGCATCGAAGCCTCCCTCGCATTGTTTATACTCAATTTGAGTATATACAGGTCCTGAATAGTCCGGCCGAGTGGCCGGAGCCTCTTATATGCTCAAACTGAGTAAATCAAGAATAGCATGCTTTACCGAAGACGCCTAGGCGCTGCCGCACACATTCCCGTCAAGTGCCCGTCAGGCGAGGCCGCGTGAATTGCAATGCTCCGGTGGCAGCTCCCCGTGGAATGCAATCGTTTTTGACTTGGGATTTTCATGCAGGTGCATTAAACCGGGCTCATTCGCGGCTGCCGATTTGCAGAACCGCCAACGACAGACGAGGACCACCATGTCGACACAGATCGGCGAGCTCGCTCCGGCCTCACGTTCCTCGAACTGGCGCACCCCGGCTGTGATCATTCTCTGCGGCTGCGCCATCGGCATGCTCGGCTTCGGTCCGCGCTCGGCGCTTGGCTTCTTCGTGCAGCCGATGAGCCATGAGTTCACCTGGGGCCGCGACGTGTTCGGCCTCGCGATCGCCGTGCAGAATCTGCTGTGGGGCTTGGGTCAGCCTCTCGCCGGGGCGGTGGCGGATCGCTTTGGCCTGTTCCGGGTGATGTGTGTCGGCGCTCTGCTCTATGCCGGCGGCCTGCTCCTGATGCGCTACTCCTCGACGCCGCTGTCACTCAACATCGGCGCCGGCGTGATGGTCGGCTTCGGTCTTGCCGGCTGCTCGTTCAACCTGGTGCTGTCGGCCTTCAGCAAGCTGCTGCCGGCCGAGAAGCGCGGCCTTGCGCTCGGCGCCGGCACCGCGGCGGGATCGTTCGGGCAATTCCTGTTCGCGCCGATCGGCGTCGCGCTGATCGACAATTTCGGCTGGCAGCAGGCGCTCTCCGTGTTCGGCTTCCTGATGCTGCTGATCATCCCGCTGTCGCTGGCGCTCTCGACGCCGCCGGTCGCAAGCACGGCAACCGCGGCGCCTGCGGATGAGCAGACCTTCACCAAGGCGCTGGCGGAAGCCTTCGGTCACCGCTCCTACGTGCTCTTGGTGCTCGGCTTCTTCACCTGCGGTTTCCAGCTCGCCTTCATCACCGTGCATCTGCCGGCCTTCCTGGTCGATCGTGGCATCTCGGCGCAAACCGGCGGCTGGGTCATCGCGGCGATCGGCCTGTTCAACATCGTGGGCTCGCTCAGCGTCGGCTACCTCCAGAACTATCTGCCCAAACGCTACATCCTCTCGACCATCTACTTCACTCGCGCGCTCGCGACCCTTGCCTTCATCTCGTTCCCGATCACGCCGTTCTCGGCGATCGCGTTCGGTGCGATCTCCGGCCTGACCTGGCTGTCGACGGTGCCGCCGACCTCGGCGCTGGTGGCGCTGATGTTCGGCACGCGCTGGCTCGCAACGCTCTATGGCTTTGCCTTCGTCAGCCATCAGGTCGGCGGCTTCCTCGGTGTCTGGCTCGGCGGCATCGTGTTCGAGCGCTTCGGTTCCTATACGCCGATCTGGTGGCTCTCGATCGTGTTCGGCGTGCTTTCTGCACTGATCAATCTTCCGATCGTGGAGAAACCGGTGACACGGGCGGTTGCGCAGCCGGCCTGATCGGCTAAACATCCTCGACAAACAAGTCAGGGAGTTTAGTCGTGGCCACGTTCAAGGCGATCCGGATCGACAAGGCGGACAAGGGCACCACCGCGCAGCTGACGCAGTTCGATGAAGCCGAGCTGATGGACGGCGACGTCACCGTGCGTGTGGAATGGTCGACGCTGAACTACAAGGACGGCCTCGCACTTACCGGCAAGGCGCCGGTGGTGCGGCGCTTCCCAATGATCGCCGGCATCGATTTCGCCGGCACGATCGAAGCGTCCTCGCATCCGCAGTGGAAGGCGGGCGACAAGGTGGTCTGCACCGGCTGGGGCATGGGCGAAACCCATCTCGGCGCCTATGCCGAGAAGGCGCGGGTGAAGGGCGACTGGCTGGTGGCGCTGCCGCAGGGCCTGTCGGCGCGCGACGCCATGGCGATCGGCACCGCCGGCTTCACAGCGATGCTGTCCGTGATCGCCCTGGAGAAACAGGGCCTCTCGCCAAAGAGTGGTCCGGTGGTGGTGACGGGCGCCGCCGGCGGCGTCGGCTCGGTTGCGACCGCCGTGCTGTCGAAGCTCGGCTATCACGTCATCGCCTCGACCGGTCGCGCCGCGGAAGCAGATTATCTGAAGCATCTGGGCGCAGCCGAAGTGATCGACCGCAACGAATTGTCGGCGCCGGCGAAGCCTCTGGCCAAGGAGCGCTGGGCGGGTGGCGTCGACAGCGTCGGCTCGACCACGCTCGCCAACCTCCTGTCGATGACGAAATACGGTGGAGCGATCGCGGCGTGCGGCCTGGCGGCCGGCATGGACCTGCCATCTTCTGTCGCGCCGTTCATTTTGCGCGGAGTGTGCCTTCTCGGCATCGATTCGGTGATGTGCCCGATCGAGCCGCGGAAAGCCGCTTGGCAGCGCCTGGCGTCCGATCTGGACCGGACAAAACTAGCTGAAATCACTCAGGAAATTCCCCTCGCCGAGGTGCCCGACTGGGGCGCGAAAATTCTGGCCGGCGCGGTTCGCGGCCGCATCGTGGTAAAAATTGTCTGACGGCGTTCAGACTTTACCAACCAAGCTGCTCCAATGTTGCCATGGTTGGTATGGTAAGCAGCGGGTAAAGAGAGATAAGGCATCGCCCGCTGCGGGGGTTGGTTCGGAGTTGAGCATGCTTGCGCGTATTGTGTTGGGGGCTGTCACGGCGGCAGCGACGTTTGCGCCGGCCATTGCCGGGAGCATGAATGCTGACGAGGCGCGCCGTTTCGTCGCCGGCAAGGTGTTCGCCTTCACCTGTTTCGACGGCACCCGCGGTGCGGGCCGCATCCTCGACGACCTCGGTGCCGCCGGCGCGGTGCAATTCTCGGGCGCGGGCCCGGTGAAGCATCTTCGTCTGCCCGGCAATACGCTCCAAATCCGCGGCCAGAACGTCTGCGCCTCGATCAAGGGGATTCCGTTCGAGCCCTGCTTCAACCTGGAAAAGACCGATGATCGCAGCTTCCGCGGCTCGGTGTCAGGCATGGGCTTCGCCTATTGCGACTTCCACCATCAGGGCGGCAATCAGATGCTAATGGCGCGCGCCGCCGCGCGTCCGCGCTCGTTGCGCAGCTCGGAGCGGACCGGTTCGATCGCTGCACCCAACACCGAAGTCGCCGCGCGGGTCGAGACGCCGCGTGTCGAGAGCGGTCGCCTCGAGCCGGTGAAGTCGGAAGCCAAGTCGGAACCCGCGAAGGCCGAGGCTCCGCTGGAGCTGCGCCGCTCGACGCAGTGAGTTGGCTGCACAGGACAGCCGCACAGTTTTTCGTTGAAGAATCGATCGAGCACGAAGCCGCCGCGCCGTAGTCATACGGACGGCGGCTTTCATGCCTTGGTAGCTGTTCGCGTCCCAGTTTGCGTACGGCCGGGGGACGCCCCGACGCAAGGGGTTCAACGATGTCGCTGTACTTCTTCCGCATCAGCACCGGTCGCTATTCCGGCGCCGCCGATCAGCCGTACGAGTTCGAGGACCGCGCAGCGGCCTGGACTGAGATGACTGAGGTTTGTGCCAATCTGCTCGGCGGCATCGCCCGCGGCCTGAAGCCGAATGCCGAGTGGCGCATGGAGCTGCTCGACGAGAACAAGCAGCCGGTCTTTCGCGTCAGCCTTGTTGGAGAGACCGTCGGATGCAAAGCTTCCTAGGCTCCGACTTCAGGTTGCAATTTACAACTATGACGAGACCTTCTTGGTCGAACTGATCAATACGATCGCGGGCCAGACCAATCTGCTCGCACTCAACGCCACAATCGAGGCGGCCCGCGCTGGCGAAGCCGGCAAGGGATTTGCAGTGGTTGCCTCCGAGGTCAAGGCGCTCGCCGAGCAGACTGCGAAGGCGACTGGCGAGATCGGGCAGCAGATAGCCAGCATCCAGTCCGCGACCGAACATTCGGTCGGTACCATCAAGGCCATCAGCGATACCATCGAGAAGCTGTCGGAAATCTCCTCGACGATTGCGGCCGCCGTGGAAGAGCAGGGCGCCGCGACGTAGGAAATTTCTCGCAACGTGCAGCAGGCGGCGGCAGGCACTCATCAGGTGTCGTCCAACATCACCGACGTGCAGCGCGCCGCAAGCGAGACCGGCTCGGTGTCTTCTCAGATCCTGTCTGCCGCGCAAATGCTGTCCGGCGACAGCAACCGTCTCAAGCTCGAAGTCGGCAAGTTTCTCGGCTCTGTGCGCGCCGGCTGACGACGTTCAATAGGCATCGCTTGCAGCCGCCGCGCGCGAACCTGCGGCGGTCGCGCGCGTGCGTATTTCGCCCTGCGACCGTTAGCCTTGGAGATGTTGCTCCATCAAGCGCGGTGCAGCGCGAGATCCGTGCAGGTGCAGCGGATGATTGCAGAAAACAACGAATGTCCGCCCGCCCGGTAGTTTTACGTAGGACGATGTTAACGCCTGCTTGCGAGGATAGAGCGCAATCTTACGGGATAAGAACCAGCCAGCATTGTTGAACTGACCTCGGCCCGGTCGTCCGTCGTGACGCCTGTGGCGCAGGTGATGTGCGCGTTGCCAGGCATCGTTGGGATTTGTTGTGATGTCGAAGTTGTCGATCGTCTTCAAGCTGCTGACCGTGTTGTCAGTCCTCGTGCTCTCGCTCGCCGGTGTCGGCGTGACGGCGATCGGCACGATGCAGAACATCAACGCCCACACCGTCGAGATTGCGCAGAGCTGGCTCCCCAGCGTGCGTGCGCTCGGCTCGATGCGCGCCGACATTAACGAGCTGCGCGTCGCACTTCGTTTGCACCTGATGCAGGATAGTGCTGAAGGCAAGGATGCCGCAGAGAAGCGCCTCGCCTCGCTCCGCGAACGCATCGAGAAGACCCGCAAGGTCTACGAGCCGCTGATCACTGCCGCCGAGGAGCGCGCGCTCTACGAACAATGGGCGAAGGCGTGGGCCGAGTATCTGAATGGCGTTCAGGAGGTGATGGCGCTGTCGCGCAAGAGCGTCGGCCGCTTCCCGACCGATGCCAACGAGCTGTTGCAGACCAAGGTCGCGAAAATGGCCCAGGCCGCCGATCCGCTGCTCCAGAAGGGTATCGAGTTGAACAATCAGGGCGCCGAGCTGGAGACCAAGCAGGCGTCCGACAGTTACGCCACGATCTTCCGCGTCCTGGTCGGCATCATTGTGTTTTCGGTCGTGATCGCGATCGGCGCCGCGTATTATCTCGTGCGCGACGTCTCTCGTGGCATTGCTTCGATCATCCGTCCGATGCAGTCGCTCGGCCAGGGCGACCTCTCGGCCGACGTGCCGCATCGCGGCGACAAGACCGAGATCGGCGCCATGGCCGATGCGCTCCAGATCTTCAAGGAGGCGCTGATCGCCAAGAAAGCCGCCGACCAGGCAGCGGCGCGCGATGCCGAAGCCAAGATCGAGCGCGGCCGCCGCGTCGATGCCATCACGCGCAATTTCGAGGCCATGATCGGCGAGGTGGTCGAGACCGTGTCATCAGCCTCGACCGAGCTCGAAGCATCGGCAGCGACGCTGACCGGCACCGCCCAGCGCGGCCAGGAGCTCGCGACCGTCGTCGCCGCCGCCTCGGAGGAAGCCTCCACCAACGTCCAGGCGGTTGCTTCCGCCTCGGAGGAGCTGTCCTCCTCCATCACCGAGATCAGCCGCCGCGTGCAGGACTCGGCGCGGATGGCCGCAGAAGCCGTCGAGCAGGCGGCGCGGACCAACGAGCGCGTCAACGCGCTGTCTCAGGCGGCCTCGCGCATCGGCGACGTCGTCGAGCTCATCAACACCATCGCGGGCCAGACCAACCTGTTGGCGCTGAACGCCACCATCGAGGCCGCACGCGCCGGCGAGGCCGGCCGCGGCTTCGCCGTCGTTGCCTCGGAAGTGAAGGCGCTCGCCGAGCAGACCGCGAAAGCCACCGGCGAGATCGGTGCGCAGGTCGCAGGGATTCAGGCCGCCACGCAGGAATCCGTCAGCGCCATCCAGGAGATCGGCGGCACCATCGAGCGTCTGTCCGAAGTCTCCGCTGCGATCGCCGCCGCGGTCGAAGAACAGGGCGCGGCCACGCAGGAGATATCGCGCAACGTCCAGCAGGCTTCGCTCGGCACCCAGGAAGTATCGTCGAACATCACCAACGTGCAGCGCGGGGCGATCGAAACCGGCTCGGCCTCGACTGAAGTGCTGTCGGCGGCGAAATCACTGGCGACCGACAGCACCCGTCTGAGGGTCGAAGTCGCGCAGTTCCTGGAGTCGGTCCGCGCGGCCTAAAAGCGGCGCAGGCTCTTGGCTCACCTCTCCCGAAGGGAGAGGTCGGATCGCATCGAAGATGCGATCCAGGTGAGGGGACCTCCACTGATCCCTACGCGCTCGTCTGCGGAGCCGGCGGCGTTTGCCGCCGGAATAGGATGCGCTGGTAGAGCCAGCCGATCGCGACCAGCACGACGCCGAGGCACATGAACGACAGCGCGCGGTAGACGCCTGTCAGCGTCGACATATCGATGACGAAGGCCTTCAGGATCGTCAGCGCGATGACGGCGGCAGAGGCGAGCCGCGCCCGCTCCGAATTGACCAGGATGCCGACGCCGAGCAGCACCACGCCGAAGGCGAGCCAGCCGATCGAATAGGTGTATTGCTCCGCGCCCGTGGTGCCGCCATAGAGCAGGACCGGGCCGTGATAGAAGCGGCGGATCTCCAGCGTCACGTAGGTGAGCGCGAACACAAGTGCCCCGCCCGCAATCGTATTGGCATAGGCGGCGGGGCGATGGCCCGCCACCGCATAGGACAACAGCAGCATCAGCACCGCGGGGAGCGCATAGCCGAGCAGCAGCAGGTTGAACACGAGGCCGCCGACATTGACGCTGGAGAGCAGCAGCGGGTTCTCCAGGATCAGCAGGCCGAACACGCTGATGAGCCCGGCGATCGCGGTGAGCGCGACCGCGCCGACATTGTGCACGATGCTGTGGCTGCGCAGCCGCAGGCGCTCCAGCCCGATCGCCATCGCGAGCGTGACGCAGACTTGCAGCGAGAATTCCAGCAGCGAAGGCGGCGAGGTCATGCGGCCGCCGGTCGCAAGGTGCCGGATTTCCATGAAGGCGAGCAGCGCGGTGAACAGGACGGCCGCAGCCTCGACCATGCGCAGCGGCGCATCGTCGGCACGGCGGCGCAGGAACATGCTCGCGCCCCAGAACGACAGCGCCGGCAGGCCATAGCCCCACAACAGCCAGTTCAGAATCGGCGTGGTGCCGACGGCATCGCCGACGATGCAGGGATCATAGACGATGCGTGCCGTGACGATGCCGGCGAAGACGGCGGCGAGCCAGCGCAGGAACGGGATCGACCGCTGCATCGAGATCCAGGCAGTGCCGAGCGACATCAGCGCGAGCGCGATGGTGAGCCAGCCCTTCTCGAGCGCGAAGGTCAGCGCCAGCGCGAGCGCGCCGAGCGTACCGGTCGCGAACAGCGCCGTCGAGATCATGGCGCCCGGCCGGGTCTCGCGCCGCGTCAGCGATTCGGTCGCAGCACCAAAGGCGGCAGCGAGCAGCACGGCGAGGATCGCAAACGGGATCGAGCGGTCGAGATGGGCGATGCGGGCGAAGAGCGCAACCAGGATCGCGATCGGCGTCGCGACCGCACTTGCCGACCACACCACCGGGATGATCGCCGAATTGGACCGGCCCTGCGCGAGGAAGCCTGCGATGCCGAAGCCCGCGGCGAAGATCGCGGCCGTGACCAGATGCAGTGTCACCGAACTATCGGTGGGGACAGGACCGATGCCGGCCATGGGGCCGCCCGGCAGCACCAGCATGTCGGGATTGGCCCGCACCGCCCATTCCGCGAACACGATGAAGACGGTCGCCGCAGCCGCGCCCAGTGCACCCGTTGCCGCCGGCGCGCGCCAGGCGACAAACAGCGTCCCTGCGACCAGCAGGGTGAAGGCAATGAGCGCCAGATCGGCATGCGCGCTCGACAGCACGATGATCATTGCCGCGAACAGATAGGCGCCGAGCGAGCTCGACGACACTGGCTCGATCTCGCCGTCCTCGATGGTCGGGCCGAACATGAAACCGCAGACGACGAGAAGCGCAGCGAGCGTGAAGCCCGCAATGACGTGGAAGGCGTGCGGGGCCACCTGCAGCTCGAGCTCGAGCCCCATGAAGGTCCAGAGCACCGCGAAGACGATCGTAGTCACCGCGAGCCAGCGCCATAGCCGGATGCGGGCAAGGCCGAAGCTCGCTGCGGTGACGATGGCAAGATAGATGTAGAGCGCCCAATAGTCCGGCTTGCCGCTGGAGACGAGGACCGGCGTCACGAACGCGCCGACGACGCCGAGGCCGGCGAGCGCGGGCCCGTGGAGCAGCGCGGCGGCCAGCGTGCCGAGCGCGACGAGGCCGAGCAGCACGAAGGCGGTGGCGGGCACCAGGAAGCCGTAGAGCGCGTAGGCTGCATAGATGGTCGCGAACGCCACCGCCGTGCCGGCCGCGGTGAGGATCGCGGGGATGTTGGCGATCGGCAGCGCCGCGATGCTGGAGATGCTCTCCTTGCGCCGTGTCCATTCGCCGGCACCGAGCAGCGCCAGCGCGAACAGGCCGCCGAGGAACACGCGCACGCCGGGCCCGACGAGGCCGGCCTCGATCGAATAGCGCACCATGAAGAAGCCGCCGAGCGCGAGCGCAAGCCCGCCGATCCACACCACCCAGCGCGTGCCGAGTCGCTCCTCGAAGCCGGGTGCGGGTGCAGGCAGGGGTGGCGGTGCATCGGCCTCGGTGCTCGTTCCGAGCGGCGGCGGCGAAACGGGTTCGGCGAGGGCCGGGGGCGCCTGCTCGGCTTCCGGCGCAAGCGGCGGCGGCTCCGCGGCGGCCGTCGCGGTTGCGGGCGCCTGCTCCCAAGTCGGCGTAAGTGGCGGCGGCTTAACTTTCCGCTGCGCGTCAAACATCTCTTCGAGCGAGCTCAGCCGGCGGCGCAGCTCAGCCGCCTGACTGGAGGCCTTGATCGCGATCAGGAAGGCGGCGATCGCAAGGATCAACGCAAAGACGTCAAACGGGCCGTCGAACATGAAGCCTCCAGGCAACCGGCGGGCAGGGCCGATCGCAAATTCTTAATCTAGCGCCGGGAGCGTACGCGCAAGCCCGGCGCGGGCCGCTCCTGGAGTACTTCGCGGCGGAAGCGATAGAGTGCCGCCGGGCGTCCCCCGGTCTGTGTCGACATCGCCCCGGTCGGTTCGACCAGGGCTTCCATTTCGACGAGGCGGCGGAAATTCTGTTTGTGCAGGTGCCGGCCGGAGATGGCCTCCACCGTATGCTGCAATTCCGTAAGTGTGAATTCGGCGGGCAAAAGTTCAAAAACAACAGGACGATACTTCAGTTTTGCGCGTAGCCGCGCGATGGCTGTGGCGAGGATGCGCCGGTGATCGAACCGCATCGAGGTCCCAAGCGCGGGAAGCCTCTTGCGCGCTAATGCCGCAGGCCTGCCGTCGCGCCGCGCCTCCTCGATCATCCCGGCCTCGTACAGGAGCTCATAGCGATCGAGCACGCGCTCCTCGTCCCAGGGCGCACCGTCGAGACCGAAATAGAACCGCACGCGATCCTTTCGCGGCAGCGCCCGCGTCGTCTGCGGCGTCTCCTCCTCGGCCCATTTCGTCAGCGCCGGGATGATGTCGCGGGCGATGATCTCTGGCGGCTGCTCGCGCCAGTCTTCCCAGGGGAAGAAGCGATACCATGGCTCGAAGCTCGCGCCGGTCGCGGCGAGCTCGCCGCTGGCGGCGCGCGTCAGCGCGAGATAGCCGATCGACACCATATGCGGGCCGGTGTCGCCGGCACCGGCATGACGGCCGCGATCGCCGAAGGTGTAGAGCTGCTCGACATAGCCGAGCCGCAGGCCCGTCTGTTGCTCGACCCAGGCGCGCAGGCCGATCTCGAAGGTGCGATGGGCGAGCGCATCGAACGGCCCGAACGGCAGGCCGGCAAGCCCATCACCGCCGCGCGCGGTGAGGATCAGCGGCTCGTGGTCCTCGATCGCGACGATGGCCGCGGTCAGGCCAATCTCGATCGGCGTCAGGAGCGTCTCGCTCATGCGGCTGATGTCGCGGCTGTTGCGAAAAAGATATGTCGGCTCATTGAACAAATCTCGCCGCGAGCTCGCTGCACCTCTCCCGCTTGCGGGAGAGGTCGAGCCAAAGGCGCGGGTGAGGGCTCTCTCCAAGCCGGGAGAACCCCGATGCGGAAGCACCCTCTCCCCAACCCTCCCCCGCAAGCGGGAGAGGGGGCGCAGTCCCATAGCCGCTGCTATTCGACTCTCGCCTCATTCGAGCTCGATCACGAAGGGACGGCCCTCGACCATCATCGCGCCCGGGCCCATCTCGTCGAGCGCGCGCAGCATGCGGCCGTCGCGTCCCAATGCACGGTCGGCGAGGCCGACGATGCGCCGGTTCGGCGAGGCGATGGGCGAGGCTGCGCGGATCTTCCTGGCGATCTCGATCTCATCGCGGTTCGGATTGAGTGCGCATACCGCTGCAAACGCGCTCGCCGTGGAGCGGCTGATGCCGGCGTAGCAATGCACCACCAGCGGCGCGCTACGGTCCCAGCCGCGCACGAAGGTCAACACCTGCTCGATATGCGTCTCTGACGGTGCGACGAAGCCGTCCATCTCCTCGATGATGTCGTCCATCGACACCTTGAGATGATTGGCCGGCAGCACGGACACGGGCCGCGCCACCTGCTCGACATTGGCCATCACCGTCAGCACGTGGCTGGCGCCGGTGAGGCGGACGGTTTCGGGAAGCGCGGCGAGGGAACAGACGTGGATCATGGCGGACCTTTTTGGCGCCGATTATAGCGAGCGGCCGTAGGGTGGGCAAAGGCACATCGCGCCGTGCCCACCGTTTCGCGCTGCGTACATCTCGCCTTGCTGGTGGGCACGCTCCCGCCTTCGCTCTGCGGGCTACGGCGGACAAGTCGCTTTGCCTACCCTACGAAGGGATGGTGTTACGCAAACACCGCGTTGAACCGCTCCAAAAACTGCTTCTCGGCCCGTGCCGCAGTCCAGGGCGTGAGATAGTCGCGCTGGACGCCGTCGGGCAGGCCCGGATCGCGGCCGAACAGGCGCCTTGCCTCGTTTTCGCTGAAGCCGGCGAGCTCGGTTGCCTCCAGATAGGCCGCGCCGCGATCGGCGGCTTTGATGGCTTGCGTGATTTCCTCTGGCAGCACCGGCGGCAAGCCGAAGCGGATGTGGATGGCGCCGAGCAGGCGCTTTTCGACCGCCTTGTAATGGCCGTCGAGCACAGCCTTGAACGGCGAGATCATGTCGCCGATCACATATTCGGGCGCGTCATGCAGCAACGCGGCCAGCCGTATGCGTTGATCCACGCGCGGCATCTCGTGCCGCATCACCGTCTCCACCAGTAGCGTGTGCTGCGCGACCGAGAAGATATGGGCGCCAACGGTCTGCCCGTTCCAGCGCGCCACCCGCGCCAGTCCATGCGCGATGTCGGCGATCTCGACATCGAGCGGGGAGGGATCGAGCAGGTCGAGCCGCCGTCCCGACAGCATGCGCTGCCAGGCGCGGGACTGCGCATCGCGCGCGGTCTTCTTCGCCGTCATTTGACCTTGAGGCGCGGCTTGCGCTGCGTCTTGCCGCAGCTTGCATGACAATGGCAGTCGACCAGATGGTCGTTGACCATGCCGGTCGCCTGCATGAAGGCATAGACGATGGTCGGGCCGACGAACTTGAAGCCGCGCGCGGACAGCTCCTTGGAGATCTGCACCGACAGCGGCGTTGAGGCCGGTACGCTCGCGGTGGTCTTGAAATGGTTGACCTTGGGCTCTCCGTCCATGAAGTCCCAGAGGAGCTTCGAGAAGCCCGGCCCCTTCTCCATGATCTCGAGATAGGACTTTGCGCTCAGGATCGCTCCGTCGATCTTGGCCTTGTTGCGGACGATTCCGGCGTCGTTCATCAGCGCGTGCACCTTCTTGGGCGTGTAGCGCGCGATCTTCTCCGGCTGGAAATCATCGAAGGCTTTGCGGAAATTGTCGCGCTTGCGCAGGATCGTGATCCAGGAGAGGCCGGCCTGGAAGCCGTCGAGCATCAGCTTTTCGTAGAGTGCGCGGTCGTCATATTCCGGCACGCCCCATTCGGTGTCGTGATAGGCGACATAGAGTGGATCTTCGCCGGGCCAGGGGCAGCGTGTCAGGCCGTCGGGATGCAGGCGAGGGGCGCGGCTCATGCGATGGGTTGTTTCGTTGGAATGCGCACGATGTCGGGTTCGGCGAGTGTCAGCGCGAGGCCGCCCGCGGTGAGGGGCTGGCCCGCATCGAGCGCATCGGCGACTCGGTCGACGCGCACCAGCGCGATGCCTTTGCCGCCGGCGGTCGAGCCGATAGTGCCGACCGGCTTGTCGCCGGCGAGAATGGTGGCGCCAATCTCGGGCGAGGGGCCCTCGAGCAACACTTTTACGCTGCGGGTTCGCGCGGTGCCGCGATGCTGCATGCGCGAGACGACCTCCTGGCCGACGTAGCAGCCCTTGTCGAAATCAATGCCGGCAAGCCGGTCCATGTTGGTCTCGTGTGGGAACGCGTCGCTGTACATGAAGTCCAGCCCGCCGCGCGGCACGCCGAGCGCGATACGGTAGGCGTCGTATTCGCTGGCATCGACGAGCTCGGCGCCGATGAGATCGGACAGCTTCTGCTTGAGATCCTCGGGGATCAGGATGCGATAGCCGAGCTCGCTATGGCGCGGATCGGCGAAGCCGAGGTCGGGCTGAGCGGCAGGCTGGCCGTCCCACGCCGCGAGCACGCCCAGCGCATCGGAGAGGTTTTCCACCGTGACCTTGGCGCGCAGCTTGTAGAATTTCAGCTTGGTGGCGAGGCCTTCGGCCAGCGCTTTAGGGCAATCGATCAGGAACCCGCCGCCATGGCCGGCGGGCACCTCCGTGATCAGGAAATCGACGATGATCTTGCCCTGCGGCGTCAGCAGCGCACCGAATCGCCCCAGGCCCGGCTTGAGCCTGTCGACATCGGTGGTGACGAGGCCGTTGAGGAAGTTGCGCGCATCCTCGCCCGCGACCTTGACCACGCCCCGGTCGGGAAGAAACGCTGATTTCATACGAAAATCTCTTGCGACATGTTGCTGCGGAACGTAAGCCCGCAAGCCACAAACGACAAGACCTCGAGCCCTGCGCTTGGGGATGAGAGAGGCCCTTAGCCATGACCCAGCGTTTCGACGTGATCCTCAAAGGCGGCACCGTCGTCAACCAGGACGGCGAGGGCTTGCGCGACATCGGCATCACGGGCGGCCGCATCGCCGAGATCGGCGCGTTGTCGCAAGGCAGCGCCGCGGAGGTGATCGACTGCCAGGGCCTGCACATCCTGCCCGGCGTGATGGACACGCAGGTGCATTTCCGCGAGCCCGGGCTGACCCACAAGGAAGACCTTGAGACGGGTTCGCGCAGCGCCGTGATGGGCGGCGTCACCGCCGTGTTCGAGATGCCGAACACCTCTCCGTTGACGGTAACGGAAGCCGAATTCACCGACAAGGTGAAGCGGGCCCATCACCGCATGCATTGCGATTTCGCCTTCTTCATCGGCGGCACCCGCGAGAACGTACAGGACCTGCCGGTGCTTGAGCGCGCGCCCGGCTGCGCGGGCGTCAAGGTGTTCATCGGCTCCTCAACCGGCGCGCTGCTGGTGGAGGACGACGAGAGCCTCCGCGGCATCTTTCAGGTCATCCGTCGCCGCGCCGCGTTCCACGCCGAGGACGAGTATCGCCTCAACGACCGCAAGTCGTTGCGCATCGAGGGCGACGCGCGCTCGCATCCGATCTGGCGCGACGAGACCGCGGCGCTGATGGCGACGCAGCGCCTCGTCAAGCTCGCGCACGAGACCGGCAAGCGCATCCACGTGCTGCACATCTCGACCAAGGAAGAGATCGAGTTCCTGCGCGATCACAAGGACGTCGCCTCCTGCGAGGCGACGCCGCATCATCTCACGCTGGTCGCGCCGGAATGCTACGAGCGGCTCGGCACGCTGGCGCAGATGAATCCTCCGGTGCGCGGGGCAGATCACCGCGCGGGCATCTGGCGCGGCATCGAGCAGGGCATCATCGATGTGCTCGGCTCCGACCACGCCCCGCATACGCTGGAAGAGAAGCAGAAGGCTTATCCGGCATCGCCCTCCGGCATGACCGGCGTGCAGACGCTGGTGCCTATTATGCTCGATCACGTCAATGCCGGCCGGCTGTCGCTGGCGAGGTTCGTCGATCTCACCAGCGCCGGTCCCGCGCGGCTCTACAACATGGCCTGCAAGGGCCGCATCGCCGCCGGCTACGATGCCGATTTCACCATCGTCGACTTGAAGCGCAGCGAGACAATCACCAACGAGTGGGTGGCGTCCAAAGCCGGCTGGACCCCCTACGACGGGTTGCGCGTCACCGGCTGGCCCGTCGGCACCTTCATCCGCGGCCGCCGCGTGATGTGGCAAGGCGAGCTGGTGACGGCCTCGCAAGGCGAGCCGGTGCGGTTTCTGGAGACCTTGAGGGCGTAGAGAGCTCGGTCAAGCCTCTCCTTCCGCTGTCATGCCACGCGAAGGCGTGGCATCCAGTACTCCGCGGCGATACTTGGCTGATACGATTGCCGCCTCGGGAATACTGGATTGCCCGCCTTCGCGGCCAATGACAGAGTGCCCGGAAGCGCAAGTTCAATTGGGAGAGAGTAATGTCCCCGCGGACACCCCTCATCACCACCGAGCAACTCGCAGCCATCCTCGACAATCCCAAGCTTCGCCTCTACGACTGCACGACCTACAACGAGCCGGTGCCACCGGGCAGCGACCTGCCTTATCGCGCGGTGCCGGGCGACAAGACGTTTGCGGCCGGCCACATTCCGGGCGCCGATTTCCTCGATCTGCAAGGCGAGTTCTCCGACGCCTCCGCGCAACAGTTTTTCATGATGCCGGATCTGGCCCAGCTGGAGGCCGCCTTCGGCCGCCATGGACTCGACGCGAACAAAACCATCGTGCTCTACAGTATCGGCACGATGATGTGGTCGACGCGGTTCTGGTGGATGCTGCGCTCGCTCGGCGTCGATGCGCTTGTGCTCGACGGCGGTTTCGACAAATGGAAGGACGAGGGGCGGCCGGTCGTATCGGGCGCACCGAAGGGCTATCCGGCCACGACGTTCCAGGCTGCACCTCGCCCAGGCTACTTCGTCGACAAGAACATCGTGAAGGCGCGGATCGGCGATCCCGCGACGGTGATCGTCAACGCGCTCGGTCCGCAGTTTCACCGCGGTCTCGAGCCGAGCCGCTACGGCCGGCCAGGCCGCGTTCCCGGCAGCGTCAACGTTCCCGCCGCGACGCTCACCAATGCCGACAAAACGCTGACGACACTGGCCGATGCCGAGGCCAAATTCACCGCCCAAGGCGTTACGCGCGATAAGAATGTGATCCTGTATTGCGGCGGCGGCATCTCGGCGACGATCGACCTGTTCCTGCTGACCCAGCTCGGCTACGACAAGCTCACGCTCTATGACGCCTCGATGGGCGAATGGGCGAGGGATCCCGCCCTGCCGATCGAGACGGACTAAGGAAGGCGCTTCTTATCTTCTCGCCTCCAGTGGCGCCTAAGAAACTCGGGAACCTTTCCTCAGAGGCTGCATCCAATAGCCAGATCGAACGGAGATGGGTAACCGCAATGCAACCGACCGCAGCCGGCCTATCCGCCGGCGTCAGAACCGCGGAAGCAGAGCTGATCGACCGGGCGAGGGGTCGCGACGAGGCCGCCTTGCGCGAGATCATGCAGGCCAACAACCGCAGGCTCTACCGCCTCGCGCGCGGCATCCTGCGCAGCGACAGCGAGGCCGAGGATGTGGTGCAGGAGACGTATGTCCGTGCCTTCACCCACCTCGACGGTTTTCGGGGCGAGGCCGGGTTGTCGACCTGGCTGTCGCGCATCGCCATCAACGAGGCGCTCGGCCGGGTGCGCAGCCGAAAGCCCGATGTCGAGCTCGGCGCAATACCAGATGATGCCGCGCTGGATGCGCAGATCATCAAGTTTCCCGTTTCTCCCGCAGGCGATCCGGAAAGGACCATGGCCCAACGTGAAATCCAGCGCGTGGTCGAACGCGCAATTGACGAGTTGCCGGATGTCTTCCGCATGGTCTTCGTTGCCCGGGTCATGGAGGGGATGACCATCGAGGAGACCGCCGATTTGCTCGGCGTAAAGCCCGAAACCGTGAAGACGCGACTGCACCGCGCCCGCACCATGCTGCGCGAGAATGTCGAGAAGGAGATCGGGCCAGTGGTGATGAATGCGTTCCCGTTCGCGGGATGGCGATGTGAGCGCTTGACCGTATCAGTGCTGAAGCGGCTCGGCTTCAGCGGCTAAAGTTTTCGGGAACGTTTGCGCGAAATATCCATCCAATTCCTGTGAAGCAACGCGCCGGCCCAAACGTCCGGCACCACAGGAGTATCAAGCCATGTTCTTCCGACCGAGCGCGGCGATCGCCGCAGCCGTTCTGCTGTCCAGTCCTGCGCTGCTGCAAGGCGCGAGTGCAGCCGACAAGCCTACCGATCCGCAGATCGCCCATATTGCCTACACCGCGGGCGTGATCGACATCAACGCAGCGAAGCACGCGATGAAGAAGGCCAAGAACAAGGACGTCAAGGCGTTTGCTGAGGACATGGTGCGCGACCATGAGGCCGTCAACAAGCAGGCGCTCGCGCTGGTCAAGAAGCTGAACGTCACGCCTGAAGACAACGACACCAGCCGCGCGCTGTCCAAGCAGGCGAGCGACAAGCTGGCTGAGCTCGACAAGCTGAGCGGCGCCGCCTTCGACAAGGCCTATGTCCAGAACGAGGTCGCCTACCACAAGGCGGTCAACGGCGCGCTGGAGACCCAGCTCATTCCGTCCGCGAGCAATAACGAGCTGAAGAGCCTGTTGCAGACCGGCCTGAAGATCTTCCAGGGTCATCAACAGCACGCCGAGCACGTCGCGGCCGAGCTAAAATAGGAGAGTGCGATGAAGCCGGGACGCCTCGCTTCGATCGCGCTTGCGGTCATGTTCCTGTCCATGGTCGTCCCGGCGCGTGCGGCGACCATTCAAATCACGATGGATAATCTCGTGATCTCACCGGCCGAAATGTCGGCCAAAGTCGGTGACATCGTTGAGTGGATCAACAAGGACATCTTCGCACACACAGCCACCGCGACCAACGGCGATTTCGACGTCGCTCTGCCGCCGAAGAAGTCCGCGACGTTCGTGGTGAAGAAAGCGGGAACGGTCGATTACTATTGTCGCTATCATCCCAATATGAAGGCGACTCTGAAAGTCGAGCCCTGACGCCAGGAGCGCATTCCCGATCGCATCGGGAATGTCTCACGGTCATCGTCAGACTAAGCTCGTCCGCGCTCAATCGCTTCTGTGCGATAAATCCGCAGCAGACTTCGCGAGCACGTCGCAAAGTCATTCATCCGTCAACTGGCCCCGTCCGTGGCGGGGCCATTTTTGGAACAGGAGTTATTGTCTGGAGATTCCGACCGAGAACTCGCCGTTGCGAATGCGGCCAGGAAAGCCCTCGACGAACTTCGCCACCGCGTCCTCGCCATAGGTGCCGACGAGCTCGGCAAACGCCGCGAACAGGCTCGCCTGCGCCAGGCAATCGCCGTCGACGCCGTCATGGCGCGCCTCGGCCCAGGCCTCGTTGAGATAGCTCAGCGCAGCCTGCTTCTGCTCGTGATCGGGCAGCGGCGCGCGGGCGGGGGCGTAGGAAATCGGCTGGCTCATGAAACTCGGTCAGGGCTGGGGCGCGATCCACGGCGATGCGCTGTGCGAGAGGTGTAGCACGGGCGTTAACGACCGCTAGGCCACATCTTTAAGAACGGTTAACGCCTGTGAACAAAGTCGATGACAGAGTTCCATCCGGGTCATTTCCGGCCGCGCGCAGTGCGAACCGGACGGAGAGCTCAGTTCGCGTAACGCGCCGTGAGATCGCGCGAGATCTTCGAGCCTTCCTCGATATAGCGGCGGATCGCCACCGTCGCCGCGGGCGTGCAGCTCCGGTAGGTCTGCTGAAAGCCGTTATAGCCGCGGTTGAAGGCGGCGATCATGCGGGTGCGGCGCTCGCCGGAGGGGGTTTCGGCATCGATCAGCGCCTGCATCTCGCTGCGCCATTTGTTGCCCTCGTTGGACCCGCAGATGCCGCGCAGATAATGCAGCCCGCCGAGGATCTCCGCCAGCCGCTGCAAATCGCCGTCAAACGGCGCCGCCACGTCCTGAGCCCGGCCGGGCGCAGAGGCGCAAGCGAGAATCAGGGCGAAAATGGCCAGAAGTCGCATGGACATTGGCGGGGTGTATGCCTCCTCGGGGCGTTGCACGCAAGGCGGGGCGTCAGTCTCCGATCAGGCGTGCGGCGGACTGGATGACCTCCTCCAGTCCCCCGGTCAGCTTGAGCTCGCCGAGGCCGGCGATGGCATCCGGGGCGATCCAGCGGTAGTCGTCGAGCTCGTCGTTCAGAGCCGGTTCCTTGGCCACCCAGCGGGCGGCAAAGGACATGATCAGGTAATGACCGGCTCCGGCTGCCGCCGGCAGCACCTCGCGCCAGCCGGCGAGGCCAATGATGTCGATGGCAAGCCCGGTCTCCTCGTCGACTTCGCGCAGCAGGGCCTGGTGCAGCGATTCGCCGAACTCGACCCGACCCCCGGGCAGCGAATAGAACCCCTTTGCGGGCGAACGGGCGCGGCGGGTCAGAAGCACCTTGCCGTCGCGAAAAATCGCGGCACTGACCGCGATCTGGGGATGGGACAGCTGGACCGCGGAAGCCACGGTTCAGTTCGCCATGATGTTGTCGATGTCGGCTTCCGCGCCGCCATTGATGATGCCGCCGCAGGCCGCGATCAGCGGCTTGACCCATGCCGTGGCCTGCTCGGCGAGCCGAACGCGCGTCGTGTCCTTGTCGACCTCGCGCATGGCCGAGCCGACCGCGGTCAGGATCGAGGTCATGGTGTCCGTGATGTGGTCGAACTGGGCCCGCACCTTGGGATCCGCCTTCTCATAAGCCTCGATGGCGAGGTCGCGCGCCTTAAAATTCGACGCCGTGAAATGCTCGGCATAGGACAGCGGCGTCCAGGTCAGAAAATCTTCCGCGCATTCCGGCATGTCAGGGACCATTTCCAGCAGCATCACGGCTTCATTGAAATGGTTGAGATAGTCGGTGGCAAGCCCCGTCCGCGGGTTGATGTTGGCGACGCGCAGCCGCTCGGCCCAGGCGGCGGCCTCGGGGCCCGTCTGTACATGCGTCCGCGCGGGCTGGGAGGCCGTTGAGCTCATTCGCCGCAGTGTTAACGTTCGGGGTTAAAAGGACCTGAACGGACCCTATATAGACCCCCTGGGATGTGTGGACGCTTTGTCATAACTTCGGCCCCCGCGGCTTTGCGGCAATTGTTCGGCTATGTCGAGCAGCCGAATTTTCCGCCCCGGTACAACGTGGCTCCGACGCAGCCGATTCCGGTCGTATGGATCGAGAACGGCGCGCGCCATTTCCGCCTGATGCGTTGGGGGTTTTTGCCGGGCTGGGTCAAGGATCCTCGCGGGTTTACGCTCCTGATCAACGCCCGCTGCGAGACGGTGCTGGAGAAGCCCGCCTTCAGACACGCGATTCGCCGCCGGCGCGGCCTGATCCCGGCGGACGGCTATTTCGAGTGGAAGGTGGAGGGCGGCCGCAAGCAGCCCTTCTTCATCCATCGCGCCGATGGCGCGCCGCTCGGCTTTGCCGCTTTGTTCGAGACCTGGATCGGGCCGAATGGCGAGGAGCTCGACACGGTCGCCATCGTCACGGCAGCGGCCGGCGAAGATCTCGCGGGGCTGCATGACCGCGTGCCCGTCACCATCAGCCCGCGCGATTTCGAGCGCTGGCTCGATTGCCGCAGCGACGAGATCGATGCGATCCTGCCGCTGATGACCGCTCCGCGCATTGGCGAATTCGCCTGGCACCCGGTCTCCACCCGCGTCAACCGCGTCGCCAATGACGACGAGCAGTTGCTGTTGCCGATCAGCGCCGAGGAGATGGAGGCGGACGTCGTGAAGCCGAAGAAGGGAGTGCGGAAGGCGGCGGTTGGGTCGGTGGATGACGGGCAGGGGTCGTTATTCTGATCGCCGATGCCGTAGGGTGGGCGAAGCGAAGCATGCCCACCATCGTGCGCCAAGAAATCGACAGGTGGTGGGCACGGCGCGTTGCGCCTTTGCCCACTCCCTACGGCAGCGGCATATGTCGCGGCTTACACAATCTCCTTCGCCCTCAGCTCCGCGATCTCCGCCGCATCGAACCCCAGCTCGCCCAGCACAGCGTCCGTATCCGCCCCAAGCTCCGGCGCCATGCGGTCCAGCTTGCCGCCGCCATGGGCGAGCTTGAATCCGCTGCCGGCAAAGCGCAGGCGGCCATAAGGCGTGTCCAGCTCCTGGATCGCGCCGCGCGCCTTGATTTGCGGGTGGTCGATCACCTCCTCGACCTTCCAGATGCTGGCGCAGGGTGCGCCGGCATCTTCCAGGATAGTCTCCCATTCGCGCGCCGGCCGTGCCGCCAGCGCGGCCTCGATGATGGCGCGAAGCGCGCCCTCGTTCTCGTTGCGGGAGAACCAGTCGGCGAAGCGCGGATCGCTCATCGTGTCCTCGCGGCCGAGCGCAACCATGAGCGCGCGGTACTGCTTCTCGTTGTTGACGGCGAGCAGGATGTGACCATCGCCGCATTTGAACAGGTTGGCCGTGGTCCTGCGGCTCACCGCCTGGTTGCCCGAGAGCGTTTGACGATGGCTGGCAACGGACCAATCCGCGATCTGGCCCGAGAGGAACGCCAGCGTCGCCTCCAGCATGGAGACGTCGATGAGCTGGCCCTTGCCGGTGCGGTCGCGCTGATACAGTGCGCTCGACACGCCGAACGCCGCGGTCGCGCCCGACAGCACGTCGCATACCGCAAAGCCCGCGCGCGTCGGTCCGGTCTCGGGATGGCCGGTGATCGCCATGATGCCGGACAGCGCCTGCATCTTGCCGTCATAGCCGGGCCGTAGGCGGTCCGGCCCGGTCTGGCCGAAGCCTGACACCGCGCAATAGATCAGCTTCGGATTGATGGCGGATAGAGCCTCGTAGCCGATGCCGAGCTTGTCCATCACGCCGGGACGGAAATTTTCCATGACGACGTCGACCTGGCTCGCGAGCTTCTTCACGATCGCGCTCGCCTCGGGCTTTTGCAGGTCCAGCGTCAGGCTGCGTTTGTTGCCGTTGATGGCCTGGAACGCCGGCGCCAGCCCGCGCTCGGCCCATTCGCGGCTGAGCGGCGTGCGGCGCATGTCCTCGCCCTCGCGCCGCTCGACCTTGATGACGTCGGCGCCAAGTAGCGCGAGCTGATAGCTCGCATAGGGGCCGGCCAGCACTTGCGTGAAGTCCAGGATCTTCACGCCCTCGAACGGTCGCATTACGTCGCTCTCCCTTTTGTCTTCGTTTATTGGAGGATGTCAGGCGGCGCGGTTGCCGCGCGCGATCTCCTTCTGCTTGTCGAATTCGGCGCGGCGGCGCGCCAGCTCTTCCGGCGAAAGCTGCGCCACGTTGTTGTAGTCGAGCTTCCAGGAGGCATCCTCGCTCCAGCGCAGCGGCGATTGCATCGTCGTCTGCGGGCCGCTGGCGGTCTCCAGCAGCCGCAGCGCCAGCTCCAGCGTCTGCGCCTGCGAGGCGATGTCATGCGGCTTGCCGGCGGAATTGCCGAGCGGGAAATCCGAGAAGAGGAAGCGCGGCACGGCGGCGTGCTCGACGATGTCCTTGGCGCAGCCCATGATCACGGTGGCAATGCCGTTCCGCTCCAGGTGCCGCGCCACCAGCGCGGTGGTCTGGTGGCAGACCGGGCAGTTCGGCACCAGCAGCGCGACGTCAACCGCGTCCGCGAGGCAGCGCGCCAGGATCTCCGGCGCGTCGGTCTCGAGCGTGACGCGATGGCTGCGGTTGGTCGGCGCGCCGAAGAAGCGCGGGGCGACCTCGCCGATGCGGCCAGCGGCGCTGGCCTTCAGCAGCTGCGGCAGCGGAAACCAGGTGCCGCTGTCGGTCGCGCTGGTGTGCTTGCGGTCGTAGCCGATGTGCGAGATGCGCAGATCGTGCTGCTTCGACGTATCGCCGTCATAGACCTGGTAAAACTTCGCGCCGCCATTATACGCCGCGCCCGGCCCCTGGTCGCCCTTGCTCGGGTCGAACGGTGCGGCCGTGGTGATGATCGTCACGCGCGACTGCGCCAATGGTTTCTTCAGCGGCTGGAACGGTGCCTCCGTGTAATGCGCCCAGCGATACGGCGTGGTGTAGCCGATCGCCGCGTAATAGTCGCGCGTGCGCTGCATGTAGGGGACGGGAGAATCGTAGTCGGGCGCAAAGCCGAATTCGTCGTCGCGCGGAGCGGACATGGGCGCATCTCCTGGTTCTTGGTTAGGGGCCAGACTAGAGATAGATTTGGGGGCGCTCAACGGGGGCGAGCAGGACGCGGGACAGAATTGCAGGCTCGATAGAGCGAGCCGCGCTCTTCCCTCTCCCCTTGTGGGAGAGGGTGGCTCGCCGCGTCGCGGCGAGACGGATGAGGGGTATCTCTCCGCGAGTCCAACTCCCTCAGGAGTTCGGGGAAGCATACCCCTCATCCGGCGCTTCGCGCCACCTTCTCGCACAAGGGGAGAAGGGAAGAAGCCGGCCGCAAGCTCACCTGAACACGTGCAACGCCACATATTGCAGCAGCATGATCGCCTTGGCGTCGATGATGCGGCCGTCGGCGATCATCGCCAGCGCTTCGTCGATGGCAAGCTCCAGCACCTCGATGTCCTCGCCCTCGTGCGCGAGGCCGCCACCGTCGCTGACCCGCATCTCCGGCTCGTATTCGGCGACGAAGAAATGGAGCTTCTCGGTGATGGCGCCCGGGCTCATGAAGGCCTCGAACACCTTGTGGACATCGTGCAGGCGATAGCCGGTTTCCTCCTCGGCCTCGGCGCGAATGCGCACCTCGGGGGCGGCGTCATCCAGCACGCCGGCGGCGGCTTCGATCAGCAGATCGTCGTAGCCGCGAATGAACGCCGGCAGGCGGAACTGGCGCACCAGGATCACGGTGCGCCGCGCCCGATTATACGGCAGCACGGCCGCGGCGTTGTCGCGCTCATAGGTCTCCCGGTGCTGCGTCTGCCACTCGCCATTGGCGCGCCGGTACTCGAACGTGGTGTTCTTCAGCGGCGTCCAGTTGTCCGAGAGCACGCGGACGTCCTTGATGCGGACACGGTCGGAAATGGTCATGGCTCGGTCTTAGTTGCTTGGAGTCGTCTCGCGGCCGTCGAGCCACTTCTGGAACATCACCGAGGTGGATTCCGTAAAGCCCAGTGACTGGTAGAACGCATTGGCCTGCGCGTTCTCGCGCCGGACCAGGAGCTGGAGCTTGAGAATTCCGGCCGCGCGCAGCCAGTCCTCGGCCGCTGCCATGATGATGCGGCCGTAACCGCGCTTGCGGCAATCAGGATCGACCGCGACGTAATAGACCCAGCCGCGATGACCGTCACGGCCGACCATGATTGTGGCGACGATCGCGCCGCCCTCGCGGCCGACCAGCACCGTGGAATTGTCACGGCGGCGCGCCAGTGCGATGTCGGCACGCGGGTCGTTCCACGGCCGGGTCAGGCCGCAGCGCTGCCACAGCGCCACGACGGGCTCGACATCGGCGTCCTCGATGGCGTCGATCGCAAGAGCGCTCACAGCACCTTCCCCGGATTCATGATTCCCAGCGGATCGAGCATCGCCTTGATCGAGCGCATCAGCTCGATCGCGGTCTTGTCCTTCACCTCGGGCAGTTCGTCGCGCTTGAGCACGCCGATGCCGTGCTCCGCCGAGATCGAGCCGCCCATGCGCAGCACGATCTCGAACACCACCGCGTTCATCTCGTGCCAGCGGGCCAGAAAGTCTGCCGTGTTGGCGCCGACCGGCTGGCTCACGTTGTAGTGCAGATTGCCGTCGCCGAGGTGACCGAACGGCACCGGCCGCGCGCCGGGGATCAGCTTCACCACCGCGGCATCGGCCTCGGCGATGAAGGCGGGCACGGCCGCGACGGGGACGGAGATGTCGTGCTTGATCGAGCCGCCTTCCGGCTTCTGCGCCGCCGACATCTCATCGCGCAGCTTCCAGAAGCCGGCACGCTGGGTGAGATTGGCCGCGATCACGGCGTTGTCGACGATCTCCTCTTCCATGGCGCGGGTCAGGATCGTCTCCAGCGGCGTGCGGGCATCCTCGCCCGGCGAAGACAATTCCATCAGCACGTACCAGGGATGCTTTTCTGCGAGCGGATCGCGCACGTCGACGCCGTGGCGGATGGAGAAGTCGACCGCCATCTGCGACAGCAGCTCGAAGCTGGTCAGCGCATTCGCGGCCTCGCCTTGCGCGATCGTCAGCAGTTTGAGCGCCGCGGCCGGCGACTTCAGCCCGACGAAGGCGGTCTCGACCGCCCGCGGCTTCGGAAACAATTTTAAAGTCGCCGCCGTGACGATGCCGAGCGTGCCTTCCGCGCCGATGAAGAGGTTGTGCAGATTGTAGCCGGTGTTGTCCTTCTTCAGCTTCGACAGCACGTTCAGCACGCGCCCGTCGGCCAGCACCACTTCGAGCCCCAGCGCCATCTCGCGCGCGACGCCATAGGCGAGCGCGGCGGTGCCGCCGGCATTGGTCGAGAGATTGCCGCCGATGGTGCAGCTGCCTTCGGCACCTAACGAGAGCGGAAACAGCCGGTCGACCTCCGCCGCCTTCTGCTGCGCGATTTGCAGCACGACGCCGGCCTCGCAGGTCATGATGTTGGAGGCGGTGTCGACCTCGCGGATCTTGTCGAGCCGCCGCAGCGACACCACCACTTCGCCATTGTGCGGCGTCTGCCCGCCGACGAGGCCGGTATTGCCGCCCTGCGGCACCAGCGCGATCCTGTGCGCGGAGGCGAGCTTGCAGATCTCCGAGACTTCCGCCGTCGAGCCCGGACGCAGCACCAGCGGCGAGCGGCCGTGAAACAAATTGCGTTCCTCGGTGACGTAAGCCTCGATGTCGGCGGCATCGGTGATCGCGTGGCGCTCGCCGACGATCTTGCGGAATTGTTCGATCAACTCGGGCGCAAGCGGCGGGGTGGCGGATGTGTTGATGTTCATGTGGTCGTCCTTCATTCCGCTACTTATACCTTGCGCATGATCTGATCGGAAAACCGCCGCACACTTTTCGCTAACGCGTCCCTTAGAGTCCGGATCATGCGCTATCGGGCAACCGCCGCCCGGCGCAGCCGGTCGTTGATCGCTTCGCCAAGTCCCTCTTCGGGAATCGTCATCACCGCGATCGCCCGCGGCCCCTTCGCATCGAGGCTGCGAAGATAGCCGAACAGATTGGCAGCGGCTTCATCGAGATCGCCGGCGGGCGACAAGTTCATGATAGCGGCGGCGGCTTCAACGCCGGGCAGGCGCCCCGGGCCGAATGCCAGCAGCGCTTCGCCCGGTGCGACCTCGTACGCATTGAGCCGTACATGGGCGCGCGGCGCGTAATGCGAAGCCAGCATGCCTGGCGCCAGCGGCTGGCTGTCCCCGCTCTCGGTCTCCGCGGGTGGCCGCGCCAAGGGTGCGCCGAGCACGGCCTCGATACGCTCGCGCGACAGCCCGCCGGGGCGGAGCAGCATCAAGCTCTCGAAGCAGCCGACAATCGTCGACTCGACGCCGACCTCGACTGGCCCGCCGTCGACGATCAGGTCGATCCGCCCTGCAAGGTCGCTTTTGACATGGTCGGCCAGCGTCGGCGAGACATGGCCCGAGATGTTTGCGGACGGCGCCACCACCGCCCCGCCAAAGGCGTGCAGGATCGCCTGCGCCACCGGATGGGCGGGGATGCGAATCGCGACCGTATCGAGGCCGGCGGTGGCGAGCTCTGCCACCGGGCAGTTATCCGTCTTCGGCACCACCAGGGTCAGCGGCCCCGGCCAGAACGCCTCCGCAAGCTTGAGGGCGCGCGCATCGAGCCGGCCGATCCGCTTTGCGGCGGCAACGTCGGCGACATGGGCGATCAGCGGATTGAACGCAGGCCGCCCCTTGGCGGCGTAGAGATGGGCGATCGCAGCGGCATTGGCGGCATCCGCCCCGAGCCCATAGACCGTCTCGGTCGGAAACGCGACCAGCCCGCCGGCCGCGAGCGCCCGGGCCGCGGCCGCGGCGGCAGCCTCTCCGGCCGGCAAAATCAGCGTTTCAAGACGCGTTTTCACAGGGATAAAATTCCTCAACTCGGCCGCTTGCGGTGCGCCAAACCCAACGCTATAAGCCGCCTTCTTGTCGGAGTGTGGCTCAGCCCGGTAGAGCACTGCGTTCGGGACGCAGGGGTCGCAGGTTCGAATCCTGCCACTCCGACCATTCTTCCAAAAGTCGACGTATTCCTAAAGGCTTGACAGACCGGCCGCCGGCGCCTCGGGAGCGCCTTTTTGCAACGATTTTCGCGGCGGGTCCACGATGGATTTGGCCTAGCAGGGACGTCTGTCGGGGCGGCATGGCTCGCGCCGACCAACGCGCCTTACGGTCATGGCGGTTGCGGTCGACCCTGGGCAGGCCACGAAGTTGTGCAGGTCGGCGCATCTGACTGGCCCGCAGCCCTGGCACTCTGTTTGCTCAGTCAGGACCATCGGCAGTCCCCAGCGGAGGGACTGTTTCAGGGTGAGGCAAACAATGAAAGAAGTGTCCCGTTTTGGCTCCACTGGAGAGCTTCGGCTCAGCGCGCTGATTGCGGATTTGTGGTGGCGCGTTCAGCTCATGAATTCCGACATCCTCGAAGAAGAGGCCAAGGCCGGAGTGTTTGACGTGAAGGACCCGTCCTATCCGCTGCTCGCGACAAACCTTCGCGCGCGACGTGAGAATCTCGTGTCGACGATCAATGCGCTCGAGCAACGCGCGAAATCGGTCCGCGCCGCCGCGTGAGCTTCACCGCCGCGCCACAAGCATGCCGACCAAGAACGCCACCATCAGCGATGGCAGCGGCGCCTCGCGCACCATGCCGCGGACGATGTCCTGCCAGTGCTGCTCCGGGACGAGTCTTGGAGACCTGACGTCGGCGAGCGGCGCCATGCCCAATTCCGAGGCGAGGTCGGTGATCTCGCGCCTGGCAAGGCGCGAGCCGTCGCGGATGCGGAAGATGGCAGCGTCGGATCGCTCGCGCGGCGCCAGCGCCATCAGCGTCGCGATCGCGGTGCGCAACGTCATCTCGCCATAGCCTTGCAGCCTCACCGACTCCTCGGGGTCGGACGTCATGCGAAATCCCTCACGGTGCGAGGCGCGCGATGCCCGTCATGGTCTTGCTCCATGCTCAGCATGGAAATGGTGGTGCGCGAGGTTGGTTCCTTGTTCGGCGAGCGAATCGCGATAGGCCTGATTACTTGCGCAGCAGCTCGCTCAGCGCGGCCGTCGCCTCGGCGCAGCGGATGTCGTCGATTTCGCGCGACAGGCTGAGCGCGCTCGATCTCAGTTCTTCGATCTTCCAGCCCTCGGGATGCTGGCCTTCGAGCTGGCCAAGCCGCTTGTTCAGGTCATCCAGTCTCGATTGGAGTTGCCCGATGCTGGCGGCCCCATTCACTTTCCAAACGCGCTGTGCACGCATCGTAGTTCCCCTGCTAGTCTCACGGCGTTGTGAGAGCGGTTCGTGGCCGTAATGGGAGTTTCTTTTGGCCGGCTTCAGACCGTGGGGAACCGTTGCAAATTCGCAACGATCGCAGCTGGCAAGGGTCGCCCGCACTCACTTGCAGCGTAGCTCCTCATAGCCCGATGGAACGCAGCGTAACCCGGGGTCTGCTTGCGCGCACACTCCCGGTTTGCGCTTCCGCTCCAGCCGCGCCTGTGTCGCCCGTCTGTCAATTCCCTCGCGCAAAAATATTCCACTTTACCGAAATTCGGAAATAACGTATGTATCGCCCATCCCGGCTCATCCGAGAGGGGCGATCATGTGTCGTGATGATCGCGGAGCCGGGCTTGCGGTGGACGCGGCAGCGTCGGGCGCGAAAGGCCAAGGGCAGGGCGGATTGCTCTCCGTGAACCCTTAAGCTTCGCGCAGGACGGACGGCGCTGTCAGGTTCGTCGCGCCAGCATGTCGATGGCAAGGTGCACAACGCCGTCGAACCCTGTGGCGCAGGCGAGCCGCGCGTACGGCAAAACCGTGTGGTCCTGGCCGTCGTTGCTACGGTCAAGCTCTTGCGGATGCGGCATTGGCGTCAACCGGCGCGGTGTCCGTGACTTCTACGAGGGCGAGGGAGGCCAGAACGAACTCGGCTCCCAGGAGAGCGCGGCATAAGCCGTCAAACCACTGCGCAGGGAAGGCCGTGTGTTGGGCTTCACCTGTATGCCGCTGTGCAGTTTTCTGCGTGTGCCTTTCGCACAGCGGACCGTGGGTGCCAGCCGGCACCCGGCCTTCCCTGCGCCCTCCCGGCTTTGAGGGTGGAGCGACGAAGCAAAGCTCGGGCGAAACGCGCCGCGAGAATGCGAAGGCGTGTCTGCGAGTAAACTGCGAGTTTGAAAACGACGTCGGTTCACCTTGCTCCGTCATTGCGAGCGCAGCGAAGCAATCCAGAGTCTTTCCGCGGCGGGATTCTGGATTGCTTCGCTGCGCTCGCAATGACGTGTGGAGAGATCATGCCTCACTCTCCTCTCGTGCCCCGGACGCAGCGCAGCGCCCTTTAGCGATGCGCTGCAGAGCCGGGGCCCATCTTTCCGCATTTTGCCGTGTCGCTTTCTGGGTGCCTGCTCTGCGCCGCAACGCTTGCGCGTTGCAGCTTGTCCGGGACGCGATCTCCTAAGTTTCCGCTATCCATCAGCCAACCTTTATCCATTCCCATTCACAACCAAGTGTCTTTATTCGGAAACAATCATTCCCTATTATCCCGCAATGCAAAAGGCTGCCCGCCGATCTCAGCCCACCCGTCCGCCCGGCCGTCCCCGGGAGTTCGACATGAATACCGCGCTCGACAGGGCCGTGCGCGTGTTTCGCGAGCGCGGTTATCATGCGACCTCGATCGGCGATCTCACCGCGGCGATGCGGCTGGCTACGGGGAGCGTCTACAAGGCGTTTCGCGACAAGCATGCCGTGTTTCTCGCCGCCTTCGAACGCTACACCACGCTGCGCCAGGAGCAGACGCGCAGCGCAGCGGCGTGCGGTGCAAACGGCCGCGAGCAAATCCGCAACGTGCTCTTGTCCTATGTCGAGCATTCCCAGGGCACCGAGGGGCAGCGCGGCTGCCTGGTCGTCGGCAGCGCGGTCGAACTGTCCGCGCTCGATCCCGTGGTCAGCGCCCGCGTCAATGCGCAGCTCAAAACGAACGAAAGCTTCATCGCCGGCCTCATTCGCCAGGGGCAGGCCGATGGGTCGATTCCCCGTCACGTCGATGCCAACGACACCGCGCGGCTGATGATCTGCATCACGCAAGGCATGCGCGTCGCCGGCAAGGCACGCCTGCCGCTCGACGGGACGCGCCTCGTCGCCGTCGCGATGAAACTGCTCGCCTGAATTTTTTGTCATAATAGGGAATAGTCATTCCCTATTCCTGGAGTCTAACGAATGACGATGAATGCCACGATCGAGACCGCGCCCGGACCGGATGCGGTGTCGCAGCGCCTGACCTTCGTGCTTGCCGCGGCCTGTGGCATGGTCGCCGCCAACATCTATTACGCCCAGCCGCTGATCGCGCCGATCAGCGCCGCGCTCGGCCTGTCGCATGCAGCTAGCGGGCTGATCGTCACCATGACGCAGATCGGCTACGGCATCGGGCTTCTCTTCATCGTACCGCTCGGCGACCTCGTCGAGAACCGCACGCTGATCTGCTCGGTCATCGCGCTTGGGGCGGCGGCCCTGCTCGCCGCGGCGTTCGCCACCCACGCGCTGCCGTTCCTGATCGCCGCGCTGTTCATCGGGCTCGGCTCGGTCGCGGTGCAGATCATCATTCCCTATGCCGCGCATCTGGCGCCCGAGGCCATCCGCGGCCGCGTCGTCGGCAATGTCTCGACCGGCCTGATGCTCGGCATCATGCTGGCGCGCCCGGTGTCGAGCTTCGTCACGGCGGCGCTGTCGTGGCACGCAGTGTTCTTCGGCTCGGCCGGGCTGATGATCGTGCTCGCAGCCGTGCTCTGGTTGACGCTGCCGCAGCGCAAGCCGGTGGCGCGCATGCACTATGGCGCGCTGCTGCTGTCGATGCCGCAGCTGGTGCGCACCACGCCGCTGCTGCGCCGCCGTGCGCTCTACCAGGCGAGTCTGTTCGGCTGCTTCACGCTGTTCTGGACGGTAGCGCCGCTCCAGCTCGCGAGCGCATTCGGCTTCACCCAGCGCGGCATCGCGCTGTTCGCGCTCGCAGGCGTTGCCGGCGTGTTCGCGGCCCCGATCGCAGGACGGCTCGCCGACCGCGGCCATAGCCGCCTCGCGACGCTGGTGGCGATGCTGCTCGCAGCCGCCGGATTCCTGATCACGCAGATCGGCGCGGCCGGATCGGTGCTGAACCTCGCCTGCCTGGTGGTGGCCGCGATCGCCATCGATATCGGCGTGCAGGGCAATGTCGTGCTCGGCTTCCGTGCCATTTTCGTGCTCGGGCACGAGCACCGCAGCCGCCTTAACGGGCTCTATATGGCGACGTTCTTCGCCGCAGGTGCTGCCGGCTCCGCGCTCGGCGCCTTCGCCTTCGCACAGGGCGGCTGGACCCTGGCATCGGCCATTGGCCTTGCCCTGCCCGTCGCTGGCCTGCTCTATGCGGCGACCGAATAGCCGCCGGCATGGCCGCAATTATGCGTTGCGGCCCATTTACCAACCCCGCGAGGCCGCAATTTCCGCCTCGCGGTCCGCTCGCCGCTGTAGTACTTTGGTCGCAAGCGGACCTGGTTAACAGGCGGCAGGGGGAGGCTGATGAGGCATACGGGACTGTTTGGCGTACCGCGGGTACGGCCATGGTCGTGGCAGGCGTTTCTGCTGGGGCTTGTCGTCGTGGCGATGTCGGCGGTGCTTCAGGGAATCTGTGTCGCGCTCGGCGCAAAACTCTATTTCGCTGCATTCCTGCCCGGCCTTTTCCTGCTCGGGCTTGTCGCGGGCGTGCCGGCGGCGGCGCTCGCCGCGCTGCTGACCATTCCGCTGGTATGGTGGGCGTTCATGCCGCCCTTTTTCGAGTTCAATTCGCTGACCAGCGCGAATGCCGATTCTATCAACCTGTTCTGCCTGCTGGCCGTGCTGGTGATCGGCCTCGCCGATCTCTGCCGCGAGACGATGGCGATCGTCAGCCGCGGCGGGCTGAAGCGCCCGGGCGAGAGCACGGCAACGAATCCGCAATAGATCGACTGTGCACGCGCGTTGCGCGCGCGCAACAGTTCGGCAACCATCCGCGAGCTTGCCGCGCGCCGCTAACTTTTCGAAAAAGATTTGGCCGCAATTTCTCCCGCGGGAATGACGAGGGAGTTTTCGGACATGAACGGCCAAATAACCGGTCACGCCATCTTGGAGAACGTGCGCCGCTACCGCGGCATCGCATCGCTCTACCGCCAGACCGCTGCATTCCGCCCGGGCCAGAGCTGGTCGTTGCTGGAGCAGGCGAGGGAGTGGGAAGCGCGGGCGCTACTGGAGCTGGAAGCCTATTTCGCGGCGCGCGCAGACTACGCCGTCCCGCTCGCGGCCTGATCGTCAACCATCGGCACGGCCCCGATCCAGCTTGCCGAAGGTGCGATCGTCGGATCGTGCACGGGACATCACGGTGCAATTACGGAGTTGTCTCGGCAAGCGCCTGTGCTAGCAACGGCTCAACGAGATTCTTCACGTCGGCCGGGGCACGCGATGACCACCTTCAACCGCATCTTCACGACGGAGCGTCTGCTCCAGATCATCGTGATCCTGGCCGCGACGATCGCGATGAAGCTGATGGGCTGAACTTCGGCGGCCTATCCCCCGCCGAGTTCGGGCACGTCGGGCAGATAGTTCGATCCCTCCGAACCCAGAAAATCGAACATCGCCTGCGCCGGCGGCAGCAGCACCTTGTCGCTGCGGCGGATCACGTACCATTGCCGCACGATCGGCAGGCCGGCGACGTCGAGCACGATCAGCCGGCCCTCGGCGAGCTCATGCGCCACGGTGTGCGCCGAGATGAAGGCGATGCCGAGCCCGGCGATCACCGCCTGCTTGATGGTCTCGTTGCTGCTCATCTCCATGCCGATGATCGGCTCGAGATCCGACTTCTGGAACATGCCTTCCATCAGCGTCCGCGTACCCGAGCCCGGTTCGCGGGTGAGGAAGGTCTCGTGCACGAGATCGGTCAGGTTGAGGCCGGAATCCTTCTCCAGCCAGTGCCCCTTCCGCGCGACGATGATGTGCGGATTGCGCCCGAGCTGACGGACGTCGACGGTGACGTCCGCCGGTGGCCGACCCATCACGGCGAAATCGAGGTCGTAGCCGTGCATGGCCTCGCGGATCTCCTCGCGATTGCCGATGGTGAGCTTGATCTCGATCTTGGGATAGCGCTTGGAGAACGCCGCGATCGCGTGCGGCACGAAGTACTTTGCGGTCGAGACCGCGCCGAGCTGCACCGTGCCGCCGGTCCGTCCCGCCAGCAGGTCGAGCGCGCCCTGGCAATCCACGATCGCGGCCTCGACCCGTTCGGCCAGCGCCAGCACCTCCTTGCCGGCCTCCGTCAGCAGCATGCCGTCACCGGTCCGCTGCACCAGCGGCAGGCCGGCGAGGTCCTGAAGCTGCCGAAGCTGCTGGGTCACGGCGGGCTGCGTCAGCCCGAGATGGCCGGACGCCGCCGTCACGCTGCCCTTGGCCGAAACCGCCGCAAGCGAGCGCAGCTGCCGGATCGTCAGATGCCGGAGCTGGGACGCCCCGTGGCCGGGGCCATTATAAGAAAATTCTTTTGAGCTCATTATGAATAGAAATTTTCCTTATTAAGCCGTCCCTGTCAATCTCATCGTGCTGGGACTGACCGCACCGACCTCCACGGGGAGGGAGATAGATGCGGCGCCAGCAAGGGGATGGACGCAGATGACCGGGCAACTGAGGTTGGACGACCACCTTCAACGGTACTCTGAGACCGCGCTGCATGCGCTCGCCGTGGCGGCCGCAGTCGACGCCATCGCGGCAGCGGCGATCGAGATCGCCGATCTCATCGCCTCCGGCGATCTCGCCGACGCCTCGGGCCTGACCACGGGCCGCAACAGCGACGGCGACCTCCAGCGCGATCTCGACGTTCAGGCCGATGCGATCCTGCGCCGCTGCCTCAGCAGGCTGCCGCTCGCTGCCCTGGCGTCGGAGGAGATGCGCGAGGCCCAGATTGTCGACCGTGACGGCCGCATCTGCGTCGCGATCGATCCGCTCGACGGCTCCTCCAACATCGACATCAACATGACCGTCGGCACGATCTTCTCGATCCTGCCGGCACCCGATGATCCCTCACTCGCCTTCCATCAGCGCGGCTCGGCCCAGCTTGCGGCGGGCTTCGCCACCTACGGCCCGCAGACCTCGCTGGTGCTGACGCTCGGCGACGGCGTCGATATCTTCACCCTCGATCGCAAGTCCGGCTGCTTCCGCCTCGCGCGCAGCGGCGTGCAGATCTCCGAGGCTTGCGACGAGTTCGCGATCAACGCGTCCAATCGCCGGCACTGGGATCCGCCAGTGCGCGCTTTCATCGACGAATGCCTCGCCGGTGTCGAAGGCCCCGCCAACCACGATTTCAACATGCGCTGGATCGGCTCGCTGGTCGCGGAAGCCTATCGCATCCTCACCCGCGGCGGTGTGTTCCTTTATCCCTCGGACGCGCGTCCCGGCTATGGCGACGGCCGCCTGCGCCTGACCTACGAAGCGCATCCGATCGCCATGATCATCGAGCAGGCCGGCGGCTCGGCCTCGACCGGGCGCGAGCGCATCCTCGAGCTGTCTGCGCAAAGCCTGCACCAGCGCGTGCCGCTGATCATGGGCTCGAGCAATGAGGTGCGGCGGGTCGAGGAATTGCATTGCGATCCGCTGCTGGTCGCCAGCGTCTCCGCGCCGCTGTTCGCGCGACGCGGATTCTTCCGGCTCTGAGCGAGGCGTCCCATGTCCAGGAAGCATCCCATTATCTCCATCACCGGCTCCTCCGGCGCCGGCACCACCTCGGTCAAGAAGACCTTCGAGCAGATATTCTTCCGCGAGAAAGTCAACGCCGTCTACATCGAGGGCGACGCGTTCCATCGCTACGACCGCGCCGAGATGCGCGCGCAGATGGCGAACGAGGCCGAGCGCGGCAACAAGCACTTCAGCCATTTCAGCCCCGAGACCAACCTGTTCGAGGAGCTGGAGCGCGCGTTCCGCGACTATGGCGAGACCGGCACGGCGGTAACGCGTCACTATGTCCACGATGCCGAGGAATCCGCGTTGCATGGCGCACCTCCCGGCACCTTCACCGATTGGGAGCGGCTACCGGAGAATTCGGACCTGCTATTCTACGAGGGCCTGCACGGCGCCGTCGTCACGGATAAGGTGAATGTCGCGCGCTATGCCGACCTCAAGATCGGCGTCGTGCCCGTGATCAATCTCGAATGGATCCAGAAGCTGCACCGCGATCGCAGCGCGCGCGGTTATTCGACCGAGGCCGTCACCGACACCATCCTGCGGCGCATGCCCGATTACATCCATTACATCTGCCCGCAATTCACCGAGACCGACATGAACTTCCAGCGCGTGCCGACGGTGGACACCTCTAATCCGTTCATCGCGCGCTGGATCCCGACGCCAGACGAATCGATGGTCGTGATCCGCTTCAAGAATCCGCGGGGCATCGACTTCCCCTACCTGCTGTCGATGTTGCCGCAAAGCTGGATGTCGCGCGCGAATTCGATCGTCTGCCCCGGCGCGAAACTCGATCTCGCGATGCAGCTGATCCTGACGCCGCTGATCATGCAGCTCATCGAACGCAAGCGAAACCTGAAGTGAAGCAACGACGATAACGGGAGGGCCCGATGAACATCTCGGTTCATGCCGAAGCCGACCTTACGGCAGTCACGCACAACGATCTCGCCAACGCCGTCCGCTTCCTCGCGGTCGACGCCATCGAGACCGCGCAGTCCGGCCATCCCGGCCTGCCCATGGGTATGGCCGACGTCGCGACGGTGCTGTTCTCACGCTTTCTCAAATTCGACTCGGCGCACCCGAACTGGCCCGACCGCGACCGCTTCGTGCTGTCGGCCGGGCACGGCTCGATGCTGCTCTATGCGCTGCTGCATTTGACCGGCGGTGATGTCAGCCTCGATGACATCAAGGCGTTCCGGCAATGGGGCTCGAAGACACCGGGCCATCCCGAATACGGCCACACTCCGGGCGTCGAGACCACGACTGGACCGCTCGGGCAGGGGATCGCGACGGCTGTCGGCATGGCGCTCGCCGAGCGCATGGCCAATGCGCGGCATGGCGATGGCCTCGTCGATCACTTCACCTATGTGATCGCCGGTGACGGCTGCCTGATGGAGGGTATCAGCCAGGAGGCGATTTCGCTCGCCGGCCATCTCCAGCTCGGCCGCTTGATCGTGCTGTTCGACGACAACGGAATCTCCATCGACGGGCCGACCTCGCTGGCAACCTCCGACGACCAGCTCGCGCGCTTCGCCGCCTCCGGCTGGTCGGTGCGCCGCGTTAACGGCCACGATCCCGAAGCCGTTGCGCAGGCGATTGCGCAAGAGCGTGAGACGACAAAACCGTCGCTGATCGCCTGCCGCACCATCATCGGCTATGGCGCGCCGGACCGCCAGGGCACTGAGAAGGCGCATGGTGCGCCGCTCGGAACCGAGCAGACGGCCGCTGCGCGCCGGATGCTGGGCTGGGATTATCAGCCCTTCGTGGTGCCACTTCCGATCCTGAAGGCGTGGCGGATGATCGGACAGCGCGGGCAGGTCGATCGTCTCGCCTGGCTCGATCGTTATGAACGTGCGACGCCCGAGCAGCGCGACCTGTTCATCGAGGGCAAGGCCGTCACCTTGCCCGGCGCCTATGCGCTGGCTGCGGCGACGTTGCGCGAGCGCTTCGCCAGCGAGCGCCCGAAGATCGCGACGCGCCAGGCCTCGCAACAGGTGCTCGAGGGCGTCGCCGGGACGATTCCCGGTTTCGTCGGCGGCTCGGCCGACCTGACGCATTCGAACCTGACACACGCCAAGGTGCAGGCTCCCGTCACGCGTGGGACGTTCACTGGCGATTACATCCATTACGGCATTCGCGAGCACGGCATGGCCGCCGCGATGAATGGCCTCGCGCTGCATGGCGGCTTCATCCCCTACGGCGGTACCTTCCTCGCCTTCTCCGACTACAGCCGGCCGGCGATTCGCCTTGCGGCCCTGATGCGGCTGCGCGTCATCCATGTGATGACCCACGACTCCATCGGCCTCGGCGAGGACGGCCCGACGCACCAGCCGGTCGAGCATCTCGCCGCGCTGCGGGTGATTCCGAACCTTCTGGTGTTCCGTCCCGCCGACGCGGTGGAGATGCTGGAGGCCTGGGACTGCGCACTCAATTCCGAGAGCCGTCCGTCCGTGTTGTGCCTGTCGCGTCAGGCCTTGCCGACCTTCCGCAGCGATGCTCGCGGCAGAAACCGCGTCGCGCGCGGCGCCTATCTCGTCGTGTCGCCTGACGGCGGCCGCGACGTGACGTTGATCGCAACCGGCTCGGAAGTGTCGATCGCGCTGGAGGCGGCGCGCCTGCTCGCGACCGAGCACATCCGTGCCGCCGTCGTGTCCGCACCCTGCTTCGCACTGTTCGAGCAACAATCGGACGATTACCGCGCCACCGTGCTCGGCACTGCGCCGCGTGTCGGGATCGAGGCGGCCGTAGCGGGCGACTGGCCGCGCTGGATCGGCATGGACGGCGAGTTCGTCGGCATGCGCGGCTTCGGCGCCTCGGCGCCGGCGCCCGTACTGTACCGCGAGTTCGGCATCACACCGCAAAGCATTGCGGAAGCCGCCCGACGGGCGATCGCTCGCAAGCGACAATGAGGATTCATCGTGGCTCGTATCACCCTTCGCCAACTGCTCGATCACGCCGCCAGCCACGGCTACGCGGTGCCGGCGTTCAACATCAACAACATGGAGCAGGGCATCGCGATCATGCAGGCGGCGGCAGAGGTCGACGCACCGGTCATCATCCAGGCCTCGCGCGGTGCGCGCAGCTACGCCGGCGATCTCATGCTCTCGCACATGATCGACGCGCTGGAGCGGACCTATCCGGACATCCCGCTCTGCATGCACCAGGACCACGGCAATGACGAAGCGACCTGCGCCTCCGCGATCGCCCACGGCTTCACTTCGGTGATGATGGACGGCTCACTGAAAGCCGACGCAAAGACTGCGGCCGAGTACGATTACAACGTCGCGATCACCCGCCGCGTCGTCGATCTCGCCCACTGGGTCGGCGCCTCCGTCGAAGGTGAGCTCGGCGTGCTCGGCTCGCTCGAGCATGGCGGCGGCGAGCAGGAGGACGGCCACGGCGTCGAGGGCAAGGTCAGCCACGACCAATTGCTGACCGATCCGGACCAAGCCGTCGACTTTGTCCGCGCGACGAAGGTCGATGCCCTGGCGATCGCGATGGGCACATCGCACGGCGCTTACAAGTTCAGCCGCAAGCCAGATGGTGACATCCTGGCGATGCGGGTGGTCGAGGAGATCCATCGCCGGTTGCCGAACACGCATCTCGTCATGCACGGCTCGTCGTCGGTGCCGCAGCCGCTGCAGGACATGTTCAATCAGTTCGGCGGCGAGATGCCGCAGACCTGGGGCGTGCCGGTCGAGGAGATCGTACGCGGCATCGGAAGCGGCGTGCGCAAGGTCAATATCGACACGGACTGCCGTCTCGCAATGACCGCGGTGTTCCGCAAGGTCGCCGCGCAGGCGCCCTCCGAATTCGACCCACGAAAGTTCCTCAAGCCGGCGATGGATGCAATGCGCGAGCTTTGCCGCGAGCGCTTCGAGCAGTTCGGCACGGCAGGCCACGCGAGCAAGATCAAGGTGGTTCCGATGAGCGAGATGGCGCGGCGCTATCGCGCCGGCGAACTTGATCCGCGCATTGGCGCCCGCGAACCGGTCGCAGCCTAGTCGTTCAGAGAGAGAAGAGCAGGAGAAAGTCATGAATGCACACGCAGGAACCGTCCGCGGCAAGGAAAGATATCGCTCGGGCGTGATGGAATATAAGCGCATGGGCTACTGGGAGCCCGACTACACGCCAAAGGACACCGACGTCATCGCGCTGTTTCGCGTGACGCCGCAGGAGGGCGTCGACCCGATCGAGGCGTCGGCTGCGGTCGCCGGTGAATCCTCGACCGCGACCTGGACCGTGGTGTGGACCGATCGGCTGACAGCCGCGGAGAAATATCGCGCGAAATGCTATCGCGTCGATCCGGTCCCGGGCTCGCCCGGCTCCTACTTCGCCTACATCGCCTATGACCTCGATCTGTTCGAGCCGGGCTCGATCGCCAACCTCTCGGCCTCGATTATCGGCAACGTGTTCGGCTTCAAGCCGCTGAAGGCGCTGCGGCTGGAGGACATGCGCTTCCCGGTCGCTTATGTGAAGACGTTCCAGGGACCGGCGACCGGCATCGTGGTCGAGCGCGAGCGGCTCGACAAGTTCGGCCGGCCGCTGCTCGGCGCGACCGTGAAGCCGAAGCTCGGGCTTTCGGGCCGCAATTACGGCCGCGTGGTCTACGAAGCGCTGAAGGGCGGGCTCGACTTCACCAAGGACGACGAGAACATCAACTCGCAGCCCTTCATGCACTGGCGCGACCGTTTCCTCTACTGCATGGAGGCGGTGAACCGTGCGCAGGCGGCCTCCGGCGAGGTCAAGGGCACCTACCTGAACGTCACCGCGGGCACGATGGAGGACATGTACGAGCGCGCCGAGTTCGCCAAAGAGCTCGGGTCGTGCATCGTCATGATCGACCTTGTGATCGGCTACACCGCGATTCAGTCGATGGCCAAGTGGGCGCGGCGCAACGACATGATCCTGCATCTGCATCGCGCCGGCCACTCGACCTATACGCGGCAGAAGAGCCACGGCGTGTCGTTCCGCGTCATCGCCAAATGGATGCGGCTTGCCGGTGTCGACCACATTCATGCCGGCACGGTGGTCGGCAAGCTCGAAGGCGACCCCAACACAACGCGCGGCTACTACGACGTCTGCCGCGAGGACTTCAATCCAACCAAGCTCGAGCACGGGCTGTTCTTCGACCAATCCTGGGCGAGCCTGAACAAGATGATGCCGGTGGCCTCCGGCGGCATCCATGCCGGGCAGATGCACCAGCTGCTCGATCTCTTGGGCGAGGACGTCGTGCTGCAATTCGGCGGCGGCACCATCGGCCATCCCATGGGCATTGCGGCCGGCGCGACCGCCAATCGCGTGGCGCTGGAAGCGATGATCCTCGCCCGCAACGAGGGCCGCGACTATGTCCACGAAGGGCCGGAGATCCTCGCCAAGGCGGCCGAGACCTGCACGCCGCTGAAGGCCGCGCTCGAAGTCTGGAAGGACGTCACCTTCAACTATCAATCCACCGATACGCCGGACTTCGTGCCGACGGCGCTGGAAACCGTTTGAGGAGATTCACATGAAACTGACCCAGGGCTGCTTCTCATACCTGCCCGATCTGACCGACGACCAGATCTACAGCCAGGTGCAGTACTGCCTCGCCAATGGCTGGGCGGTGAACATCGAGTTCACCGACGATCCGCATCCCCGCAACACCTATTGGGAGATGTGGGGCCTGCCGATGTTCGATCTCCAGGACGCCGCGGGCGTGATGATGGAGCTCGCCGAGTGCCGCAGAGTGTACGGCGACCGCTACATCCGCATCAGCGGTTTCGATTCCAGCCATGGCTGGGAATCGGTGCGCATCTCCTTCCTCGTCAACCGGCCAGCGCAGGAGGCGGAGTTCGAGCTGGTGCGGCACGAGGTCGGCGGCCGCGCGATCCGCTACACCACGGTACGAAAGCCAGCCGCGCAGGCGTCCGTGTAAGCCATTCCTCTCCGCGCGGAGCACTCCCTGCTCCGTTTCCTTGGCGGACCACTGCTTCGCCGCTCCCCTGCGGCGAAGCTCTTTTCTTCGAGGTGCCGATGCTTGATATTCCTCACGCAACAACCGAACAGAGCGAGACCAATTTCGATCTCCGGAAGGAAGCTGAAGCGGCCGGGATCACCGACACGCTGCAACAGCTCGAGCAGGAGCTGGTCGGATTGAAGCCGGTGAAGAACCGCGTGCGCCAGATCGCCTCGCTGCTTTTGATCGAACGTATCCGGCAGCGCGCGGGATTAGCCTCCGCGCCGCCGACGCTGCACATGTCGTTCACAGGCAATCCCGGCACCGGCAAGACCACGGTAGCGCTGCGCATGGCCAAGATCCTGCATGGCCTCGGCTTCGTGCGGCGCGGGCAGGTGATCTCGGTCACGCGCGACGATCTCGTCGGCCAGTATATCGGCCACACCGCTCCGAAGACCAAGGAGATATTGAAGAAGGCGATGGGCGGCGTGCTGTTCATCGACGAGGCCTATTATCTGCACCGGCCCGACAACGAGCGTGACTACGGCCAGGAGACGATCGAGATCCTGCTCCAGGTGATGGAGAATCAGCGCGAAGACCTGGTCGTGATCCTCGCCGGCTATGGCGAGCGGATGACGAGCTTCTTCGCCTCCAATCCCGGCTTCCGCTCGCGCATCGCGCACCACATCGAATTTCCAGACTATGCTGAAGCCGAGCTGCTCGTCATCGCCGAGCTGATGCTGAAGGAGCGCGGTTATCGCTTCTCGGCGGCCGCGCGCGAGGCGTTCGAAAAATACATCACGCTGCGCCGGACCCAGCCGTTCTTCTCCAACGCGCGGTCGATCCGCAACGCCGTCGACCGTATCCGCCTGCGGCAGGCCGATCGCCTGGTATCCGATCTCGACCGCATGCTCGACATCGCCGACCTCGAAACCATCGATCCCATCGACGTCCTGGCGAGCCGCGTCTTCAGCGGCGGCGCCGACGCGCGGAGTGCAAGGTCATGACGAGAGAGGTGATCGTTGCTCCTTCAATCCTGGCGGCGGATTTCGCGCGTCTCGGCGAGGAGATCGTGGCGATCGATGCGGCGGGGGCCGACTGGATCCATTGCGACGTCATGGACGGACACTTCGTGCCCAACATCAGCTTTGGCCCCGACGTCATCAAGGCGATCCGGCCGCTGACGAAGAAGGTCTTCGACGTGCATCTCATGATCGCGCCTGTTGATCCTTATCTCGAGGCGTTCGCGAAGGCCGGTGCGGACGTCATTACGGTGCACGCAGAAGCCGGCCCGCATCTGGACCGTTCGCTTCAGGCGATCCGGGCGCTCGGCAGGAAAGCCGGCGTGAGCCTGTGTCCGGCGACGGCGGAGAGTGTCATCGAATATGTGCTCGATCGTCTTGACCTCGTGCTGGTGATGACGGTCAATCCCGGCTTCGGCGGCCAGTCCTTCCTCGACTCCCAGTTGGCGAAGATCGCACGGATCAAGACCATGATCCGCAACCGGCCAATCCGGCTCGAGGTCGATGGCGGTGTCACGCGCGACAATGCTGCTGCGGTGGCCGCCGCGGGCGCCGATACGCTCGTGGCGGGTTCCGCGGTGTTTCGCGGCAAAGGCGCCGCGGAATACGCGGCCAATATTGCGGCCATTCGCGCCGCCGCCGACGCCAGCCTGCTTCCAAAGCCGCAAGATAGGTCTGCGCAGCGGATGCGCGTAAGCGATGGAGGCCCTGTCCGGTAGACTACGTCATCGATCGCCGCCTCTACGCCTGGCCCTTGGCGGGCGGGGAGAATTCAGCGTGCGAATCCGCGCCGACTGGAACTTTGGCTCCCCTCCGCATTTGCTAGAACTAACCGAGGCTGGCGCGCGGCGGGCGCAGCAAAACTTTTGCATGACCGCCATCGGCCTGACGCAAATCGAGGCAATAAGCCCTGTGAATGCGAGGGAGGGTCTCATGGAGAACGTACGTCGCTACCGGGCGCTCGCGTCCCTCTGTCGTCAGCAGGCAGCCTACAGGCCGCTCCAGAACTGGGAGCTTCTCGGCCAGGCCGAACATTTCGAATATCTCGCGGAAGTCGAGCTCAAGGCGCATTTCGACGCGTGCAATGCACAAGGCGGCGAGGACGCCCCTGAAGCCGTGGCTTGGAAGCCACCTGCCGCAGCGTGACAGCCGCGGGCCGGCCCGGCTCAATGTCGGCGCGGGCGACCGGCAGGCCGGCTGTGCGGGTCGAGAGCCGGCAGACATGTCCTGCCAGATCGGTCGCTGAAGCTTCGCGCAGGCAGCATCGTCTTCGTTGATCGTCTTGCCCGCTGGCCGGTCCCCAAATCTTTGCCAAGATTTAATCGCGTGGACGGGACGCCGTAAGGTGGCAACGACCATGTTGGGCGCAAGGCGACAGCTGCTCAACATGGACATCTCGACATGAACGATCGCGTCAATTCCGACATCCCCCCCTCCCGCAAGATCTTGAGGACGCGCAGGCTCGCGCCGCTCGGCAGCGTAGCCGCGCTTGGCGTGGCCGTGCTGGCGGCTGCTCCCGGCGCTTTGCCGTTCGCGATGACCTCCTTCGTCGCGCCGGCCCAAGCCGCCGAAACGGCTGCGACCCCGCCGGGCTTCGGCGATCTCGTGGCCAAGGTCAAACCCGCCGTCATCTCGGTGCGGGTCAGAATTGACCAGAGCAACGACAAGAGCGCGATGCTGCAACAGAACCGGATGGATTCGGACGAAGGCTCGCCGCTCGACCAGTTCTCGCGACAGTTCGGTTTCCGCTTTCCGGGTGGCATGAACGGCATGCCGCGTCAGCGCCGCCAAATGATCACGGGCGAAGGCTCCGGCTTCTTCATCTCCGCCGACGGTTATGCCGTAACCAACAACCACGTTGTCGATCACGCTGAGTCCGTGCAGGTGACCATGGACGACGGCACGACCTACGCCGCGAAGGTCGTCGGCACAGATCCGAAGACCGATCTCGCGCTGATCAAGGTCGACGGCAAGAAAGATTTTCCGTTCGTCAAATTCTCCGACCAGAAGCCGCGCATCGGCGATTGGGTCGTCGCGGTCGGCAATCCCTTCGGCCTTGGCGGCACCGTCACCGCGGGTATCGTCTCGGCCAGCGGCCGCGACATCGGCAATGGTCCCTATGACGACTTCATCCAGATCGACGCGCCGATCAACAAGGGCAATTCGGGCGGTCCGGCTTTCGATATGAGCGGCAATGTGATCGGCGTGAACACCGCGATCTTCTCGCCCTCAGGCGGCTCGGTCGGTATCGGCTTCGATATTCCGGCTACGACTGCAAAACTCGTGGTGGCGCAATTGAAGGACAAGGGCGCAGTTACCCGCGGCTGGCTCGGCGTGCAGGTGCAGCCGGTGACGTCGGATATTGCCGACAGCGTTGGCCTCAAGGAGGCGCGCGGCGCGATCGTCGACAATCCGCAACCCGACAGCCCGGCGGCGAAGGCCGGCATCGAGGCGGGCGACGTTATCACCGCGGTCAACGGCACGGCGGTCAAGGATTCCCGCGATCTCGCCCGCACCATCGCCACCCTGGCGCCCGGCAGCTCAATCAAGCTCGACATCTTCCACAAGGGCGAAAGCAAGACCGTGACGCTGGCGCTTGGCGAGTTGCCGAACGAACGGCAGGCGCAGGGCAAGGCCTATGACGGCAAGGTGCAGCCGGGCACCGGCACGCCGCGCCTTGGGCTTGGTCTGGCTCCGGCCGGCGATGTGCAGGGCGCCGGCCGGGAGGGTGTCGTCGTCACGGAGGTTGATCCGGAGGGGCCGGCCGCGCAGCGCGGCATTCAGACCGGAGACGTCATCCTCAATGTCGGTGGCAAGGCTATCAGCAATGTCGCCGAAGTCCGTTCGGAGCTGGCGCAGGCCAAATCGTCCGGCAAGCGCAGCGTGCTGTTGCAGGTCAGAAGTGCGGATGCCACCCGATTCGTCGCGGTGCCGCTCGCGTAAGGCTGACTCCGATCAATACAAATCCAGAAAGGCGGCCTTCCGGCCGCCTTTCGCATTCGCACTCAAGATCCCACACGAGGCCACCGATAACATTCTCGTTAACGGCAGGGAGGGTGACCCGGTTCGTCCGAAAAAGCCGTGTTCGGCCATCAGACTTTCTGGCCGCGCATCTGCTCGGCGGCAATGAAGCCGTGGGGTCGGTTCGCGAGTGTGGAACTTCGAACCCCCTGACCGCTTTGTGGAACTGGCCGGTGGTTCGCATTTGATCGGTGCCGACATGGATCGATTGAAGCTCTCACTGATAAGTACGCTGCTCGTCGCGTGGTTCATCCTGCCGGCAGAAAACGCGCTCGGGCGCGACGATGGCCGCTATGCGAACTCGCCCCTGAAGCCATGGTTCGACAGCCTGCGCAGCCACCTCGGTCCGTGCTGCTCGGATGCGGACGGCTTTGCCGTCTCCGATCCCGATTGGGAATCGCACAACGGGCATTACCGTGTTCGGCTGGACGGGCAATGGGTCGAGGTGCCGGATGAAGCCGTCATCACCGAGCCGAACCGCGCCGGCCGCACCATGGTGTGGCCGGTGAAGACTGCGTTCGGAATTTCGATCCGCTGCTTCATGCCGGGCAGCATGATCTGACCGAGGTCAGCGTGACCGCTTGGTGGATTTGCGCTTTGACGATGCCCTGGACGATTTCTTGGAAGATTTCTTGGAAGTTTTCTTGGCAGATTTCTTGGACGTCTTCCGCTTGGAGGCTTTCTTCGGGACTTTCTTGCCCTTCTTGCGTGCCTTTGACAGTCCGATCGCAATCGCCTGCTTGCGGCTCTTCACGCGTCCGCCGCGACCGCCACGTCCACTCTTCGCGGTACCTTTCTTGTAACGCCGCATCTCGCTTTCGACATCGCTGCCGGAGCTGCGCGAGTAGCGGCGCTTCTTTGCCTTACGTGCCATGCCTTTTCTCCCTTGGCCGAGGAAGAACCGTTCGACACCGGCATGGTTCCGAACAGCACGCGTGCAATGTTCCCGGCGGTCAAGGCAGCCCTAGAACGAATTCGCCAGTTCGATCTCGGCCTCCAGCACCTGGATGCGCCGCGCAGCCTCGGCGAAGGACAGATCCCGCGCATATTGTGCCGGCTGATACGCCTCTTCGCTCAGCCGCTTCAATCTCAGTCCCTGCGCCCGTGTCATCTGCTCGCTAAGGAAAACCCTGGCGTCGTATTTGGCCTGAACCTGCATGTCGCTCCTCCGGTTTGAAAACATGACTTGACTATATGTTCTTATTTTGTTCTAACAAGCCATGGACAACAGAATTAACGAAATTCGGCGTAAAATCAGCGCCTTGAGGCTGGAAATGGCCGAGGTCGAGGCGTCTGTGCGCGATCTCGTCAACGGCGATTGCGACTGCACCGAACGAGCTCTGGCGCAGATCGATCTGCGCCGGAAAATCAACCTGCTGATCGATGAATGGAAGGCGGCTGGGGGCGGTGACGTCCTGCCTGACGTCCGCGGCCAGATGCGTCTTCGCTCCGTGAAGAATGTCGACAAGGCGGCGCGCCTGTTGGCTGGCCACTAAGCGTGCGCGCAAGCGACATGCTGCCGATTGTCGATGCCCTCGGACACCTAACGGGCCGCGCTGTGCGGGCGGTGCCGGACGAGATCTGCGACAACGTTCCTCGTCCGCCGTGATGACGTGCCGGCGCGCGTCCGCGATGCTGCGAGGCCTTGTGCGGCGACGCTATGCCTGGAGGAGGTGAAGCGGGCCGGCGGGCGATACGCTGGTCAGCGCGCCGAGCATGTGGCGCTAAAGTAGCAAAGTGTCTAGCGGTTTTCCGAAAAGATCATGCTCAAACAACAACCTGAAGCGCAATGACGATTCATCCATCTCATTGCGCTTTATGGCGCGAGGGTCTGGATGAACCGTCATCGTGCTTTGGTGAAGGGCCCCGCGCTGAACACGGGACTCTCACGTTACCGCGCAGAGTTCACTTGGTGTTGCTCATGCCGCCCTTGTTGTTCGTCATGGTGCCGCCCTGGTCGGAGCCGGGGCCAGAGCCGCCTTGACCGGAGGGATCGGCACCTTTGGAGGACTTGGTGTTCGCGCCCGTGGTCTGCGATGATGACATCGAGGACCCATGTTTGGCCTTGTGCGACTTCGCCTCCGCGGCGAACGGCGCGGCAGCGAGGCCAGTTGCCAACATTGCGGCGAGGGCGAGCTTGACTGTCTTCATATGGAGGAACTCCCTGGGTTAAATTGACGCAGGCGGCCAACTGCCGTTCCTCGCAGGAGTTCCCCAACAAAGCTTCTCCACGCGTCACGCGCGCTTCAAGATTGCTTGTTCTCTTCCAGGATGAACACGATGCCGGTGAGCGTCGCGCCGATCGCGAAGGTCGTCCCAGTGCGAGAGCGAACACAAGAGCGGCTTGGCTTCCGCCATGACTCAGCAGATTGGCGACGGCTGGATTGGAAAGAATGAGTGTGAGGCTGAAGGCGAGGCCGAGGGCTGCACCCATCATCGCATGTGTCATCAGCTTGATGAGGCCGGTGGGAGAGACCAGGCCCGACGACTTCTTCGCGCGCATGGAACCATGTCCCGATCTGGCACCCAAACGCGCGCGATAGTCATTAGTTCCATCTGGATGAAGGAATTTTCATCGCCAGCTTCATCCGACGTTCATGCCCGGCTTGCGAACATGAGGCCATCAACACGGGACATTTGATATGGGCAAGGTAGTCTTTCTGTACCGCTCGCTGGCCTATCGCAACGCGGCCGCAGACATCTTGCGCAAGGCGCGCAAGCTCCCGCGCGGCGCGGAGCGAAGCGCGGCCCGGCGCTACGCGAAGGCGTTGCGTGATCTCGCTCGAACGGAAGCTTGGCTCGAAGGACGCATCGCGCGCGACCCAAGGACGGAGCAGCGCATGACGAACACGGCGTCCGGCTAAAGCTCTCCCTTCCGATTGAAACGGAAGCTCTCGATTCTTGGCTTGACGCGCTTTCTTGACGCGAACCGGTTACCGCTTGGCTGGAAAACGCTCTAACCGGATGCGCGCTGCAACTCGGCCGCGGCGGCGGCATCAAATTTGCTGGGTGCTATCGTGGCCGGCTTGCGTGTCAACGGTACCTCGAGGCGGCACAACAGCCCCTCAGCGCGCCAATCGAATTTCGCCCGTCCGCCGAGCTGGGACTCGACGCTCGCGAGCAGGCTTCGCGTTCCGAAGCCTCGGGATTTCGGCGTCCTGACGAGCGGGCCGCCGGATTCCTCCCAGGTCAGCGTGAGGAGTTCGTCTTCGACCTGCCACCCGATCATGAGCCGCCCGGATCGTGTCGAAAGCGCGCCATATTTTGCCGAGTTGGTGAAAAGCTCGTGCAGAGCGAGCGCCAGTGTCTGGGCAGTCGTCGGCAGCAATTGAACCTCGGGGCCCGCCAACCTGATCTGGCCACTCGGCGAATAGGGTGCCAGCTCCTCGTCGATCAGCTTGGAGAGCTCGGCTCCCTGCCAGCTCGACAGCGACAGGATGGTGTGCACGCGCGCGAGCGCATTGATGCGTCCCTCGACGGCATTGACATAGGCCTTGACCTCGTCGGCACGGGTGAGGCGCACGATCGATTGCGCCAATGCCAGCGCATTCTTGGCGCGATGATCGACTTCCCGCGCGAGAAGGTTCTGCTGCTCTTCGGCGCGCTTGCGTTCGGTGATGTCCACCGTAACGCCGCTCACCCGCACCACGCGGCTGCTATGGTCTACCGTTGCGGCCGCCGTGCCGACGCACCAGCGTACCTCGCCATCGGGCCGCACAATGCGGAACTCCGTTTCATAGGAGCGCGTGCCGCTGTTGAACTCGGCGATCGCCTTGCGCAACTGATCGACATCATCGGGATGCAACAGCGCCTGAACGTTGGCCGGGTTGACCTCGAAGCTCTCCGGGCTGACCCCAAAGATGCGATATTGTCCCTCGTCCCACATCCAGTCGCCGGTGATCCAATCCCAATCCCAAGAGCCCATCTTGCCGGCGGCGATTGCCATGCTGCGCCGCTGCTCGCTCTCGCGAAGCTTGGCGGTGGAATTCTCCAGCTCGGCGGTGCGCGCGCGGACGCGGTCCTCGAGCTCCTGATTCAGTCGTTCGAGCTCGCGGGTCTTGCGATAGAGTTCGGCGAACACCTTGATCTTGGCGCGCAGCACCTCCGGCACGACAGGCACCGGAACGTAGTCGACGGCGCCCATCTCGTAGCCCCGCAGCCGGTCGATGTCGCTCACCTGAATGGCAGAGATGAAGATCATCGCGGTCTTCTGGAAGCGCGGATGCTCGCGGATCATCGCGGCGAGCTCGAAGCCGTCGAGTTCGGGCATGCAGACGTCGACCAGGATGACCGCGATCTCGGTCTTGAGCAGAACCTCCAGCGCCTCGCGGCCGGACGAGGCGATCACGAGGTTCTCGCCGAGATCCTTCAGGATTACCTCATAGGCGAGCAGCTTGGCCGGCTGGTCGTCGACGAGCAGGATGTTGACCTTTTCGTGGTCCATTCGCGGATCCAACTCAGCGGTGCAGCCACATGCGGATCGCAAGCAGCAATTGATCGGTGTTGACGGGTTTGGCGAGATAGTCGGACGCGCCGGCCTCCAGGCATTTCTCACGATCACCCTTCATCGCCTTGGCGGTCAGCGCGATGATCGGCAATCGCGCGAAGGCCGGGTTCTCGCGGATCACACCCATGGTCTGATAGCCATCCATCTGCGGCATCATGATGTCCATCAGCACGATGGCGATTTCCGGATTGGATTCGACCAGCGCGACCGCCTCGCTGCCGGTCGTGGCCGTCAACACCTTCATGCCGCGCCGTTCCAACACGCTCGACAGCGCAAAGATGTTACGGGCGTCGTCGTCGACGAGCAGGGCCGTCTTGCCGATCAGGTCCTCGTCGGAACTGTTCAGCTTCTCCAGCATGCGCTGCTTCTCGACCGGTAGTTCCGTGATGACACGGTGCAGGAACAGCGCGGTCTCGTCGAGCAGGCGCTCCGGCGATTCCACGCCCTTGACCACGATGCTGCGCGCCATGGTGTGGAGTTCTGCATCCTCCTCCGCCGAGAGCTCGCGGCCGGTGAACACCACGACCGGAATGTTCGACAGCGCCTCGTCATTGCGGATCTCGTCGAGCACCTCGAAGCCGCTCATGTCCGGCAGCCGCAGGTCGAGCACCACGCAATCGCAAGGCTGCTCGCGCAGCGTCGAGAGCGCGCCGGCACCGGTGTCGGTAACCACGATCTCGATGTCGTCGTGGTGCAGCAGCTCGCGGATCGAGAGTTGTTCGGCCTCGTTGTCCTCGACGATCAGGAGTCGCTTGCGCCGCGGCCGCGCATATTCCTTGATCTGCGTCAGCGCGGCGGAGACGCCTTCTGTCGTCGTCGGCTTGTTGACGAAGGAGAAGGCCCCCCGCGCCAGCGCGTGCTGGCGGTCCTCGTCGAGCGTGATGATCTGGACGGGAATGTGGCGGGTCAGCGGATTGTGCTTGAGCTGGCTCAGCACCGTCCAGCCCAGCATGTCGGGCAGGAACACGTCGAGGGAGACGGCCGTCGGCTGGTACTGTTTGGCGAGCTCCAGCGCTTCGGCGCCGCGGGCCGCAACCAGGACCTTGAAGCCCTTGTCGCGGGCGAGATCGACCAGCACGCGCGCATAGTGCGGATCGTCCTCCACAATCAGGAGGATGGTGTCGCCCGGCTCGATGTTGAGTCGGTCGTCGGGAAGCTGCTCGATGACGCGCTGCTGGTCAGGCGCGGCCGGCTGTAGCGCCGGCGGCTGGGTGTGTTGCTGTGGCGCGGGCGCAGCACGCGGTGCGAGCGTCGGGCCGGAATATTTCAGCGGCAGATAAATCGTGAAGGACGAGCCCTTGCCCGGCGAGCTGCGCAGGTGGATTTCGCCGCCCAGTAGGCTTGCGAGCTCGCGGCTGATCGCAAGCCCGAGGCCCGTGCCGCCATATTTGCGGCTGGTGCCGGCGTCAGCTTGTTGGAACGCTTCGAAGATCAGTTTCTGCTTCTCCAGGGGAATGCCGATCCCGGTATCGGACACCTCGAACGCGATCACGGCTGGTGCGGAGTTCAGTACCGGATGATCCGTCCCCCAGCCGCCGACCGCGCTGGCGACCTTCAGGCGCACCTCGCCTTCGGCGGTGAACTTGAAGGCATTGGAGAGCAGGTTCTTCAGCACCTGCTGCAGGCGCTTGGAGTCGGTGACGATGCTGCGGGGCAGGTTCGGATCGATGTCGATCTTGAACGACAGATTGCGGTTTTCCGCCTCGTGCCGGAACGGCCGGCCCACGGTCTCGAGCAGATTCGCGGTCAGGATTTCCTCGGCGTCGACCGTCACCGTGCCGGACTCGATCTTGGACAGATCGAGAATGTCGCTGATGAGATTGAGCAGATCGGTGCCGGCGCCGTGGATGGTGCGGGCGAATTCGACCTGCTTGGCCGAGAGGTTGCCGTCCGGATTGTCCGTGAGCTGCTGTCCGAGGATCAGGATCGAGTTCAGCGGCGTGCGCAGCTCGTGGCTCATATTGGCGAGGAATTCGGACTTGTACTTCGAAGTTAGTGCGAGCTCGGTCGCCTTTTCCTCCAGCGCGCGGCGGGCTTGCTCGATCTCCTGGTTCTTGCGCTCGACCTCAACGTTGCGCTCGGCGAGCTGCTGCGCCTTCTGTTCGAGCTGGTCGTTAGTCTGCTGCAATTCGCGCTGCTGCGTCTGCAGCTCGCCGGCGAGCTGCTGCGACTGCTTGAGCAGGCCCTCGGTCTGCATCGTGGCCTCGATCGAGTTGAGCACGATGCCGATGGAGTCGGTGAGCTGCTCCAGGAACGTCATCTGCGATGTCGTGAACGATGTCAGCGAAGCAAGTTCGATCACGGCCTTGACCTGGCTCTCGAACAGCACCGGCAGCACCACCAGGTTCTTCGGCGCGACACGAAGCAGCGCCGAGTTGATCGGCACCACGTCGGGCGGAATGTCGGCGACCACGCGCGGCCGCTTGTCGAGGGCGCACTGGCCGATCAGGCCTTCGCCGAACTGAAGCACGCGCTGATAGGGATAGACGCCGTCGCTGGCGTAAGAAGCGAGCAGCAGGAGCTGCGGATCGTTCTCGTTCTCGACCTGGTAGATCACGCCAGTATGGGCGTTCACCAGTGGCGACAATTCGGTGAGCAGAAGCCGGCCGACGGTGGTGAGGTCACGCTGGCCCTGGAGCATGTTGGTGAATTTCGCGAGGTTGGTCTTCAGCCAGTCCTGCTCGGTGTTCACGTCCGTCGTCAGACGGAGATTCGTGATCATCGTGTTGATGTTGTCTTTCAGCTCAGCGACTTCGCCGCGGGCGTCGACCTGGATCGAGCGCGTCAGGTCGCCTTTGGTCACAGCAGTCGCGACTTCCGCGATCGCGCGCACCTGTGAGGTCAGGTTGGCCGCGAGCAGGTTGACGTTGCCGGTCAGGTCCTTCCAAGTGCCGGCGGCGCCGGGCACGTTGGCCTGGCCGCCGAGGCGCCCCTCGACGCCGACCTCGCGCGCCACCGACGTCACCTGATCGGCGAAGGTAGCGAGCGTCTCGGTCATGTTGTTGATGGTGTCGGCGAGCGCCGCGACCTCGCCCTTCGATTTCACGGTGAGGTTCTGCTTCAGATCGCCGTTGGCGACGGCTGTGACGACCTTGACGATGCCGCGGACCTGTTCGGTCAGGTTTGCCGCCATGAAGTTTACGGTGTCGGTGAGATCCTTCCAGGTGCCGGCGACGCCGGGCACCTGCGCCTGTCCGCCGAGCTTGCCTTCAGTGCCGACTTCGCGCGCCACGCGCGTGACTTCGCCGGCGAAGGCGTTGAGCTGGTCCACCATGGTGTTGATGGTGTTCTTCAGCTCGAGGATTTCGCCCTTCACGTCGACCGTGATCTTGCGCGAGAGATCGCCGCGCGCGACCGCCGTGGTGACTTCGGCGATGTTGCGGACCTGCGTGGTGAGGTTCGCGGCGAGCAGGTTGACGTTGTCGGTGAGGTCCTTCCAGGTGCCGCCGACGCCGGGCACGACGGCCTGACCGCCGAGCCGGCCTTCGGTGCCGACCTCGCGCGCCACGCGCGTGACTTCGGCGGCGAAGGAGCGGAGCTGCTCGACCATGGTATTCAGCGTGTCCTTCAAGAGAAGGATTTCGCCGCGCACATCCACCGTGATCTTCTTCGAAAGGTCGCCGCCGGCGATCGCGGTCGCGACCTCGGCGATGTTGCGGACCTGGGCCGTCAGGTTGGAGGCCATGAAGTTGACGTTGTCGGTGAGGTCCTTCCAGGTGCCGGCGACGCCGGGTACTTCGGCCTGACCGCCGAGCTTGCCTTCGGTGCCGACCTCGCGAGCCACGCGCGTGACCTCGCCCGCAAAGCCATTGAGCTGGTCCACCATGGTATTGATGGTGTTCTTCAGCTCGAGGATTTCGCCCTTCACGTCCACCGTGATCTTGCGCGACAAGTCGCCTCGCGCCACGGCGGTGGTGACTTCGGCGATGTTGCGGACCTGGGCCGTGAGGTTGCCCGCCATCGAGTTCACGCTGTCGGTGAGGTCCTTCCAGGTGCCGGCGACGCCGGGCACGTTGGCTTGACCACCCAGGCGGCCTTCGGTGCCGACCTCGCGCGCCACGCGCGTCACCTCGCCCGCGAAGCGGTTGAGCTGGTCGACCATCGTGTTCAGGGTGTCCTTGAGCTGTAGGATCTCGCCGCGCACGTCCACGGTGATCTTGCGCGAGAGATCGCCGCCGGCGATCGCGGTCGCGACTTCGGCGATGTTGCGCACCTGGGCGGTCAAATTGCCCGCCATCGAGTTCACGGAATCGGTCAGATCCTTCCAGGTGCCGGCGACGCCGGGCACGCCGGCCTGGCCGCCGAGCTTGCCGTCGGTGCCGACCTCGCGGGCGACGCGCGTCACTTCGCCGGCGAAGGCGTTGAGCTGGTCCACCATGGTGTTGAGCGTTTCCTTCAGCTGAAGGATTTCGCCCGATACGTTCACGGTGATCTTCTTCGACAAATCGCCCTTCGCCACCGCGGTCGCGACTTCGGCGATGTTGCGGACCTGTCCGGTCAGGTTCGAGGCCATCGAATTGACGCTATCGGTGAGGTCTTTCCAGGTGCCGCCGACGCCGCGCACGACGGCCTGGCCGCCGAGCTTGCCTTCGGTGCCGACCTCGCGCGCCACGCGCGTCACCTCACCGGCGAAGGCGTTGAGCTGGTCCACCATGGTGTTGATGGTGTCCTTCAGCTCCAGGATCTCGCCGCGCACGTCCACGGTGATCTTCTTCGACAGGTCGCCGCCGGCGACCGCCGTTGTCACCTCCGCGATGTTGCGGACCTGCGCAGTCAGGTTCGAGGCCATCGAGTTGACGCTCTCGGTCAGGTCCTTCCAGGTGCCGGCGACGCCGAGCACGTTGGCCTGACCGCCGAGCCGCCCCTCGGTGCCGACCTCGCGGGCGACGCGCGTCACTTCGCCGGCGAAGGCGTTGAGCTGATCGACCATCGTGTTGAGCGTCTCCTTCAGCTGAAGGATCTCGCCCGAGACGTTGACGGTGATCTTCTTCGACAGATCGCCGCTCGCGATCGCGGTGGCGACATCGGCGATGTTGCGGACCTGTGCGGTCAGGTTCGACGCCATGAAGTTGACGTTGTCGGTGAGGTCCTTCCAGGTGCCGGCGACGCCGGGCACCTGGGCCTGGCCGCCGAGCTTGCCTTCGGTACCGACCTCGCGTGCGACGCGTGTCACTTCGGAGGCGAACGAATTGAGCTGGTCCACCATGGTGTTGATGGTGTCTTTCAGCTCCAGGATCTCGCCGCGCACATCCACGGTGATCTTGCGCGACAGGTCGCCGCGCGCCACGGCAGTCGTCACGTTGGCGATGTTGCGCACCTGGGCGGTCAGATTACCGCACATCGCGTTGACGCTATCGGTGAGGTCCTTCCAGGTGCCGGCGACGCCGGGCACGATCGCCTGGCCGCCGAGCTTGCCGTCGGTGCCGACCTCGCGCGCCACGCGCGTCACTTCGGAGGCGAAGGAGCGGAGCTGATCCACCATCGTGTTGATGGCTTCCTTGAGCTGGAGGATTTCGCCGCGGACGTCGACGGTGATCTTCTTCGACAGGTCGCCATTGGCGACCGCGATCGTCACCTCGGCGATGTTGCGAACCTGGTTGGTCAGGTTATTCGCCATCGAGTTGACGCTCTCGGTGAGGTCCTTCCAGACGCCGGTCACCTCGGGCACCTGAGCCTGGCCGCCGAGCTTGCCTTCGGTGCCGACCTCGCGCGCCACGCGCGTCACCTCGGAGGTGAACACGCCGAGCTGCTTGATCATGGTGTTAACGATGGTCGCCGACTGCAAGAACTCGCCGCGCAGGGGGCGGCCGTCGACGTCGAGCTTGACGGTCTGGAGCAGATCGCCTTGCGCCACCGCCGCGACTGCACGCGTCACCTCGCGGGTCGGCCACAACAGGTCATCGATCAGCGTGTTGACGGACCCTTCCATGTCGGCCCAAGAGCCAGATGCGAGGCCGAATTTCACGCGCTGGCGGGTCTTGCCCTCGCGGCCGACCACCTGGCCGACCAGCTCGAGCTGCTGCGCCATGCGCTGATTGGCGGCGATGATTTCGTTAAAAGTGTCGGCGATCTTGCCGTCGATGCCGAGATAATCGCCGCTCATCCGCACGGAGAAATCGCCGCTGCGCATCGCCTGCAAAGCGAGCAGCAATTCCGCCCGGGAATCCGGATCCGACGTACCGTTGGTCTTTGGCTTTGGGACGCGACGACCGGAGCGTGATGCAGTTCCGGGATCGAGGTCGCTCATACTGATTCCCCCGCAGGCGCCGGCCGAATCTATGGCAAGACGCGTTTGGTCAAAATAGAGCGTCAGCCAAATTCGAAATCAAGCGCCAAGGTTGCGGCGCACCGAAAATGGAACCTGCTTTGCTCAGCCCAATAGCATTAACTGCGAACAGTCGGATCGGTTCCACGAAAATTCCGAGAATTCGGCCCTCGGCGGACACCATGGATTAGCGCCTCGCGCACCACGCCTTTCGGAACGGAGCGGCACCCCTGCGGTTAGCCCGCAAAGACAGGGAGAGCGCAGATGAAAGCTGGATTGGCCGTGGTCGTCGTCATGTTGCTTGCCGGATCGGCCTTCGCCCAGGGCGGGGCGCCCAGCGGCCGAGGGGCCGTGACGGGCGATCCCGCCGCCAGCTCGGCCACGCCTCAGGCGGATACGCCGACCACGGGGACGGCGACCCGATCCAACCCGAGCGGGAGCGGCACGTCCACCTCGGGCGGCAGGGATGACAATGGCGATGCGGGCCGGGACAGGATGCCGGAGAGCAACCGGACTGTGCGGCCGGAGAGTCAGCAACATCATACGAACGACAAATAAAAGACGGCTACTTGTCCGCCATAGTGCGCTCGGCCGCCTTGACCTGCGCACGCAGCGTCGGGAGCTGCTCGCGCGCCAGCGCTGCAAGCGCAGGATTGTCGGGCGCCTTCAGATAGCGTTCGAGCAGGTTGATGGCCGCTTCATATTCGGGAATCTGCGAGGCATAAAAGCTTCGGACGTAAGTTGGTCCGTCCGAAGTTTCGGGTTCGACGAGGCTCGCGCTCGCCGAGGCGGCCTTGCTGACGCGCGGCTCCGCACCGATGGTCTCTTGGATCTGTTTCAGCGCCTTGTCGCGCTTGGCCGCTTCTTCGGCGCGTAGCGCGGCAAGGTTCTTGACCTCCGTGTTGCCCTTCAGGTCGGTGCTCTCAAGCAGACCCTGCTGGAAGCGGCTGAAGGCGTAGAGGCCGCTGATGACGTCGATTGCGCTCGGCGTGGGCTCACCAAGCTGTCGCTCGCCAGTGCTATCGGCAGGCGCTGCGGTGCTGACGCACACCAGGACTATCGCGACGAGAGCTCGCATCGGTATCAATGACGGATGACGTGCGAAGTTCCCCGAACGTTACGATCCGGTAAGGGCATTGCGACCCGAGAGTTCCGCCCCCACGTCTTCGGTATGAAACAGTCTGACATTTTCAGGGACAACGCCGACAATTGTCTTCAGCTCGCCGAGCGCGCGGAAGGGCAACCCGCTTATAAGCGCTATTCGCGCATGGCGGATGCCTGGACTGCACTTGCGAGGGAGCAGGATTGGCTCGATGGAGAAATCCCGCCCGTGAGGGTCCATATCCCTCAAAAGCTGGATAGGTAGACGCTCTCGTCCTGGTGAAGCCGCGTGTGAGACCGCGCACGGAATGCAAGAGACCAATCCAGGATCATCCGTGAGTAGTCGATCGCGTTGCTTTTCGATTCCAGAAGGAGGTTTCGCAATGGCTCCACGTCTGGTTCTTCTTTCACTGATTGTCGCTTTTGGCGTTTCGGTCGCCTTCGCGACGGTCACGACCGTGCGGCAGGTGCATCTGGAAAATGCATCGGCTGCGGTCCACGCGGCGCGCAGTTAGCGTCGGGGGCTCCCGCCCGGAACAATCGACGTGCCCGCGCGTAACCGCTGCGAAACATCAAGAGAGGCGAGAGCAGATCATGGCCCATTCCGACCACGGAATCGTCAAGGACAAGCGGGCGGAGGAGCAGCCGCGTGACAAGCAGCGTGCGCAATCCGTGCACAAGAGCGATCCCAAAGGCTCACCGTCGCGGGAAGCGACACGCGATCCCAAGCTGAACGACAATGGCAAAACACCGGGCGCCGGCGCGATGCCTGACGATTCAGGAGATGCAACAGGCTAGTTCTCGGGAGGAACGAATCTCCGCGGGAAGAGTCGACGGATTGCTTCCGGTTGTCATGCCCCCGGTGCGCCGGAAGCAATCTCCAAGGACGGCCCTGGCACGCCCGTGCCGGGGTCGTTTGTTTGGTGGACCGTTCCTACGGGTTAGTCTCGCCGTCCGGCTCGCCCTGAACATGTCCGCCGGGTCCGCGGCCGAATACGCCGAAATTGCTCGACTTCACGCCGGCTGCCGCATCGACATCCGCTGCGGCCAGCCCGAATTTGAGGAGTTCGCGGACCGCTGCCGCTCGCGTCGGCATGCGATGTTTGAACCGGAAATCGTCAACAGCAGTCAACTCTTCCGGCGAGAGCATGACCTGAAGGCGTTCGGCGCGAAGATCGTTCATGGTCGATCATGCAAATTGAGCAAGTTGAGTAGTTTACTCAATGGGCGAACTAAGTAGGAGTTCCACAAGAGTCAGAAAAATCATCCCTGAAGCTATAAACATCAGAAAAATCAATAATTTGATATTGAGACCAGTTGTGCGCTGGCGCATTTCCTGACGGACGAAGTCAGGTTGTCCCGCGAGCTTTCTGGAGACAGAAGCACAGAAGCCGGTGCGTCCGAGCCCCCAGAGGTTATTTAAGGACGTGAGCACCCGGTTTCCTGATGCTACGGCAAGAAGCTCCAGCCGCTCGTTGATCGTGCCCGCGCTCGGGCTGCGGGCGATTTGAGGTGGTGCGCAGCTTCCGCCTCAACCACCATGCCGACACGGCCACCATTACCCAGGCCAGGATGGCGGCCGCGAATGCCCCGGTGATGCTTGCCGACACCATGGCGTAGAAAGCCGCTGCGAACGCTGCGAGGCCGATACTTCCGAGGCCGGCGCCCGCAGCGTCCAACGCTGCGGCCTGCTGCCCGCGTCTTCGCCCGCTGAATCCGGCTTTTTCCTTGGCGCGGCGCTCATGGCGTTCGATCAGCGTCGCGCTGGCACAGAAGATGGCGGGAAGCGCGAGAAACAGTCCGCCGATCGCGAGGCCAAAATGGCTGCCGATGAGGCCTGCCGCTACCGTCGCGAGGCCGCCCAGCACGAAGCGCACCACGTATTCGTACCAATGCGTCTGCTTCAGCGCGGATGATGACAGCTTGACCAGCATCAGGCGGCGCCTCCGAAACCCGCGAGCAGACCGAAGGAGACCACGAGCCAAACCACAAATGCGAGGATGGTGGCCGGGAGCGCCGCGAGACGAAATCTCATCAGCAGGTGGCAGACGGCGAGGCTGTAGCAGCCGAGGGCGACAGCGCCGTAGATCATGGTCCAGCTCTCGGCCGCGGCATATTGCGGGCCGTGCTGAACGACCGCGATGCCAAGCGTGGCGAGTGCGACCGACGGCGCCGCGCCGAGAAGCCCGGCAAAGCTCTTCGGCTTGAGCATGTCTCCGAAGATCGCGAAGGCGGAGACGATGATGCCGCCCGCGACGAAGCGCAGGAGATATTCCGTCATGGCCCTACTCGCGAGGCTTGATGCCGCTGCCGCTGCGATTTTCCGAACGTAAATGGCCTGAACAGTCGCTCGACGACGATTCCGAGGGTGAACCCCGCCACCACGTCGCTGGCCCAATGTGCAAGCACCGCGACGCGCGTCAACGACAGCGCCACGGCAAGCGAGCGCACCAGCCGGCGGGGAGCAGGGGCCAGCAGCCCAGCCGCCGAGGCGAGCGCGCCCATGTGCAGAGCGTGGCCGGACGGAAACGCATCACGTGGCTTTCCGGAGATAGGGATACCGTGCAAATGGCCGCGCAGCGTCAGGCGATCGGGTCTTGTCTGATCGAACACGGACTTTAGCAGGTGCGGGAGCACTGCAGTGGCCACGGAAACTGCCAATACGTGATTTGCAGCAGGTCGCGCCTCGGGCCGTCGAAGCTGCGCGTAGAGCCATCCAGCCGCGGCGAGCGCAAGCATCACGTGCTCGTCCGCAGCCCACGTCAAAGTCTGCGCGGTTTGCTCGATGCTCGAATTGGTGTGGTCCGCAATCTCATGTGCGAGCGCCTGATCGATCCGCGTGGGTTTTACTTCTACGAGGGCCATCGGTCTGGCGAGCTATCCTTCAATGACTGTTTTGTAAATTCTGTATGACAATGAAGGTTCCAGCGAGCGCCGTTGCCAGGGCTGTCCCGAGCCCCCCTCGCGGCGCCCTAGACATGGCCTGTCGCATAGCTTGCGTCTGCCGCGGCAAGCTGCACGTAGATCGAGGCTAGCTCGCCCGGCTGACCGGGACGACCGAGGGATGTCGTGCCGCCGAACTTTCCAGCTTCTCCATGGTGGCGCCGCCGGAGACCTGGAGCGGCATCCAGATCGCTCCGGGCGCGACCTGTGGCGGCCGAGCCGGCCGGAGCCTTAGTAGCTGGTCTCGCCATGATCCGGCCGCGGCTCCATGTTGCCGGCAGGGCCCGGCCAGGGCTGCGAGTGCTTCTTCGGCGGCTTCGGATAGCGGCTGACGGGATTGATCAACTCGTGCTCAGCTGTGGACGTATTTCCTTGCGCCGTTGCGGAAGCGCGAAGCCGCCGCGAGCGTTCCGCTCGCGGCGTGGCAATGTGCCGGCGCGATATCGAAGTGTTGTCCTGCTGCGCCCTGAGGATCTCCGCATTTGCGATCCAACGTGCGGAGAATGGCGTCGTGGCTCAGACGAGGACGCCGGCGGAGCCGCCGTCCTCGGCCGCTGCCTACTTGGACTGACCGACGCTCGGCGCCTTACCGAGCTCCTTGGCCATGTCGAGATGGTGCTTGAGCGCCGGCAGCGTCTTGCCGGCCCAATCCTTCAACGCGGCATTATCGCCGCCCTTGGCATACCGCTCGAACAGGGAGACGGCGTCCTCATGGGCGCTGACCTGGTAGGAATTGTAGTCGGAACTGAAGTCCTTGCCGGTCGCGCTCTTGAGCTTGTCGAGCTTGCTTTGGTGCGAACTGTCGAGCGCCGTCGGCAGCGTCGCCTGGACCTTGCCGTTGCCGACCAGTCCCTTCAGTTCGCTGCTGGTCTTGGTGTGATCGGTCACCATCTGCTGGGCGAACGATTTCTCCTGCGCATTGCCCTTCTGCTCAGCGAGCTTGCCCGACTCGATCTCGAACATGTCGCTGATGGCGACCTCCTTGACGAAGTCGGCGGTTGCCGGCGCGACGCCGAGTGCCGAATTGACGCCGGTCTTCTCGCCCAGCGATTGGGCCAATGCGGGACCTGCGAGAAGCACGCAAGCAATGGCGACGATGGTTCGTTTCATGGTCCGTCTCTCCAATTGTCGCGCGGCCACCTGCCGCGCCGTGTTGCGCCGATCAACACGCCGCGAGGGCCGAGGTTCCTAACGACTAGTCCGTGGGATTACGCCCGGTGCGCGGGTTGATGGGGTCGGTCGGCTTGCGCCGAAGCCGCTCGGGCAGAAACGGCTCGGCCGGCGCGGCGGTGGCGTCGGCGCGCACGTCGGCATGACGCTGCGCCCGCTCATGCGGTGTCCGGTTGTCGTTGAAATGCCACTTCACGTCGACGCCGTCGACCGGGTCGTTGACGCCGTGCTGAATATCGCGGAAGTCACTCATGGTTCACCTCATTGCTTTCCGGGCAGAATCGATTCCAACACCTGCCGCGCAGCTCCCTTGATCATTCCGCTTTCGTTCGGATCGCCCTTCATCAGGGCGAGCGAGAAATTCTTCGCCTGCTGCAAAGTGATGTGCGGCGGCAGCGGCGGCACCTCGGGATCGGTTTTCACTTCCAGGACGACAGGCATATCGCTCGCCAGCGCCTGCTCCCAGGCCGAGCCGAGCAGCTGGGGACTGTCGACGAAGATGCCGCGCAGGCCGATCAGCTCAGCGAAGCGTGAATAGGAGACGTCAGGAATGCGCTGCGAGGCTTCAAACTTGGGATCGCCGTTGATGATGCGCTGCTCCCAAGTGACCTGGTTGAGGTCTTCGTTATTGAAGACGCAGACGATGAAGTGCGGATCTCGCCAAGAGCGCCAGTATTTCGCGGCCGTGATCAACTCGGCCATGTTGTTCATCTGCATGGCGCCGTCGCCGACCAATGCGATCACAGGTCGGTCCGGATGGGCATATTTGGCGGCGAGCGCGTAAGGCACCGCTGCACCCATCGAGGCGAGGCCGCCGGAAAGCGAGGCGGTCATGCCGCGGCGCATCTTCAGGTCGCGCGCAAACCAGTTGGCACAGGAGCCGGAATCGCTGGTGATGATGGCGCGGTCGGGCAGGCGCGGAGACAATTCCCAGGCAACGAGCTGCGGATTGACGGGCGCGGCGGGCTGATGCGCGCGGTCGTCCAGCGTTTTCCACCATGTCGCGACATCCTGCTCGATGGCCTTGCGCCAGGCGCCGTCGCTCTTTGGCGCGAGCCGCGGCAGCAACGCGCGCAATGTGTCGGCGGCATCGCCGACGAGACCGACCTCCATCGGAAAGCGGATCGACATCATGCTGGCATCGATATCGATCTGCACGCCGCGCGCCGCACCTTCCTTGGGCAGGAATTCGGCGTAAGGAAAGGCGGAGCCTATCATCAGCAGCGTGTCGCATTCCATCATCATGTTGTAGCTGGGCTCGGTGCCGAGCAGGCCGATCGAGCCGGTGACCCATGGCAGCTCGTCGGGGAGTGCGGCCTTGCCGAGCAGCGCCTTGGCGCAGCCGGCCGATAGCCGGTCGGCGACCGCGATGACTTCATCGGTGGCGCCAAGCGCGCCGGCCCCGACGAGCATCGCAACCTTATTGCCGGCATTGAGGATGTCCGCCGCGCGGTCGAGATCGGCGTCACGCGGCGTGATGCTGGGCGCGCTGTAGCCGATGCCGGAATGCAACGTGCCGTGCGCACGGGGCGGGTCCTCGTAAGGCTCCTCCTGGATGTCGTTTGGCAGGATGATCGCGGTCGGGACTCGTCTCGCCAGGGCGATCCGCACGCCGCGATCGATCAAGTGCCGGACCTGCGCGGGCGAAGAGGCTTGTGCGACATAGGCGCCGGCGACGTCCTTGAACATCGACACCAGGTCAAGTTCCTGCTGGTAGCTCCCACCCAGCGCATTGCGCGCCTGCTGGCCGACGATGGCGAGCACCGGCTGGTGATCCAGCAGTGCATCGTAGAGGCCAGTGACGAGGTGCGAAGCGCCGGGCCCCGAGGTCGCGATACAGACGCCGAGCTGGCCCGAGAATTTCGCGTAGGCGGTCGCCATGAATGCCGCCATCTCCTCGTGCCGCGCCTGCACGAAGCCGATCTTGCCTTCAGCCCGGTTCATGGCGCCGAACACGCCGTTAATGCCGTCTCCGGGGTAACCGAAGATGTGACGCACGCCCCATTGATGCAGGCGCTGAACGATGAAGTCTGAGACGGTCTGAGACATTAGGGGCGGCTCTCTCGGTTCGGACCTGGGTAGACTCAGAGAACCTGTTGTTTTCGGCGATGTTCCTTGGCTCTTGCGGAACCGCGTCGGAACGATCGCTGACCTCGCGCCGTTGATTCACAAATGGCTGAGTGGAGAATTACGATGCTGAATCAGGGTGAACTGGACCAAAACGAGATGGGCCGGCTGATCGGAAGCGACAAGGTCGAAGGAACATCGGTCTATGGGGCCGATCGAAACCGGATCGGTTCAATCGAACGCGTCATGATCGACAAGATCAGCGGCAAGGTCTCTTACGCAGTGCTTGGCTTCGGCGGATTTCTCGGCCTCGGCAATGATCATTACCCGTTGCCCTGGCAGTCCCTGAAATACGACACCGAGCTTGGCGGCTATGTTACCGCGATTACCGCGAAGGATCTGGAAGGCGCTCCGAAATATGGTGAGAAGGCTGAGTGGAACTGGGGTGATGACGCTGCCGTACGCGGTATCAATGCCTATTACGGCGTCCCCTTCGCGTAGCAAAGGACGATGCGATGAGTAAGGAACGGCCGACCGATGATCCCCGGACTCAGAACGACTGGGGTTCGCACAGGCAGACGGACAAGCCTTGGAAGGGCAATCCGGAAAAAGAGCAGGGATCGGACAAAGTAAAGCCCGACCTCGAGAAATGGCACGAGACCAAGACGCACTAACGTCCACTTTCCGTAAGAGCGATCGAGAAGCGCAGCGCGGCGGTGCTGCGCTTTTTCTGAGCACCGCATTCACGAATGACAGCGGTGCTCCAGCAAGTCGGAACCATGCTTCGGCGCTGCGGTTGGGCTGCCGGCGCGCAAGCTTGGCTCAATTGGCTTGCGGCCGGTAGTCCCGACAAAAGGTGGTCAGCGTGGATGCTCAAACCCGGGAGCGTCGGCCGTCCGCGGAGCAGCCGCAGCGGACGAAAGAAGCTCCGAGAACGAATCCTGATCGATCCCGCGACGTCAAAGAGCAGTCGGGCGAACCGGCGCCGCCGTTGCGCGCGAGGCTTCGCCAGCATTGGCTGTTAGCAACTGTCGGCGCCATCGTACTGATCGCGGCGCTCGTCGGCGGTCTGCTCTACTGGCTTGAGGTCCGCCATTACGAGTCCACCGACGACGCTTTCGTCGCCGCGCGCAGTTTTTCGGTGGCTTCGAAGGTCGGCGGTTACGTGACCGACATCCCGGTCACAGACAACCAGCACGTCAATGCCGGCGACCTTCTCGCCAAGCTCGACGAGCGCGACTATCGCATCGCCATCGATCAAACCAATGCGCAGGTCGCGGCGGCCAAAGCGAACATCGCCAATGTCGGGGCGCAAATCGACTCCCAGCAGGAGCAGATCAAGCAGGCCCAGGCGCAGCTCGAACAGGCTCAGGCGCAACTCCAGTTCTCGCAGGAAGAATTCGCGCGCGCCCAGGATCTGGCCGAAAAGGGAGCCGGAACCGTGCAGCGCCAGCAACAGACCCGTTCCGACCTTCAGGCGCAGCAGGCCAACACCGAGCGCGCCAAGACCGCGGTGACGGCCGCGCAACTGAGCATCAAATCGCTACAAGCGCAGCTCGAAGGCGCCAAGGCGCAGCTCGGGCAATCGCAGGCGCAGCTCGATCAGGCCAAGCTGAACCTGCAATATACCAGCGTCGTTGCGGCGCAGTCCGGTCGCGTCGTCAAGCTCTCCGGCGCGAAGGGCACATTCGTCACCGCCGGGCAGAGCCTGATGATGTTCGTGCCCGACCAGGTGTGGATCGTGGCCAACTATAAAGAGACCCAGCTCAACGACATGCGGTCGGGCCAGCCGGTAGAGATACGCATCGATGCCTATCCCGGCCGCAAGCTGACCGGCCACGTCGATTCGGTGCAACCGGGTTCGGGCACCGCGTTCAGCCTGCTGCCGGCGGAGAATGCCACCGGCAACTACGTCAAGGTGGTGCAGCGTGTGCCGGTAAAGATCGTGGTCGACAACTGGCCGCCCGATCTGCCGGTCGGACCGGGCATGTCGGTCGTGCCCTGGACCAGGGTGCGATGACGGACGTCGCGCAAGGCGGCGCGGCCGCCGGCGGTTGGTCGCCGGAGCGGTCGGCGGCGGGCGGGCACAATCCCTATCTGATCGCCTTCGTGGTCTCGATCGCGACCTTCATGGAGGTGCTCGACACCACCATCGCCAACGTCGCATTGCGCCACATTGCCGGCGGGCTCGCGGTCGGCATCGACGAGAGCACCTACGTCATCACCAGCTATCTCGTCGCCAACGCCATCGTGCTGTCGATCTCGGGCTGGCTGTCGACCGTGATCGGCCGCAAGCGCTTCTACATGATGTGCGTCGCGACGTTCTCGATCGCGTCGCTCCTGTGCGGCTTCGCCTGGAATTTGCAATCGCTGTACTGTTCCGGATCTTGCAAGGCCTTGGTGGCGGCGGCATGGCGACCAGCGAGCAGGCGATCCTCGCCGATTCCTTCCCACCGCATAAGCGTGGTCAGGCCTTTGCCATCTACGGCGTCGCCGTCGTGGTCGCGCCAGTGATCGGGCCGACGCTCGGCGGCTGGATTACCGATACGTATACTTGGCACTGGGTGTTCCTGATCAACGTTCCCATGGGATTGCTGTCGTTGTTCCTGGTCGGCACGCTGGTCAAAGAGCCGTCGGGCGCAGAGGAGGAGAGGGAGAAGCTGCTCAGCAAGGGTCTGCGTGTCGACTATGTCGGTTTCGCCCTCGTCGCGATCGGGCTCGGCTCGCTCGAATTCGTGCTCGACGAAGGCCAACGCAATGACTGGTTCGGATCGAACATGATCGTCGTCTTCGCGGTGCTCGCGACTGTCTCGCTGCTCTCGCTCATTCCCTGGGAGCTGACGCGGGAGCAGCCCATCGTCGACCTTCGCCTGCTTGGCCGGCGTCAGTTCGCCGCCTGCTTCCTCGTCATGCTCGGCACCGGCGCGGTGCTGATCTCGACGACGCAGCTCCTGCCGCAGCTGCTCCAGACCGAGCTGAACTACACCGCGATGCTGGCCGGTCTCGCGTTGTCGCCCGGTGGCGTCGCGACGCTGGTGCTGATGCCGGTGGTCGGCCGCCTCGTCGGCATCGTGCAGCCGAAATATCTCATCATGTGTGGTGCCGCCATCGTCGCGTTCTCGATGTGGCATCTCACCGGGCTGACCGGCGACATCACCTACGGCTACGCTGCGCTGTCGCGCATCTTCCTTGCGCTCGGTCTCCCCTTCCTGTTCCTGCCGGTGACGACCGCCTCCTATGACGGCATCCCGCCGGACAGGACCAACCAGGCCTCGGCGCTGATCAATGTCGCCCGCAATATCGGCGGCTCCATGGGTGTCGCGCTGGCGCAGACCATTCTGGCGCAGCGCCAGCAATTCCACCAGAGCCGCCTGATCGAGCATGCCGCGCCGTCCGATCTCGGCTACCAGCAGACCATCGACGCCATGACGCGTTACTTCCAAGCGCAGGGCTCCAATGCAAGCGATGCCGCGTCGCAGGCGGTCGCATGGGTCGGCAAAACCTTGCAGCAGCAGATCGACCTCCTCGCCTATATCGACGTGTTCTGGACGCTTGCCATTGTCGCCCTGCTGATGATCCCCACCGCAGCCGTGCTCCGCAGGATCGATTTGCGCGCGCCGGCGCGGGGGCACTGACGGGCTCTCCGCCCCGTTCAGAGAGAAAGGGTGACCGCGGCACGAGACTGCGGCTAGACTGAACCTGACATCAAGCAAAGCCCTGGGAGGAAACTGACGTGAAGACCGCGATCACCGAACTGTTCGGCATCGAGCACCCGATCATCCAGGGCGGCATGCATTTCGTCGGCTTTGCCGAGCTGGCCGCCGCCGTCTCCAATGCCGGCGGGCTCGGCATCATCACCGGGCTCACGCAGAAGACGCCCGAGCTGCTGGCCAAGGAGATCGCGCGCTGCCGCGACATGACGGACAAGCCGTTCGGTGTGAATCTCACCTTCCTGCCGACCTTCTCGGCGCCGCCTTATCCGGAATACATCGCGGCCATCGTCGAAGGTGGCATCAAAGCAGTGGAGACCGCGGGCCGCAGCCCGGAAGCATACATGCCGGCGCTGAAGGCGGCCGGCATCAAGGTCATCCACAAATGCACCTCGGTGCGCCACTCCCTGAAGGCGGAGCGGATCGGCTGCGACGCCGTCAGCGTCGACGGCTTTGAATGCGGCGGCCATCCCGGCGAGGACGACATTCCCAACATGATCCTGCTGCCGCGCGCGGCGGAAGAGTTGAAGATTCCCTTCGTCGCCTCTGGCGGCATGGCCGACGGGCGCAGCCTGGTCGCGGCGTTATCACTCGGCGCAGCCGGCATGAACATGGGCACGCGCTTCATCGCCACCAAGGAAGCGCCGGTGCATCAGAACGTCAAGAACGCGCTGGTCGCCGCCACCGAACTCGACACCCGCCTGATCATGCGGGCGCTGCGCAATACCGAGCGCGTCCTGAAGAACGCCAATGTCGATCGCCTGCTCGAGATCGAGCGCGAGAAGGGCACCAAGCTCACCATCGACGACATTCACGACCAGGTCGCGGGTGTCTATCCCAGGATCATGCTGGATGGTCAGATGGACGCGGGCGCCTGGAGCTGCGGCATGGTCGCAGGCCTCATCCACGACATTCCCTCCTGCAAGGAGCTCGTCGACCGCATCATGAGTGAGGCGGAAACCATCATCCGCAGCCGCCTGATGGGGTTCCTGGATGGGACGGAGACGACGCGAAAAGTCGCCTGACTCCGCCAAACTTCTTAACCACGGCGGCAATTGGCCGCTGGAATTGCGCGTGGCGCCTCCTAAATAGGGCTAAATTACCCCTTCATCAATTTCAGGAGGTGCTCGTGGTCCTGAAAAGCGTTCCCTTTGCAATTGCCGTGGCGCTCGTGCTCGCAGGGGCGGACCTCGCGCATGCTGACGGCTACAAGCCTGACGAATATCTGGGTCTCGATCTGTCCAAGGCCGTACTGTCGCCGAAGCGGCTTGGCCCGGAGACGCAGTTCGCGCCGGTCGCTTTGGAGGCACGCGGCGGCAACGAGGCGCAGGCGCGCGCCGAGCCGATGGACGTGCCGAAGAAGGTTGCCGCCGAACGCGTGCACGTGGCCGAGCCCAAGGTCGGGCATGCCCGGAGCGCCCAGCCGCGCGGTACGGCGCGCACCAAACTCTCACATCGCCACGGCAATCCGCTGGACGCGCAGGCAAGGGACACGCGCATCCAGACCTGGCCGTGCCGCTCCGGCGGCATCTGCAATTGGAAGCGTTAGTCGCAGCGCTGCTGCCTCTTCACCTCGCCTCCGCAAGCGGGCGAGGAAGCGCATCTGCACCGTGGTTACGCTTGCCAGTCGAAACCGTCATGCGCGCGTCGCAAAATCGTAGGCGCGAAGTCAAGAAACCGTCAGGATAGAGTCAAGGAGCGCAGGCACCTTTCGTTGCGATTCGACGAAGGTTTCCTGAATGGCAACGCTCCGCGCCGCGCGGGCCTGGACCCGGCGGCAATTTTTGGTCCATTCAACCTCCAGTCTCGCCGTCGCCTCGCTTGGGACGCTCGCAAAGCCGCATCTCAGTCGCGCTGCCGACCGTCCGCAGATCACGAGCGGCATCCAGTCCGGCGATGTCTCTGGCGGCTCCGCCGTGATCTGGGCGCGCGCCGACCGAGCGGCGCGGATGCAGGTGGAGTGCTCGACCCTCGAGAGCTTCAAGGCGATCGTCGCGTTGGCCTCCGGCGATGCGCTGCCCGAGGCCGATTTCACCTCAAAACTGCTGCTGAAGGATCTGCCTCCCGGGCAGGACATCTTCTATCGCGTCCGCTTCGACGACATCGCGACCGGGATTGCCGGCGAAAGCCGCGTCGGCCATTTTCGCACCGCACCGGCCGCGGGCCAGTCGATCTCGTTCCTGTGGTCCGGCGACACCGCGGGGCAGGGCTGGGGCATCGACGTCTCGCGCGGCGGATATCGCAGCTATCGCACCATGCTCGACAACCGCCCGGATTTCTTCATCCACTCCGGCGACCACATCTATGCGGACTGCACCATTCCTGCCGAACAAAACCTGCCGAACCGCGAAATTTGGCGCAACATCGTCACCAAGGAAAAATCCGAGGTCGCGCACACGCTGGCGCAGTTCCGCGGCAATTACAAATACAACCACCTCGACGAACACTTTCGCGCCTTCCATGCCGAGGTGCCGATGTTCGCGCAGTGGGACGATCACGAGGTCACCAACGACTGGTCGCCGACCGGCAGCTACGACGCCGCCGGTTACGAGCACGACGGCACGCCGCTCTTGGTCGCGCGCGCCCGCCGCGCGTTCTTCGATTTCATGCCGATCCGCGACGTTGGCGCGCGGCAGGGTCGGGTCTATCGCAAGATCGCTTACGGCCCGCTGCTCGACGTTTTCATGATCGACATGCGGAGTTATCGCGATGGCACCTGGAATAAGGGAAGCGACCATCGCGGCTGGATCCTCGGCACCGAGCAGCTCGCCTGGTTGAAGCGCGAGCTCGCTGCCTCACGCGCGACCTGGAAGGTGATTGCGGCCGATTTGCCGATCGGCCTGATCAGCCTGGACGCCGTTGCGCTCGGCAGTGGGCCGCCCGACCGGCGTGAGCACGAGATCGCCAATCTGCTGGCGTTCATCAAGCGCGCCGGAATCCGCAACATCGTCTGGCTCACTGCCGATATGCACTACACCGCCGCGCACTACTACGATCCTAACAAGGCGCAATTCCACGACTTCGATCCGTTCTGGGAGTTCGTCTCCGGCCCGCTGCATGCCGGCACCTGGGGCCCGGGCGAACTCGATGACACCTTTGGTCCGGTCGCAATGTACCAGCACGGCTGTAGCGCTGCGCAGGGCGAGAATCTGGCGCCGTGCTTCGGCTTGCAGTTCTTCGGCCGGGTCGACATCGACGGCCGCAGCGGTGTGATGAGAGTGACCTTGAAGGACGTCGAGAATCGCGATCTCTGGTCAGTCGATATCCAGCCGCAGCAGCAGCCACGACCGGCCGTCGTGGCGCAGCATTCGTAGGCCATTAACTCGATCTTGATTGGCCGCCCGGCGTCTCCCGCGCTATGGTCGCTACTCCCGCCACTTCCTTTCCATCAGCGAAGAGTCTATCACCGCGCGTCTGGCGCGATGAACTACGTCAGGAGTCTGTTTCATGCACCATCTGCAGACACAGGGCATCAGCATGCCCAAGCTCGGCCTCGGCACCTTCCGCATGCAGGGCGATGCCTGCCGCGCCGCGGTCGAGAGCGCGCTGTCGATTGGCTATCGCCACATCGACACCGCCGAGATGTACGCCAATGAGGAGTCGATCGGTTCGGCCATCGCCGCTTCCCGCCTGCCGCGCGGCGAACTGCACGTCACCACAAAAGTCTGGCACGAGAATCTGGCACCGGAGGCGATCCGTCGCGCTTTCGACGCCAGCCTGAAGAAGCTCAGGCTCGACCATGTCGACCTCTATCTCGTGCACTGGCCGTCGAAATTCGCCAATTGGGGCGCGGTGTTCGAGACCCTGATGAAGCTCAAGGAGGAGGGGCGGACGCGGGCGATCGGCGTTGCGAACTTTACCACCGCGCTGCTCAAGATTGCCGTCGAGGACATCAAGGCGCCAATCGCCTGCAACCAGGTCGAATATCACGCCATGCTCGATCAATCGAAGGTGCTGACCTATCTCAATGCCAGGAGCATTCCGCTGGTCGCCTATTGCCCGCTGGCGCAGGGGCGCTTCGCAATGGATCCGGTGCTGAGCGAGATCGGGGTTAAGCACAACGCGACTGCGGCTCAAGTGGCGCTGAAATGGTTGCTCGATCAAGACGGCGTCGTGGCGATCCCGAAGGCGTCGCGGCGCGAGAGCCAGCAGGCCAATCTCGATGCCCTGAAGATCACGCTCGACGATGCCGACCGCGACAAGATCGCCGCACTGCCGAAGGACAGGCGCTGCGTCAATCCCGGCTTCGCGCCGGCGTGGGATTAGCCCTGGAGTGCTTTCGAACGCAAAGAAATGGCCCGCGAGGGGCCATTTCCATGCTGCGTTGCGCTTTAGTCCCAGTGATGATGGCGATGACTGCGCTTGATCACGACGACCTTGTCGCCGCGATGGTGCCAGCCGCGATGCAAGCCGTGGTCACGATGCATGCCGTATTCGGCGCGGGCACCGTACGGGCCGTGATGATGATGACCGCGCTTGATCACCACCGTCTCGGCGCTCGCCAGCGTCGGCGCTGCGATCACGATCGCGCCGAGAGCTGCAACCACATAACCAAGCTTCTTCATGATGTCCTCCTCCAATCGAATGCACATCTAAACCGTGCATGCACGCGAACGTTCCGGAGGAACGGCGGGAGAATTCTGAACGGCTGTTAATCACAGCGTTGCTGTGCCGGTGTTGGCGCGCCGGTCGCGACGTATTTGCCGTCTCTGATCGTGTACTCGCCGCGCTCGCTGCGATTGTAGATCGCGCGCAGGCTGCCATCCTTCTGCAAGAGGAGTCCGAATTCGCGCGTCTGATGGAGCGAGGGGAAGAACATCATCACACTGAGCAGGCCTTCGGCATTGACCGTAGCGGAGACGACCTCGCTCTCGTCCTTGGCGTCGCCGAAGTTGCGCCGGTACATCACCCGGCCGTCCTTCCTGATCTCGTAAGTCAATAGCGCGCCCTTGTCGCGGTCGGGCCGAGCCGCGCAGTCGACGGCCCAAGAGCCGAGCAGGCCCCATTGTTCGACCCTTACCGCAAGCGTCTCGGCATGCGCCGCGGACACGAGTGCGACCCACGGCAGCGCAGCCGCGATCCAGCGGCTCAAGCAACGCGTCATGTCCTGGCAAGCCCTCCGCCTCGTAGAATTCCAAAGAAGAGCATCCCGCTCACGGCCGCCCACGCTGGCTGCCGATCGCGCGCGAATCGGATCCGGGTCAATGAGGGCGGCCGTTTCCGGGTAGCATGCACTTTCCGAAGGCGAACGTGGATAGACCAATGCTGAATCAAGTCGTCAATCTTGCGGGGCGAAGGGATTTTCGAGCGCTACGTCGCCCAGATCGAGGCCGGTAAGGGCAACGTCTCGGTCGTCCTCTTGCTGCCTCTTGCTGCGGCTAGCCTCCGCATCCGCGGCGGCCAGTCCCAGGTGGCGTGGTATCAGGCCCTCCTCTCGACGTTGGCACTGCGGGCCGGCACGCCAAATTCCTTGCGGCAAACCTCGGCCAGTACGGCGACACCCTCACGGATCTGCTGATGCGTGGGGCTCGCAAAGCAGAGCCTTAGTCGCGAGCTGGAATGGTTCTTGTTGGTCGACCATTCCGGCCCCGGATTGATCGAGACGCCGGCGGCAAGCGCGGCTTGATACAGTTTGAGCGTATCGACCTGGTCGGGCAGTTTCACCCAGAGGAAGATGCCGCCCTTGGGCTCCTCGAACTCGGCCGCCGTCCCGAACTGCTCGTTGAGGGCCTCCATTAACGTATCGAGCTTGGTGCGCAACGCTTTCGTCAGTGCCGGCACATGGCTCGCGAAGTGCGGCTTGCAATAGGTCGCGAGCACCATCTGCTCCAGCGCGCCCGAGCCGGCATCGGTCTTCAGCGCCAGCATTCGCGACATCACATCCCAGGGCGCTACGACGAAGCCGACGCGCAGCGCCGGCGCGATCGATTTCGAGAACGAGCCGATATGGATCACGCCGCCGTTTCGGCTCATGGCATGGATCGCCGGCGGCCGCTGCCCGGACCAGACGAGGTCGGCATAGCAATCGTCTTCGAAGATCGGCACGCCGTATTCGGATGACAGGCGCAGCAGCTCGGCGCGTCGGCTCTCCGGCATGATACTGCCGGTCGGGTTCTGCACGGTCGGAATCGTGTAGATGTATTTCGGCCGGATGCCGCGGTTCTTCAGATCGGCGAGCGTGGAGGCCAGCACGTCCATGCGCATGCCGTCCTTGTCGAGGGGGATGCCCACCACGTTGACGCCGAGCCGCGCCAGGCGAGTCAGCGAGCCCTGATAGCTCTCCTGCTCGAAAATGACGGTGTCGCCGCGCGCTAGCAGCGTGGCGTTGACGAGATCGAGCGCCTGAAGCGAGCCGGAGACGATCAGGAGGTCGTCGACCGTGCAGGTGATGCCGGCATCGCGCTTGAGCTTTGTCACCAGGAATTCGCGCAAGGGCAAATACCCCTGAGGTCCATGCGCCAGCCCATAGGTGGCGAGCGAGCGGCCCTCGCGCCGTAGTGCCAGGTTTGTCGCCTCGATCAGGCCCTCGAGCGGCACCTGTTCGGAGTCGTTGTTGCCGCCGATGAAGCTGTATTTGGCAAGGCCCGTCCAGCGCGCGGAGGGGGCAGGCAGCCCCGCGGGAAACAGGGGTGCGAAGTCGAAGCTGGACGTCATGGGCGTTCCTCGTCTTGTTCTTGTTGGGCGGCCGACGTTGCACCGGCCTGTCTTACTTCTTGCCGGCCGTCCGGGTCGGACGTCCCTGGCTGATGAAAGCGTAATGCGCATTGGCGACGCCGCCAACCATCAAGGCTTCGACCACGGGCTCGGCGATCTCGCTTGTTGCGGCCCAGTCGACGAGAAAATTGGCTCCGGTCCCGCCGCGTACGTCGTCGGTCGGAATGAAGATCGAGACGGTGGCGAGCGGTCTCAAGGCGACCGGCGCCTTCAGATAGCTCTCGACCTGCTTGCCTGCGGTGTCGAAATAGGCGATGCGTTTGACCACCAGCGGCTGGGTCTCGGAGGCGTTATGCACGCTCAGCGTCACCGAGAAGTCGACACGCAGCTTGCCCTGGCTCATCGCGACGCTGGAATAGGCGGGCACGTAGAACCCGCCGGATACGGCGAGTTCGTCCTTCGGCAGCGCGGTGAGCGAATCGGCAAAGCTTTGTTCGATACTGATTTTCGATTGCGCGGCGGCGGGCACGGCATAGGCGAGGGGGCATAGCAGCATTGCTGCGAAGAGCCCTTCGCGCATGTGACGAATTGCTCGCTTGCCGCACCGCGACCCATCTCTAGGGTGCGGCAAAACGGACCAATTTGGCATGCACGAGCTCATTCGCGACATCACTCTCTGTATTCTGTTTGCCTGGATGCTGGGCCTGCTCGCCCATTTCTCCCGGCAGCCCCTGATCCTGGCCTACCTTATCGCCGGCTTCTGCATAGGTCCATTCGGCGCCGGCTGGGTCAAATCGCAGGAATCGATCAGCGTCATCTCGGAGCTCGGCCTGATCTTCATGCTGTTCATGATCGGGCTGGAGATCGACCTGAAGAAGATCGTGCGGGCGGGAAAGGTGATCCTGTTCGCGGCAGGCGGCCAGCTGCTCGGGGGCTGCCTGCTCGGGGTTCTGTTCTTCGTCGGCATTGGCTTGTCCCTCGGCGGCGGGCATTTCGATGCGGTCTATCTCTGCGTCGCTTGCGCGTTGTCGAGCACCGTCATCATCGTCAAGGTGCTCTACGAGAAGCGCGAGCTCGACACGCTGCCGGGCCGCATCACCCTCGGCGTGCTGGTGCTCCAGGATATCTTCGCCATCCTGTTCCTGGCGGTGCAGCCGAGCCTGGCTAATCTGCAAGTCAGCGTCATCCTGCTCTCGATCGGCCGCGTCGCGGTGCTGGTCGCTGCCGCGCTGTTGGTCAGCCGCTATGTGCTGCCGCGCCTGTTTCACCAGATCGCCCGGCGGCCCGAGCTGATCCTGCTCGGCGCGCTGGCCTGGTGCTTTCTTGTCGCGGAGATGGCGGAGCGGCTGTCGCTGTCGCGCGAGATGGGCGCCCTGATCGCCGGCGTCTCGCTTTCGACCTTTCCCTATGCGCTCGACGTCACGGCCAAGGTCACCACGCTTCGCGACTTCTTCATCACCCTGTTCTTCGTCGCACTCGGCATGACCATCCCCGTGCCCGGCCTCTCCGTGATCGGGCTCGCTTTGATGATCGCGGCGTTTACCGTGGTGAGCCGCCTCGTCACCACCTTTACCCCGCTTTATCTGATGAAACAGGGGCTGCGCGCCAGCCTGTTGCCGGCCCTCAACCTCGCCCAGATCTCCGAGTTCTCGCTGGTGGTGATCCAGACCGGCATCGCCGACCACCACATCGCAGCCGAGACGGCGAACGCGGCCTCCTTTGCCTTCGTGGTTCTGGCCGTGCTCTCGACCTTCGTGATGACGCGCAGTGACGAGATCACCCGCTGGATGATCGGGCCCCTGAAGCGGATTGGCCTGCGCGACCTCGATCATGGCAGTGGCCATGCCGAGGAGGCCCATGAGGGCGGGCACGGCGAGGCCCGCCGCATCGTCATCCTCGGCTTTTTCCGTGCGGCGAGCGCGCTGCTAGCCGAGATCGAGCGGCAGGCTCCGGTGCTGCTGGAGCAGATCACGGTGGTCGATTTCAACCCGAATGTGTACCAGACCCTGCTCTCGCGGGGACTGCACGTGATCTATGGCGACATCAGCAATGTCGACACGCTCCTCCATGCCGGCATCGGCAAGTCCGAGATCATCATCCTCAGTGTGCCGGATTCGCTGCTGAAAGGCGCCACCAACGAGAAGCTGGTCCGCCACGTCCGCGCGCTCAACCCCACCGCCCTGATCGTGGCCACGGCCGACCTCCTGGCTGACGTCGGCGAGCTCTACGAGGCCGGCGCCAGCTATGTCACGGTGACCCGGCTCAGCGACGCCCACGAGCTGTTCACGGTGATCGAAGCCGCCCAGGCCGGCCTTCTGGCCGACAAGCGCGCCGAGCTCGATCAACGGCTCGGCGAGCGGCGCGAAGTGCTGCCCTGACCGGCCGGCCTTCCTCTCCGGCGCTCGCGGCCTATATCCTTGATATCTTCGCTGCAAGCCTGAATTACCCTGGCAGGCCTGCCGCCCGGCATATGTGGTTGCGCTGGGGAGACTAGCGCCCCGGGCCAAGTCCGGCTAAGCCTCCCGGCCATAACCAATAGAGATTGGGAAATGCCCGACAGCGTTCAGGAAGTCTTGCAGGCCTTTGCCCGAGGCGAGCTCGTCGTCGTCACCGATGATGAGGATCGCGAGGGCGAGGGCGATCTGATCGTCGCCGCCTCGCTCTGCACCGCCGAGAAGATGGCGTTCATCATCCGCCACACCTCCGGCATCGTCTGCGCGCCCGTGACCACCGAGGACGCGCGCCGTCTGCGGCTCGATCCGATGGTCGCCCACAACGATTCGGCGCACACCACCGCGTTCACGGTCTCCATCGACTACAAGCCCGATGGCGGCACCGGCATCTCGGCCGAGGAACGTGCCTCGTGCTGTCGCGCGCTGGCCAATCCCAATGTCGGCGCTAACGACTTCGCCCGGCCTGGCCACATCTTCCCGCTGATTGCCAAGGACGGCGGCGTGCTGCTGCGCTCCGGCCACACTGAAGCCGCGGTTGACCTCTGCAAGCTCTCCGGCCTGCCGCCGGTGGGTGTCATCAGCGAGCTCATGAACGACGACGGCAGCGTGATGAAGGGTGAGCAAGTCGCCCGCTTCGCCGCCGAGCACAAGCTCAAGCACGTCACCATCGCGGATATGATCGCCTACCGCCAGGCGCGCGAGAAGCTGATCGAGCGGGTCTCGACCTTCGTCACCGAGAGCCCGATCGGACCCTTGCAGGGCTATGCCTACCGCTCGCCGTTCGATTCCATCGCCCACGTCGCCTTCGTCTACAATGGCGTTGGCGACGGCAAGAACGTGCTGACGCGCTTCCACAAGCCGAACATCGTCAAGGACACTTTCACGGGGCATAAGCGCATGGCGGCAGTGCTCGAGCATTTCAAGAAATCCGGCCGTGGCGTGCTGGTTTACCTGCGCGACGGCGCAGCCGGTGTGCCCGTCGCGCCGCTGCCGGACGAGTCGTCCACGGAAGCCGACCGCAACCGCCAATGGCGTGAGGTCGGCGTCGGCGCGCAGATCCTGCGCGATCTCGGCGTCACTTCGATCCGGCACCTCACGTCCTCGGTGCACGACTACAAAGGCCTGTCGGGCTTCGGCATCGAGATCGTCGCCAACGAGCAGCTCGAAAGCTGACACGCAGTGTCATTCCGGGATTGCGCTGAAAGCGCGAGACCTCGAATCTCGATGTCGTAGAAGCGGGAGATTCCGGGTTCGACGCTTCGCCTCGCACCGGAATGATCGAAACCAGGATGCAATTGCACTTGTTGCCGCGGCGCTCTAATTTGTCCGGCAATTTATGACGGAACCAGACGCGAAAGGACGTTTCATGAGCGTGCGCCCTCAGGCCAAGGACAAGCCGGCTGCGGCTTCATTCCAGTGGGACGATCCGTTCCTGCTCGACGAGCAACTCACCGAAGACGAGCGCATGGTGCGCGACACCGCTCGCGCCTATGCTCAGGACAAGCTGCTGCCACGTGTCTCCCAGGCCTATCTCGAAGAGAAGACGGACCGCGAGATCTTCAACGAAATGGGTGAACTCGGCCTGATCGGCATCACCCTGCCGGAGGAATATGGCTGCGCTAATGCGAGCTACGTCGCCTATGGCCTCGTCGCGCGCGAGATCGAGCGAGTCGATTCCGGCTATCGCTCGATGAACTCGGTGCAGTCCTCGCTGGTGATGTATCCGATCTACGCCTATGGCGACGAGAACCAGCGCAAGAAATACCTGCCGAAGCTCGCCAGCGGCGAGTGGGTCGGCTGCTTCGGCCTGACCGAGCCCGACGCCGGCTCCGACCCCGCCGGCATGAAGACCCGTGCCGAGAAGGTTTCGGACGGCTATCGCCTCACCGGCAGCAAGATGTGGATCTCGAACGCGCCGATCGCCGATGTATTCGTGGTGTGGGCCAAGTCGGCGGCGCACGACAACCAGATCCGCGGCTTCGTGCTGGAGAAGGGCATGAAGGGCCTCTCCGCGCCGAAGATCGGCGGCAAGCTGTCGCTTCGCGCCTCAATTACCGGCGAGGTCGTGATGGACGGGGTCGTGGTTCCCGAGGACGCGCTGCTGCCCAACGTCTCCGGCCTGAAGGGCCCGTTCGGCTGTCTCAACCGCGCCCGTTACGGCATCTCCTGGGGTGCGCTAGGCGCCGCCGAAGACTGCATGCACCGCGCCCGCCAGTACACGCTCGACCGCAAGCAGTTCGGCAAGCCGCTTGCCGCGACCCAGCTGGTGCAGAAGAAGCTCGCCGACATGGAGACCGAGATCGCGCTCGGCCTTCAGGGCTCGCTTCGCGTCGGCCGCCTGATGGACGAGGGCAAGTTCGCGCCCGAGATGATCTCGATCATGAAGCGCAACAATTGCGGCAAGGCGCTCGACATCGCCCGCACCGCCCGCGACATGCACGGCGGCAACGGCATCTCGATCGAGTACCACGTGATGCGCCACGTCCAGAACCTCGAGACGGTCAACACCTACGAGGGTACCCACGACGTCCACGCCCTGATCCTCGGCCGCGCGATCACGGGCATTCAGGCGTTTTTCTAGCCACGTCTTCCGTGGCTATTATCTTGCTCAGCTGTCATCGCCCGCCTTGTGCGCAGTTGCGCACTGGGGCGGGCGAACCAGTATTCCAGAGACCGCGCCTTTCGCCACAGACGCCGCGGCGTACTGGATACCCCACCTTCGCGGGGTTATGACGGCGAGGGTTCGGCAGTGCACAGGAAGTCCCATGTCCGACAATGACGACGTCCCGTTCAACCGCAACTTTCCGCTGACGCCCGGAATCGTCGAGGAGGTCCGCCCCGGGGTGCGGCGCGTGCTCTGTAACAATCCGAGCCCGTTCACCTTCACCGGCACCGTCAGCTACATCGTGGGCAAGGGCAACGTCGCCATCATCGACCCCGGCCCGGACGACGAGGCGCATGCGGCGGCGCTGCTGGAGGCCGTGCGCGGCGAGACGGTCAGCCATATCTTTGTCACCCACACCCACCGCGACCACTCGCCCAACACCGCACGGATCAAGCAGGTAACAAGCGCGCCCGTTTATGCCGAAGGCCCGCACCGTGCCTCGCGCCCGCGCTTCGAGAGCGAGAAGCACAATCCGGAATCTGGCGCCGATCGCGATTTCACGCCTGATGTCAGGATCGCCCATGGCGACGTTGTCGAAGGCGCCGGTTGGCGGCTCGAGGCGGTGGCGACGCCCGGCCACACCGCAAACCATCTCGCCTTTGCCTGGCCCGAGCGGAAATTCAACTTCGTCGGCGATCACGTCATGGGATGGTCGACATCGATCGTGGCGCCGCCCGACGGCTCGATGATCGACTATATGGACTCGCTGGACCGTCTCGCGTCCCGCGAGGAGGATCTCTACTTCTCCGGCCACGGCCCGGAGATTCCGGACGGCCCGCGCTTCGTGCGCTTCCTGATCCGTCATCGCAAGGCGCGCGAGGCCTCGATCCTGCATCGCCTCGCCAAGGGCGAGACCGACATCCCGACCATGGTGCGTGCGATCTATATCGGGATCGACCCCAGGCTGACGACCGCCGCCGGCTACTCCGTGCTGGCGCACCTGGAGGACCTGGTCGCGCGGGGCGTGGTTGCGACGGACGGCGATCCCGTGATCGGCGGCACGTACCGGATGGCGAGCTAGACTGGCCTCGTCATCCGGGGCGATGCGCAGCATCGACCCCGGGGTATTTCGCACCACAATCTCAAGATCCCGGGTTCGTCGCTTTCCGGCGCGCCGGGATGACGCTAGCGCGTCACTTCTTCACCGTCTTCGCCGGCGCCTTTGGCGGCGCGACCGGGGTCTTCTTCACCGGCTTGAGCGCATCGGCATCGGCGGCGGTGTTGAGATCATCAATGAATTTCTTGACGCGGGCAGCGTTACTGCCAAGGTCGCTCTCGAAATAACGCGAGGCGGAGCGGATATCGACACGCGAATCATCGCCATCAGGCACGACCCGTATCGAGACGTCCTCGCGGAACCCCATGATCGGCGTGCGCGCGACTGCCTCGATGCGGCCGATACGGCGCGGCGGCTGGGGCGCGCGCTCGTCGATGACGAGCCATTTGCGCTTATTGACGAGCTGACGCGCGATCGCATAGGCGCGGTCCACCGGGATCTCCAGCTCGATCGGCTCGATGTCGGGATAAAACTGGCGCTGCTGCTCGGCCGAATAGAGGCCGGCATAGACCGCGGTGTTGGTGCCATCGCCGGTGCGTACGGGCGCCAGCGCGTCGAAGCGCGGCGGGTCGATTGGGTTGGTGGTGATGTCGTGGATCGCCGGCAGCTTGCGGTATTGCAGGCCGAGATAGGCCGGATAACCGAGGATCGCGCCGTCGATCAGGAAAGCGAGCAGGATGCGCGCCATGCCGCGCGAGCCGTTCTGCCAGATCGCGGCAAAGCCGGCGAGCCCGAACAGGATCGAGAGGACGGCCATCGCGAGCCCGCCGAAGAAGGCCATCAGCGCGGGCTTCATCTCCAGGAAGTCGAAGCGGACGATGATGATCGAGACCAACACCGCCACCACCGCGAACACGGCCAGATTACGCGCCCAGCTTGCGAGGCTGGACACGGGCTCCGACTGATAGGGAGCTGAAAACCTGCGGGCCATCGGATGAGCTCTGCCGGGGTTTTGAAGGCGATGCCGGCCGGATCTGGCGCGACGATGCGCCGTTGAGACCATGGCCCGGGGGCAAATTCAAGGGAGACCGGACTGTTACGGCCCGTCATTCCGGGGCGATGCGGAGCATCGAACCCGGAATCTCCAGATTCCGGGTCGGCTCCTTGAGCCGCCCGGACCGACGCGCGTGATGTCCTACGCCGCCGCGTTCGGGAAGCGGTAATCCTTGAATTGGTCGCGCAACGCCGTCTTGAGGATCTTGCCCGTCGCGGTATGCGGGATGCCGTCGACGAAGGCGACGTCGTCGGGCATCCACCATTTGGCGATCTTGCCGTCCATGAACTTCAGGATGTCCTCGCGCGTGGCCTGCTGGCCCTGCTTGAGCTGCACGATCAGGAGCGGCCGCTCGTCCCATTTCGGGTGGAACACGCCGATCACTGCGGCTTCGGCCACGGCCGGATGGCCGACCGCGAGGTTTTCGAGTTCGATCGAGGAGATCCACTCGCCGCCGGACTTGATCACGTCCTTAGAGCGGTCGGTGATGCGCATGTAGCCGTCCTCGTCGATGGTCGAGACGTCGCCGGTGTCGAAGAAGCCGTCCTCGTCGAGGATGTTGGCGTCGACCCGGTAATAGGCCTTGGCAACGGCCGGGCCGGCGACCTTGAGGCGGCCGAAGGTCTTGGCGTCCCAGGGCAGTTCCTTGCCGGCATCGTCGGTGATCTTCATCTGCACCCCAAATGGCGCGTAGCCCTGCATCTGGAGCACGTCGAGCCGCGCCTCGCCGGTCGCGTTCTGGAACGGCGGCTTCAGCGCCGCGACGCTGCCGATCGGGCTCATCTCGGTCATGCCCCAGGCGTGGCGGACGTTCGAGCCCATGTCGAGGAAGGCCTTGATCATCGAGCGCGGCATCGCCGAGCCGCCGCAGATCACCATCTTCAGGTCCGGCAGCTTCAGGTTGTTGGCGCTCATGTGCTGGAGCAGCATCAGCCACACAGTGGGCACGCCCGCCGTGTGCGTCACCTTCTCGGTCGAGAGCAGTTCGTAGACGGAGGCACCGTCGAGCTTGGCGCCGGGCATCACCAGCTTGGTGCCCTGCGAGGGCGCGGAGAAGGCGATGCCCCAGCTGTTGGCGTGGAACAGCGGCACCACCGGCAGCATCGTCTCGGACGCGCTGGTGCCGAGCGCGTCGACATTGTTGGCCATCAGCGCGTGCAGCACGTTGGAGCGATGCGAATACAGCACACCCTTCGGGTCGCCCGTCGTGCCCGACGTGTAGCACATTGCGGCTGCCGTGTTCTCGTCAAAGTCCTTCCATTTGAATTTGCCGTCGGCCTGCGCAATCCAGTCCTCGTAGGCGACCACATTCTTCAGCGTGGTTTCCGGCATATGCGCTTTGTCGGTGAGCACGACGTAGTGTTCCACGCTCGGAAGTTTGTCGCCGATCTTCTCCAGGATCGGAACGAAGGTGATGTCGGTCACCACGATGCGGTCCTGCGCATGGTTGATGATCCAGGCGATCTGCTCGGGGAAAAGGCGAGGATTGACGGTATGGCAGATGGCGCCGATTCCCATGATGCCGTACCACACCTCGAGATGGCGCCAGGTGTTCCAGGCGATCGTGGCGACGCGGTCACCGAGCTTGATGCCGTCGCGCTCCAGCATCTGCGAGACCTTGAGCGCGCGCTTGTGGATTTGGGCGTAGTTGGTGCGATGGATCGGTCCTTCGACCGAGCGCGTCACCACCTCTTGCTTGCCATGAATCCTGGCAGCGTGTTCGATGATCCGGTGGCAGAGCAGGGGCCAATCTTGCATCAAACCGAGCATTCTGACGTTCCTCCGAGAAGTCGCTGGGCGCGTTATCGCTCTCAGCGTTGGGCCAAAGAATTGTCATGAGTTTTAGCCTGCCGGACTTTCGCCGCAAATGGTCTTGTCGCGGCTATATGTCCGCCGGCGCAGCAATGGTTACCGCTGCGATCGGGCTGTCGCTTGTGCTCGCCGAGAGGGCGGAGGCGCGGAAATATCCTGCGCCGCTGGATATCTTCGGCCTTGGTACGCCACGGCCGCGCGCAGCCGCTCGTCCCGCCAAGATTCCATTGCCGCGACCCCGCCCTGAGGAGGCCCCCAAGGCAGCGGACGAGGGGGCGTCGGAGCCGGAAGACAAGGCCTCTGCCGACAAGCCAAGCGCCGACAAGCCGGCCGAAGCTGCGCCGCCGCCCGAGAAGCAGGTCTCGGCCTGCCGGCTAGCGCTGACCGAGGAGATCGCGGTCGCGCCCTCCATTCCGGATATCCGCGGCCCCGGCGCCTGCGGCGGCGAGGATCTGGTGCGGTTGGAGGCCATCGTGCTGCCGGACAAGCGGAAGGTGGCGGTCAAACCGGCGGCGATCCTCCGTTGCACCATGGCGTCGGCGGTCGCCGATTGGGTGCGCAAGGACATGGCGCCGCTCGCCGCGAGCCTCGGCTCTGCCATCAGCGACCTCGACAATTTCGACAGCTTCGAGTGCCGCGGCCGTAACCGCGTCGTCGGCGCGATGCTGTCCGAGCACGGCAAGGCCAATGCGCTCGACGTCCGCGCGATCAAGCTCGCCAACGGGCAGTCGATCGGCCTCACCGACCGGACCATGTCGCGCGAGGTGCGCGAGCGCGTGCTGCAGTCCGTATGCGCGCGCTTTTCCACCGTGCTCGGCCCGGGCTCGGACTGGTACCACGAGGACCACATCCATCTCGATTTGGCGCAGCGGCGCAATGACTATCGGATCTGCCAGTGGAACGTCTGGGATCCCTTGCCGCAGGTCGCCCCGCTGCTGCCGGCGGAACGTCCCGAGGAGGCGCCGCCGCGCGAGGTCGCGGCCAAGCCCGAAGCGAACGAGGACGCGGGCGACGGGGCGGAGAAACCCGGTGCGCCCGCGGACAAACCGACGGCTGCTGGCAACAAAGCCCGGTCGCACAAGCCGGCAACAAAAAAACGCCGGTGAAACCGGCGCTTTTGAATGTCAGAGATCGAAGCCGATCAGTAGCTGCCAGCCTGGCCAGTTTGGCTGCTGCCGAGCGCCAGCCGCGAATTATACGGCGAGTCGCCATGCTTCGGCTCGAGGACCACGACGATGGTGCCGACCTTGACGCGGTTGTAGAGATCGATCGCATCCTCATTGGTCAGGCGGATGCAGCCCGACGAGATCGAGGCGCCGATATATTCCGGCTGGTTGGTGCCGTGGATGCGGAACAGCGTGTCCTTGCCGCCCGAATAGAGGTACATGGCGCGGGAGCCCATCGGATTGTCAGGACCCGGCGCGACATAGGTCGGCACGCCCAGGCGCGAAATCTCGCCGGGGGTCGGATGCCAGGCCGGCCACTCGGTCATGCTGCCGACCTTGGCGATGCCCGACCAAGCCATGGCTTCTTCACCGACGGTGATGCCGTACCGGATCGCCTTGCCGCCCTCCAGCACGTAGTAGAGGTAGTGATTGTCGGAATCGACCACGATCGAGCCCGGCGATTCCTTACGGTGATACTCGACGATGGCGCGGCGGAACGGCTCTGCGACGGGGGTGTTCTCGTATTTGACCTTGGCGAGGAGTTCCTTGTCCTTCGGTTTGAAGGCCTTCGTGTCCGTCGCCTCGAAATGCGTGGCCTGCATGCAGCCCGACAGCATCAGGCCAACGGCCAAAATCCCAAATTTAACTTTTAGCGACGACATGGTTTGGTTCCAATCAAAACAATACCGTGCGGAAGGCCTGAGTTTGGCGCCCAAATTCCTCGACTCCGCTAATCCCATTATGGTTGAAATCTGCCACAATTCCAGCACAGAAGCCGTTATCCCGCGCTGCAAGAGCCAAGCTGTGGCTTTTCTGCCGCAAGTTTTACGGTCCTGTGTGGGTTTTGCGGCAAAGGGCGCCGGACTGTCGATTCCGTGCCACAGTTGAGCCGGAGCCCCGCCACACATACCAACGCTCCGTTAATCCGGCTGTCATCATGAACTTGTCAGAATCGCGCTAAGGGCGTGGCTGTCATTCTGTCGCAGGTTCTCTGGAGTTGTCATGTTTTCGGTGTTTGTTCCCTCCGAGGCCTCCCTCAAGAAGGCCGTCATCGAGGATCTCACTGCGCTGCCGGAGAGCGCGGTCTGGATCGACCTCGTCAACCCGAGTGCGGCCGAGGACAAGGCGGTGGAGCGGCTGGCGGGCATCGCGATCCCGACCCGCGAAGACATGCAGGAGATCGAGATCTCCAGCCGGCTCTATATCGAGAACGGCGCGCGCTACATGACTGCGACGCTGATGTGCCACTCCGATACCGACATGCCCCGGACCACGGCAGTGACCTTCATTCTCGGCGACCACCGCCTGGTGACGGTGCGCTATGACTTGCCGAAGCCGTTCGCCCTGGTCGAGGCCAAACTCGCCCGCTCCTGCACGCCGGCGATCACCGGCGAGATGGTGCTGATGGAGCTCCTGGACGCGGTGATCGACCGCTGCGCCGACATTCTGGAGCGCTGCGGCGCCGAGATCGACCAGGTCTCGCACGACATCTTCGAGCCCGAGAGCGAGCGCCACGGCCAGGCCAAGCGATATTCCCAGATCCTGATCTCGATCGGCCGCAAGGGCGATCTGACCTCGAAGGTTCGCGAGAGCCTGGTGTCGATCGGCCGCGTCGTGACCTTCTTGTCCGCAGTGGTCGAAGGCGTGAAATGGTCGAAGGACATGCGCGAGCAGCTCAAGACCATGCAGCGCGACGTGGCCTCGCTGACCGATCACGCATCCTATCTCTCCAACAAGATCACTTTCGTGCTCGACGCCATGCTCGGCGTCGTCAATCTCGAGCAGAACAACATCATCAAGCTGTTCTCGGTCATGGCCGTCGTCCTGATGCCGCCGACGCTGATCGCCTCGATCTACGGCATGAATTTCAAGATCATGCCGGAACTCGAATGGGTCCACGGCTATCCGATGGCGCTGGTGATGATGTTGATCGCGGCGATCGTCCCGTACTGGATCTTCAAGTGGAAGAAGTGGCTGTAGGAGCATGATCCGGACCCGGAGGGCCGCGTTAGCGCAAACTGTGCGGCGGTTTTCCGAATAGATCATGCTCAAGCAAAGATCCCTACTGAGACCTTACGCCAGTCGCACAGACATGGTCGATCGTGTCGCAGAATAGAGCGGGATTGAGGCGGTGCGGTGACCTGTGCTCTGTGCCCCAATTCCTCCGGTAAAATTTGAGCGGTGGGCTGAACGTTTGCGCGAAACTTGTCTGCGATAAGCAGCGTGTTAGCCGCGAGGAACAGCCATGGTTGAAAAACACATAACGACGCCCCGCAACGTCATCGATCTGGCGAACTATCGACAGGTCGTGACGAGCGGCAAGGCGCCGTCGTTGTCGGCACGCATGTGCCGGCACTGTGGTGCTCCGCTGCTCGACGGCGAGAACGACGACGACTGCTCGACAGCATTCAACGCGGCCGCTCCGCGGCCGCGCGAGAGGTCGCGTCGGATTCGACTCGATTGAGGAACGGAAGGAAGGGCGATCCAGGTCTTGCGGCGGCGTTGTCTGGATCGCCTTGCTTCCCTAAGCAGCTAACAGCCCAATCATTGGCAAAAGCAATCACACGTGCTGGCCGCCGTTGATGTGGATCTCGGCGCCGTTGACGTAGGAACTGGTCTCCGTGCACAGCACGTAGATGATCTTGGCAACCTCGTCAGGGGTGCCGAGCCGGTGCATCGGGATCTGCTGCTCGACGATCTTCTCGGTGCCGGGTGACAGAATCGAGGTGTCGATCTCACCCGGCGCGATCGCGTTGACGCGCACGCCGATGCGGCCGAAGTCGGAAGCCATCTCGCGCGTCAGAGACGCGAGCGCGGCCTTGGACGTCGCGTAGGCGGCGCCGGCGAAAGGATGGACGCGCGAGCCCGCGATCGAGGTGACGTTGACGACTGATCCCTTTGCCGCCTTCAGCTCTTCGATCAGTCCACGCGCCATCATGATCGGCGCGAAAAAGTTGACGTTGAAGACGTGCGTCCAGGTATCGAGGTCGGTGTCGACCGAGCCGAGCCGCGCGCCACCCGGGCCCTTCGGCGAGATCGCGGCGTTGTTGACCAGCGCATGCAGCGTGCCGCCCTCGAGCCGGCGCCGGATCTCGGTGATCGCGCGCGCGGTATCCTCGGGATCGCCGAGGTCGACTTGGATGTGGTCCTCGGGGCCTGCGTCCCACGGGCAGTCTTCCGGGAAAGGATGCCGTGAGCAGGTGATGACGCGCCAGCCGGCCGAGGAGAACCGGATCACGGTGGCGTGACCGATGCCGCGGCTGGCTCCGGTCAGGAGCAGCGTACGACGCGGCACATTGGATGAATGCGGCATGGACATCTTTCAGGTCGGAAAGCTGAAGACAAGGCTCAAGGATACATCCGCATCTTGGACCACGGTCGGCCGGCTGCGTCACGGCGAAATTCGATGCGGTCGTGCAGCCGGAATGGGCGGTCGTGCCAAAACTCGATCCGCATCGGCGCGATGCGCCAGCCGCTCCAGCCCGGCGGCCGCGGCACCTCGCCGATGACGTATTTGGCCGCGACTTTTGCGATGGCCTGTTCGAACGCGAAGCGGCTCTCCAGCGGCTCGGACTGCTTGCTCGCCCAGGCGCCGATCTGCGCCTGCTTGGGGCGGGTGGCGAAATAGGCATCGGCCTCGGCGTCGGTCACCGGCGTCACGTTGCCGCGGATGCGGACCTGACGGCGCAGCGACTTCCAGTGGAAAAGTAACGCTGCCTTAGGATTTGCGGCGAGTTCGCGGCCCTTCTGGCTTGCGATATGGCTGTAGAAGACGAAACCCTCGGTATCGAAGCCCTTCATCAACACCATGCGCACATCCGGAAGCCCGTCCGCGTCCACGGTCGCGAGCGCCATCGCGTTCGGATCGTTCGGCTCGCTCTTGATCGCCTCGTTCAGCCAGGCCTCGAACAACGCAAATGGCTCGTCGGCGGTGGTGAAATCACCGGATGTTAAGGGTGTCTGGTGTTTCATCGAGGTCGTGTCGGTCATGTCTGGAGTCCGAGTTGCGTCCCGCGGCCCAAAACGCGCTGTTGTCCGCTACCGCCCTATATAGGGCATGGCGACGCGTTGGCCTATCGACGATCCGACCGTCCGGCTTCGTCATGACGCTGCTTCTGATCGGCCTTGGTGCCGGCGGCTGCAGCTTTTCGCGCAACGACAGCAGCGCCTATGCCAAGGCCGACGACAGCGACCTGACTGGATCGATCGCGCGGCCAGCGAAGGACGCCCCGCCGACCGAGACTGATCTCGCCTTCGCCCGCAACGCCGCCTCGGACGTCCTCAGCAAGGGCGACAAGGATTCGAGCCAGCACTGGGAGAACCCGGAGACCGGCGCGCGCGGCTCGGTCACCCCGATCGCGCAATCCTATGCCGCCGAAGACGGCCGCAAGTGCCGCGACTTTCTGGCGAGCTATGTCAACGGCAATACCGAAAGCTGGCTCCAGGGCGCCGGCTGCCAAAGCAGCCGTGGCCGTTGGGAGATTCATACGCTAAAGCCGTGGCGGAGCTGAGCATGATCGGGACCCGAAGGGCCGCGCTCGCGAAATGTGGGAACCGGTCTTCCGCTAAGATCATGCTCGAATCATCTAGGGTCGGCACACGCCCCTAGTTGCAAAAATGCCACTCTCTCCCCACATGACTGCCAGATGGGGCAGGGAGCCCTTTGAACAATTTGATTTCTTGAAGGAGACGTGACGGATGCGCGACCCCTATGAGGTCTTGGGGGTGCCGCGGAGCGCCAACGCTGCCGCCATCAAGAGCGCCTATCGCAAGCTTGCCAAGAAGCATCATCCCGACAGCAACAAGGGTGACCCGAAGGCTGCCGAGCGCTTCGCCGAGATCAATTCGGCCAACGAGATTCTGGGCGACGAGGACAAGCGCAAGCAGTTCGACCGCGGCGAGATCGACGCCGAGGGCAAGCCGCGCTTCCAGGGCTTTCCGGGTGGCGGCGGGCCGCGCGGCCGCGCAGGGCCCGGCGGTTTCGAGAGCTATACATTCCGGAGCGGCGGTCCGGGTGGCGCCCCGGGCGGCGGTGCGTTCGAGGATATCCTCAACAGCATGTTCGGCGGCGGGATGCGTGGCGCGCGCCCTGGGGCTGGGGCCGCCCAGTTCGACTTCGACACCGGCGGGATCGGGCTCGATCTCGACGTGAACGTTGCCATGTCCGTCTCGCTGGAAGAGGCGGTCAAGGGCGGCGAGAAGCGCGTCCGGCTGCCCACGGGCAAGGAGCTTAATGTCAAGATTCCGGCTGGCGTCACCGAAGGCCAGCAGATCCGGCTGCGGGGGCAGGGCGAAAGCGCGCAAGGCCATCCGCCCGGCGATCTCCTGATCACCATCAACATCGCGCCCCACCCCTACTTCAAGGTCGAAGGCGCCGACTTGCGCATCGATCTGCCGGTCACGCTGTACGAGGCGGTGCTCGGCGCCAAGGTCCGCGTGCCCACGCTCGGCAACGCCGTGGAGCTCTCGGTGCCGAAAAACACCTCCAGCGGCCGGACCTTCCGCCTCAAGGGCAAAGGACTGCCGAAGGCGGGTGGAACCGGGGATCTCTTGGTGACAATCAGGATTATGCTACCGGACGGGAACGACGCTGAGCTTGAAGCATTGATGGAAAAGTGGCGAGACCAACACCCCTACAATCCACGGAGCGGACTCGGCTAACGCATGATCCGGAAAACGGCGCAGCGGTTTTCTGAAAAGGTCATGCGCGAACGACAGGGCGCTATCCGAGCCCGCCTCGACGATCGGAGCATTCTCTTCCCGAAAGGATGATGCTCAACAGACGCCTGAAGCGTAGTCGCGCTTCGACGCAGATGTTTGAGACGTGTCAGCTGTCCGGCGGGGCAGCCGACAAAAAGGTGCGGCCTCGAGAGGGGGACCAGCGCGGTACCAAAAACCCCAATCGAGGCCGCCCGCGTCGATCGGCGGATCGAACGCTGCGCATTTTCGCGTGATCATCCGGTGCGATAATGAGACGCGCCGATGTCGTGATTCCAAATTTTCAATGACGGAATCGAGGCACCCGTTTGCTCGGGTTGTCTACCTGCCGTTCTTCTCGGCTTGGTCGTACACGGCCTGGGCCACCTTGGTCAGCCGGTCACGGTCGGTACCGCCGCTGACGACGTAGCCAACCCCACGTTCGGCCCAGAACAGCGCACCGTCCTTATCCGTCTTGGCATAGCGCATCTGCGTCGCGCCGTTCTCGGTCTTGGCGGCGTAGATCGTGTACCGCTCGCCCGAGGCGCCTTCATACATCAGGAACGACGCCGGACCGTTCGGGCCCGGCAAGAGCCGGCCGCCGACGAGCTTCAGCCCGCTCGCCTCCAGGTTCGGAGCGAACACAGTCCAGCCGCAGCGCCGTGTCAGCCAAGCCTGGAGGTGGTCACGCTCGTTGCCGCCGACCTCGACAGGGTGGCGGACCTCGACGACGTAGAGGCGGTGGGCGTCGAGCGCGTCGGCCGTGAAGCTCTGGAAAGTCGAGGGCGCGTTGGCGGCGCCATGCGCCACCCACCCGGCCATGCCGCCGGCAACGAAGGCAACCAGCACAGCCGCGGCGGCGCCATAGAGCCATTGCCGGGGGCGGCGCTCCAGCCGCTCAAGCTCCAGCCGTGCCGGCACCGGCTCGTGGGCGACGGAATCGTAGCGGGCGTGCAGCATCTCGGCCATGGCGCGCCACGACTGCACACGCTCGGCCTCGTCAGGGTTGGCGGCAAGCCAGGCCTCGACATCGGCGCGACGTTCGGCCGGCAGCTCGCCGTCGACATAGGCGTGCAGCTCGTCTTCGGTCACCGGGATCTTGCGATCGTTCATATCGGTTGTCTCTGGCTCTGGGGCCCAAAATGTTCTTCGTGGCTCAAAGTCGCTCGCTCCATCGGCATGTGGGCGGACAACACGCGATGCATCAACTCTGCCATCATTTCACCCGCCTGAGCGCCGGGCGCTCGCCGTTCAGCGAGGCTTTGACGTGGGCGCGGGCGCGCGCCAGGCGCGACATCACGGTGCCGATCGGCACGCCCTGGATGTCGGCGACCTCGCGATAGCTCATGCCCTCCAGCATCACCAGCAGCAGCACCGAACGCTGCTCCTCGACGAGGGTGGCCAGCGCCTTCTCGATATCGCGCCCTTCGGCCTCGGTCCCGCTGGCGTCCGGGTTGTTGTCCGTCAGCGGCATCAATTGCGGACGCCTCGCCAGTGAGCGCCGCCGGTTCTTGTTGAGGTTGGTCAGGATCGTGTAGAGCCAGCTCCTGACGTCGCCTCCGAGGAACAAGCGCTCGGAGCGCAGCGCGCGCACCAACGTATCCTGCACCAGATCGTCGGCCGCATCCCCGTCGCGCGTGAGCGCGCGGGCATAGCGGCGCAACGCCGGGATCATGGCTTCCACACTCTGGCGAAACGCATTCATTGCGGTTTTCACGTCCCGGTGTCCGGCGCGAGCGCCTCAACGATCATAACACCCGAATGAAACGGCTATTCCGGCGCTCGAAACAGCGTAAACGCCGTGTATTAGGACTGTACCGCGAAGGAGGGCTGGTGTACCTCCAGACCTTAACCCGCTCGATGGGACGTTGAGAAATGGCGCAGAATTCAGGTCTGATGCAGGGCAAACGGGGCGTGATCCTCGGCGTTGCCAACAATCGCTCGATCGCCTGGGGCATCGCCAAGGCATGCCGCGCGGCCGGTGCCGAGCTCGCCTTCACCTATCAGGGCGATGCGCTGAAGAAGCGCGTCGAGCCGCTCGCCGCGGAGGTCGGCGGTCTCGTGCTCGGCCATTGCGACGTCACCGACGCTGCCACCATCGACGCCGCCTTCGCGGTGCTGAAGGAGAAATGGGGCAAGATCGACTTCCTGGTGCACGCGATCGCCTATGGCGAGCAGCTCGACGGCCGCTATGTCGACACCACGCAGGAGAATTTTTCGAAGTCGATGCTGATCTCCTGCTACTCATTCACCGCGGTGGCGCAGCGCGCCGAGAAGCTGATGACGGACGGCGGCTCGCTCATCACGCTCAGCTATTACGGTGCCGAGAAATGGATGCCGCATTACAACGTCATGGGCGTGGCCAAGGCCGCGCTGGAAGCCAGCGTGCGCTATCTCGCCGCCGATCTCGGCGAGAAGAACATCCGCGTCAACGCGATCTCGGCAGGTCCCATCAAGACGCTCGCCGCGTCCGGCATCGGCGATTTCCGCTATATCCTGAAGTGGAACGAGTACAACGCACCGATGCGGCGCAACGTTTCGACCGAAGACGTCGGTGGCAGCGCGCTGTATTTCCTCTCCGACTTATCGCGCGGCGTGACCGGCGAGGTTCACCACGTCGATTCCGGCTATCACGTGCTCGGCATGAAGCGCCCGGACGCGCCTGATATCTCGCTGGGTGGCAAGGACTAACTTTCAGCGGCAATGCCCGTGCCTACGATCTACTTTCTTCGCCACGGCGAGACCGAGTGGAACGCGCTCGGGCGGCTTCAGGGCACCCAGGACGTCCCGCTGAACGCACGTGGCCGCAGCCAGGCCGTGCACGCGGCTGACGTTCTGGCCGATCTGTTCAGGCGCGACGGCAAGGACAAGTCGGCGCTGCCCTACGTCTCGAGCCCGCTCGGGCGTGCGCGCCAGACCATGGAACTGGTCCGCCGCAAGCTTGAATTGCCGCTCACCGATTACTCGCTCGACGACCGCCTGCGGGAGATTGGCTACGGCACGTGGGAGGGGCTGACACTGGCCGAAAGCGAGGCCTCCGATCCCGATGTCTATGCAAGGCGCCTCGCCGACAAATGGACGGTCGCGCCCGCTGACGGCGAGACCTATGCGGCCGTACAGCTGCGCGTCCTCGATTGGTACGAGTCGCTTCTGGTCGATACCGTCGCGGTCGCTCATGGCGGCACCTGCCGGGCCCTGATGGTGGCTTTGGGCATCGAGACCCCCGCCAGCGCGGCCGATCTCTATATCCAGCAGGGCGCCGTCTACGTGTTCCGCGACGGCCGGCTGGAGAAGTTCAGTTAGGCGAGATTTTCGTCATTCCGGGGCGCCCGAAGGGCGAACCCGGAATCTCGAGATTCCGGGTTCGATGCTCTGCATTGCCCCGGAATAACGGAACTAGGGTTGAATGCCGTGGCCCTCGGGGCTACGACGTTGACATACAACGTTTATATAAAAACTAAGCACAGGCGACAGCCAAGCATGTCCTTCAACACCTTCGGCCACATGTTCCGTGTCACCACCTTCGGCGAGAGCCACGGGGTGGCGATCGGCTGCGTGGTCGACGGCTGTCCCCCCATGATCCCGCTCAGCGAGAGCGACATCCAGGGCGACCTCGACCGCCGCCGGCCGGGCCAGTCGCGCTTCACCACCCAGCGCCAGGAGCCGGACCAGGTGAAAATCCTGTCCGGCGTGATGGCGCATCCGGAGACCGGCGTGCAGGTGACGACGGGCACCCCGATCGGGCTCCTGATCGAGAACACCGACCAGCGCTCGAAGGACTATTCCGAGATCAAGGACAAGTTTCGGCCCGGTCATGCCGACTTCACCTATGAGGCGAAGTACGGCCTGCGCGACTATCGCGGCGGCGGGCGCTCCTCGGCGCGCGAGACCGCGACGCGCGTTGCCGCCGGTGCGATCGCGCGAAGAGTGCTGCCCGACGTCAAGGTGCGCGGCGCGCTGGTGCAGATGGGCCCGCACAAGATCGACCGCACCAAATGGGACTGGGACGAGATCGGGAAAAATCCGTTCTTCTGTCCCGACAAGGACAAGGCCGCCTTTTTCGAGACCTATCTTGACGGCATCCGCAAGAGCGGCTCCTCGATCGGCGCGGTGATCGAGGTTGTCGCCGAAGGCGTGCCGGCGGGCCTTGGCGCGCCCATCTATGCCAAGCTCGACTCCGATCTGGCGGCCGCGATGATGACCATCAACGCCGTGAAGGGCGTCGAGATCGGCGCCGGCTTTGGCGCGGCCGAATTGACCGGCGAGGAGAACGCCGACGAGATGCGCACCGGCAACGACGGCACGCGCTTTCTCTCCAACCATGCCGGCGGCGTTCTGGGCGGCATTTCCACCGGACAGCCGGTGGTGGTGCGCTTCGCGGTGAAGCCGACCTCGTCGATCCTCCAGCCGCGTCTCACGGTCGATCGCAAGGGCGCTGATACCGAGATCTTCACGAAGGGCCGCCACGACCCTTGCGTCGGCATCCGTGCCGTGCCCGTCGGTGAGGCCATGATGGCCTGCGTGCTGGCCGATCACTTTTTGCGCGATCGCGGGCAGGTGGGACGCTAGTTTTTTACCTCTCCCCGACGGGTAGAGGTGAACGCCGCCGCCGGCGTTGGTGTCGCAGCACTAGCTCTCCGCGCAGCTTGACGGGCCCACAACTTCGTCCGCAAATGCGGACATGAACAGCTCCGAGCTCCAGCGCATTACCAACTGGCTGATCGACGGTGCTTGGTCGTCGCAAGAGCCGGCCGAGATGATCGCCGATTTCTGCGAACGTCTGGTCGCGGCCGGTCTGCCGCTGTGGCGCTTCGGTATCTTCATCCGCACGCTGCATCCGGAAATCTTCGGTCGCAACTTCATATGGCGGCAGGGCGAGGAGGTCGAAATCGGCAGCGTCGATTTCGATATTCTGGACACGCCAGAATTCGCCCGCAGCCCGCTCCGCATCGTCTTCGAGCAGGGGCTGGAGGTCAGGGGACGGGCGAGCGATCCCGACAGCAAGCGATTTCCGTTCCTCGACGACATGCGTGCCGAAGGCGCGACCGACTACATCGCGGTGCCGGTGCCGTTTCTCGATGGCTCCATCCACGCGACGAGCTGGATCACGCAGCATCCCGGCGGCTTCAGCGACGACGACATCGCGGCGATCCGAACCATCATAGCGCCGCTGGCGCGCGTCAGCGAGATCATCAGCCTGCGGCGCACCGCCGAGATGCTGCTCGACACCTATGTCGGCAACCGCGCCGGCGCGCGCATTCTCGGAGGCCAGATTCGCCGTGGCCACACCGACATCATGCAGGCGGTGATCTGGCTGTCGGACCTGCGCGGCTTCACCGCGCTGTCGGACCGGCTGCCGGCCGAGACGGTGGTCGCGATCCTCAACCATTATTTCGACTGCCAGGTCACCGCGATCCGGGGCCATGGCGGCGAGGTGCTGAAATTCATGGGCGACGGCCTGCTCGCGGTGTTTCCGATCGATGAATATGTCGGCGACGCTGCCCATGTCTGCGCGCGCGTGCTGGAGGCCGCGCGCGAAGCGCGCGCCAGCGTGGAGTCGCTCGCGTTTCCGGTCGGCGACGCCGTCGAGCGCTTCCGTTTCGGCGTCGCGCTGCACGTCGGCAACATCCTCTACGGCAATATCGGCGGCGGCAACCGGCTGGACTTCACCTGCATTGGCCCCGCCGTCAATCTCGCGGCCCGGCTTGAGAAGATCACGGGCCGGCTGGGGCGGACCGTCGTCGCCTCGGAGGGTTTTGCCAATGTCTGCCGCCACGACTGGCACGAGCTCGGCGAATTTCCGATCGCAGGATTTTCAAAGGCGCAGCGCGTGTACGGGTTGGCAGAAGAAACGCATGCGCTGGTGAGCTGAGCCTTATTCCTCCGGCTCCGTCGTGAACAGCAGCGGATAGCCCTTGGCGCGTCCGGCATCGGTGGCGCGCTTCGCCTTGGTCTCGGCGACGTCCCTGGTGAACACTGCGACGACGCAGGCGCCCAGCTTGTGGGCGGTGATCATCACCTTGTAGGCCTGATCCTCGGTCATGCGGAATTCGGCCTTGAGCACCATCGTGACGAATTCGCGCGGCGTGTAGTCATCGTTGATCAGGATGACCTTGTGCAGCCGTGGTCGCTCGACCTTGGTCTTCGTCCTGGTTTTCGGTGTGGTAACGGTGTCGTTCATTCCGCCTCCCGGACTCGGCGGGCTCGGGTTCCTGCTGGAGCGATCAGCTCGCGACCTTCGCACCATATTGCAGGACCTGCACCTTCTCCAAGGTGATCAGGCCGCTCGACATCATGCCATCGAGGATGGGCAGGAATGCGTTGATGTTGTCCTCGCTGTCGACGATCTCGATCAGCAGCGGCAGGTCTTCGGAAAGTCGCAGGATCTTCGACGTGTGCAGCCGGCTCGATTTGCCGAAGCCCATCGGACCGCGCAGCACGGTGGCGCCGGCGAGGTGCCGCTCGCGCGCCGTCATCACGATCGCTTCATAGAGCGGCTTGCCGTCGAAATGGTCGCTCTCGCCGATGAAGATCCGGAGCGAAACTGCCTGAGCGGGGACTTGCATGGTCAGCTCCTTGTCAAGCGGTTGGTGCGGCTCGCCATCATATGCCCGAGCCATGCCGACACCAGCCAGCAGACGACGGACGCCGCGACATAGGCAAGTGCCGTGTATTTCATGCCGCCGTGGGCCAAGCGGAAGGTCTCCAGGCTGAACGCCGAGAAAGTGGTGTAGCCGCCGCAGAACCCGGTCATGACGAACTGTCGGTGCTCGGGCCGCGCCAGCATGCGGCCATCGGGGCCGGTCAGCGTCGCGTAGAAGCCGATGATCAGGGAGCCCGTCGCATTGATGAACAGCGTGGCGAAGGGAAAGCCCGGCCCGATGTCGAGCGCGAGACCGACCAGATAGCGGGTCAGTCCGCCGACGATGCTGCCGGCGGCAACCCAGGCGTAGAGTATCGCGCTACGCCAGCGATCGGCGGAGGAGGGGACGGTCATGTGTTGCTATCCTCCAAGACTGTCCGCAAGGAGAAAGCCGCAACTAACGGCGGCGAGGCACAGCCCGACCGAGAACACGACATTGCCGAGTGCGTGCATTGGCTCGCCGCTCCGCGCCAGCGTCAGGGTTTGCAGGCTGAACGAGGACACTGTGGTGTAGCAGCCGAGAAAGCCGGTCACCGCGAACAGCCAAGGGTTGGGCGTGGCGAACACCGAGCCGGGATGGGCCGCGAGCGCGCCAAAAATGCCGATCAGGAAGGCGCCGGTGACGTTGATCGTCATGGTACCCCAAGGAAACGTCTCGCCCAGCCGCCGCGCGATCGCGCCGGACACGAAATAGCGCGCGCAGCCGCCGAGCACGCTCCCGATCATGATCGCAAGCACTCCACTCAGCACGACGAAAAGCTCCTCGTCATCAGATTTGCTCCGTTGCCAGACCGTTGCCGACGGCAAGCAGTCCTATGAGCGAGATCAGCGCAAAGCCGAGCCCTGCCAGAAACGTGCCTGCCGGACCATAGGCATCCCACAACGCGCCGGCGATCACGCTCGCGGCCAGCAGGGCCAGACCCGTGAACAGGTTGAAATAGCCGAACGCGGTGCCGCGCAAGCTCGGCGGCGCGGCGTCGGCGACGAGGGCCGAGAGCAGGCCTTGCGTCAATCCCATATGCAGCCCCCACAGCACGACGCCGAGCGCGAGGCCTGCAAGGCTCGGGAGCAGTGCCAGCGCGAGGTCGGCGCCGGCAAGGAGGACCAGGCCGAGCGCGAGCAGGCCGGTCCGGTTGATCCGGTCCGACAGCACGCCGGCCGGATAGGCCGAAAGCGCATAAGCGACGTTCATCAGCACCAGCACCGCCGGCACCCACATCGCATTGAGCCCGATGTTCTGTGCGCGCAGGATCAGGAAGGCCTCGCTGAAGCGCGCGAGCGTGAAGACGATGCCGACCGCGACGACGCGCCAGTAGACCGATCCGAGCTGCCGCATTGCGGCAAGATTGAGCGGGTTCTTCGCAGGCTCCCGGCTCGGATCCGCCGGCTCGTGCACGACAAGTGCGATCAGTCCAAAGGACAGGAAGGCCGGCAGCACCGCAACCCAGAACACGATCGTAAAATTGTCCGCCGTCCACCACATCAGGCCGATGGCCGCGAGCGGCCCGACGAAGGCACCGATCGTGTCGAGCGATTGTCGCAGGCCAAAGCTCGCGCCGCGCAGGCCGATGGGAGCGATGTCGGCGATCAGGGCATCGCGCGGCGCGCCGCGAATGCCCTTGCCGACGCGATCGATGAAGCGCGCCGCCACCAGCCACCCGACGCTCGACGCGAGCGGAAACAGCGGTTTGGTGAAGGCGGCTAGCCCATAGCCGAGCGCGGCGAGCAGCTTGCGCCGACCGAGCCAGTCCGACAGGGCGCCGGAGAAGATTTTCGTGATCGAGGCGGTCGCCTCGGCAATGCCCTCGATGAAACCGACCGTGAGCGTGGAGGCGCCGAGCACGGTGACGAGATAGACCGGCAGCAGCGCATGGATCATCTCGGAGGAGATGTCCATCAGCATCGAGACGAAGCCGAGCACCCAGATTCCCCTGGGCAGTGAGGCGCGCGCGGCATTCGGTGTCGTCGTCGTCACGTCTTCGCCTTCTCCTGCCCTGGCTTGATGGCCTTCGTCACCAGACAACAAAAAACCCGCCATCGGCGGGTTGGTCCATGCTCCCACCAAAGGCGGAGGCCTAAAGATTGCCCCACCTCAAGCAGGAGTCATCAGCCCACTACGATCATCGACCGCCGGGCGGTTGTCGGGGGACTCCATCCCCATCTGTGCGTCCAGCCTAGCATGGAAATTGCGCCGGACAAGTGGGCGGGGAAGTGCCCCCACACACCACATCATTACACCTGTCATTCCAAGGCTCGCGAACCAAGGCTCGCGAGCGAGACCCCGGAATCTCGACATTCCGGGCTCGGCTCTGCGAGGCGCCCCGGAATGCGGTGCGTATGTGATCGCTGGTGTTCCGGCGGCGCGAGCGCGGCAACAGCGCGGCAGCTTTGCGTTGGGCCGATCCTAACTCGAATGTGAAGCGCAAGCGATCTTCGCACTTTGCGGCAAGGCGATTGCATGTCACCATCGCGTCATACGACGGGAGACTGGTGCGATGCGCTTGCTGTTCTCGATCGGGGCTGTACTGGTGACCGGCGTGCTTGCCGGAGGGGACGTCGCGGGCATCGCGGCGCCAGGACCAAAATTCGAGCTGCCCGAGACCCAGGCGCAGCGGCCGGTTGCCGACAAGGATGCGCAGGCGGTCGACGTCGAACTGATCCTCGCCGTCGACGTGTCCTACTCCATGGACATGGACGAGCTCGCGATCCAGCGCGAAGGCTACGCGCAGGCAATCCAGTCGAAGGAATTCCTCCAGGCACTGAAGCTCGGTCCGAACGGCCGCATCGCCGTGACCTATTTCGAGTGGGCCGCTTCCAGCGACCAGAAGATCATCATCCCCTGGCGGCTGGTCGACGGCCCCGAGACCGCGGATGCGGTCGCCGCCGAGATCATGAAGACGCCGATCCGGCGCGCCTCGCGCACCTCGATCTCCGGCGCGATCACGTTCGCGATGCCGCTGTTCGACGAGGATCCCTACCGGGGTTTGCGTCGCGTGATCGACATTTCCGGCGACGGCCCCAACAACAATGGCGGCCCGGTCACGGTGGCGCGCGATGCCGCGCTGGAGAAGGGCATCGTCATCAACGGTCTGCCGATCATGGTCAAGGAGCCATCCTATTCGACCATGGATATCGACAATCTCGACTTCTACTACGAGGACTGCGTCATCGGCGGTCCCGGCTCTTTCGTCATCACGATCAAGGACCGCGACAAGTTCAAGGAAGCGATCCGCACCAAGCTGCTGATGGAGGTCGCCGGCCGCAGGCCGGAGCGCCCCGTGATGCGGGTTGCGGACAAGGAGCCGCGCGTCAATTGCATGATCGGCGAGAAGATCTGGTCGGACCGCTGGGGCCGCTAATAGCGCGATTGGGACCTTTCGCCTCATCCCACCCGACGGTTGAATTTAACCGCTCGTTAACCGGCACATGGCCCTAATCCGATTGTTTCAGTTCGTTCCCGATTGCTGTTTTGACCCTGCTGTCGGGCGCGATCGAGAGCGGGTTCGTCGAACCCGTCCACCGAGCAGACCATGGCCATCGTCACGTCGAGCAGCAGCCAGATTTCGCCCGCCAATGAGCGGGTCTTTCACCAGAGCAAGTTGCTCGGTGAATGGAAGGGCAATTGGGTCGGCAACAACCAGCCCGTCGGCTTCAAGGTCGTGAACATCCGCGGTGCCCGGGCGCAGGTCGAGTACACCCATAACGGGCATACCGAGCGGGGCTTTGCCGAGGTCAATGGCTCGCTGATCACCTTTGGCGGGGTCACGGTGGGCACCAAGGACGGTAAGAGCATGGTGCTGTTGTTCTCGGCGGGCGGCGCTGGCAAGCAGACCGCCAATCTCGAGAAGCAGGAACCGCCGGCTTCCGACAGCCGCCTCATGGGAAGCTGGGGCGGCTATTCCAGCGATAACGGCAAGAGCGCGAGCTTCAAGGTGCTCTCGGTCAACGGCAAGGAAGCCCAGGTCAGCGTCACCACCGACGGCGTCACCCGCCAGGGCACCGGCACCGTCTACAAGAACGTCATCATGTTCGGGCAGGCGCAGATCGCAACCGACGACGGACAGAATGGCAAGGTCATCTATCAGGTCGGCACAAAATCTTTCATGGTGCCGGTGACGAAATATCCGCCGGCGGACTCCTCGTCTTCGGTCGACAAGACCGCCTGAAAGCTGCCTCTCACCATTTCGGTGGCCGCTCCACGAACGCCCTCAAGCCCCCTTGCGCCTCATCCTGTAGAGGCATCCCGCGACGTGGGTCCGCTCGTTACGTGCGTACGTGCGGCCGCGAGCTCGGCATAGCCCGACGTCGTAGTCGGAGGAGGGATGCACGTTACCCCACGCGCGTGAGTCGCCGAGCACCACGGCCTGAACGCCCGGTACCTCCGCAAGAATGGGTGTTAGGCGGGGTGCGCAAGGGATCGGGGAACATCAGGTGCAACTCTCCGGGAGCCCCGCGCCGTGACGTCGGCCGGATCGCTCCGCTGGCATTGGTCATGTTCGACGAGTATAATTTGCAAAACTCTTGACGGTCATCTGAATGTTCAACCTCGCAGCTTCATGTGCACTTGCAACTCTCGCAGTGCTCTGCCTGACCGGCGCACCGGCTCATGCGCAAGTTGCGCCGCTGAGATATTGGATCCCCGGCGGGCCTTTCGGCCTCAGTGGAGGTGCCGGCCAGAGCTCCGATACTTACGGCGGCTTCTCAAGCTTCAATGCCGGCGATGCGGGGTGGCGCACCAGCTATGCGAATGGTTTCTTTGTTGGCAGCGAGCGCGGCAATTTTGGTTTGAGCGGCTTCAACCAGGCCGGCTCGGCCGGCAATTTCAGCGCGCTGTCCTATGACAGCACGCAGTTCGGCTACGCCACCAAAGCGGCAGGTGGTTTGCCTGTCACGTTCTTCGCCGGTTTCGACACGTTGAAGTACGGCAACGGCATCGGCAGCTCGCTGGCGCCGCTCACCTCCAACGCCGCACCCGGTTATGGTGCGTTCGCGGGTGTCGAGTTCAAGCCGACCCCCAATCTCAGCCTGTCGTTCGGCGCCGGTTTCAGCCAGCAGCAATCGGGACGCATGGACAGCGACATCAACTCCTCGATGCTGCCCGGCGAGTCGCCCGCATTGGGCGGCCTGCGGCGCTAGAGCATGATCCGGAAAAGTGCGCAGCGGTTTTCCGAAAAGATCATGCTCAAAACAAGACCTAAAGCGCGGCGATTCATCCTGCTCTCATTGCGCTTTAGCGCGTAAACCGCGCAACCAGCTCCACATGCGGCGTGTGCCGGAACTGGTCGACCGGCACCACCGCGTCCAGCCGGTAGCCGCCGTCGATCAGCAGTCGCGCATCGCGGGCAAAGGTCGCGACGTTGCAGGACACGGCGATCACGATGGGCACCTTGCTTGCGGCGAGCTTCAGCGCCTGGGCCTGCGCGCCCTGGCGCGGTGGGTCGAACACCACCGCGTCGAAGTCGCGCAGCTCCTGCGGTACTAGGGCGCGGCGGAACAGGTCGCGTGGCTGGGCTTTGATTGGCTTCAGGCCGGGCGTGCGCGCAGCTTTCGCGAGCGCAGCGATCGCGCCGGCGTCGCTGTCATAAGCGGTGACGCGGGCCTTCTCGGCCAGCCTGAGCGCAAACGGGCCGACGCCGCAGAAGAGGTCGAGAACCTCCTTGGCCTTGCCGACGCGCTCGGCGACGAGCGCGGCCAGCGTCTCTTCGCCCGCCACCGTCGCCTGCAGGAACGAGCCCGGCGGCAGCGTCACCTCCGCGCGGCCCATCTTCACCGTCGGCGGCAGGCGTTGCAGCACCAGCTCGCCATGCCGGGTCAGCCGTGCCAAGCGGTGCTGCTCGGCGACGCGCGACAGCGCCGTGACCAGCGGCGTCGGCAGCGGGCCGGAGCCGCGCACGTCGACATCGAGGCCGTTGGCCGTGGCGGTGACCTGGATGTCGAGCGGTTTCGTCACCGGCATCTTGGACGTCAGCGGCTCGGCGAGCGCCCAGGCGGCATCGAGCGCGCCGGCGAGCGCGGGATCGAGGATGGGGCAGCGATGGATCGGAATGACGTCGTGCGAACTCGTCGCGGAAAAGCCGACCTTGAGGATGTCATGCGTGCCGAACCGGCCGTGCAGCGTGATGCGTCTGCGCCCGGCGCCGTGCGCATCGACCAGCGGCGCCACTTCGCAATCCACGCCGGCCTGCGCCAGCGTCTCGACCACGATGCCGCGCTTCCAGGCGCGATAGGGCTCAGCCGCCCAATGCTGGATGGCGCAGCCGCCGCAGACGCCGAAATGCGGACAGAACGGCTCGATGCGCTCGGGGCTTGCGACGTCCACCGCGAGCAGCTTGCGGCGATCGGGATGATGGCCTGCCGCGTGATCGACCTCGACGGTCTCGCCTCGAAGCGTATAGGGCACATAGATCGCTTCGCCCGTCGCCAGCGAGACGCCGTCGCCGCGATGGCCGACATGATCGATTGTCAGGCGCTCAACCACGCCGCGCGCCCAGGAAGAATTCGATGTTGCCGTCACCGCCCGTGATCGATGACGGAAACACCTCGATGTCGATGCAGCCGAGCGAGGCCGCAAACGCTGCGATGTCGTCACAGATCTCCCGGTGCACGGCGGTGTCGCGGATGATGCCTTTCTTGTTGTGCTTCCGGTCGGCCTCGAATTGCGGCTTGATCAGCGCCAGCAGGCTCATGGGCGCCGCTGCCAGCGACAGCGCCACCGGCAGCACCGCCTTGAGCGAAATGAAGCTGACGTCGATGACGACGATATCGGGCCGCGCGGGCAGGCGCTTGCCTTCGTAGGACCGAATGTCGGTCTCCTCCATCGACACGATCTTTGGATGATCGCGCAGCGAGGGATGCAACTGGCTGGTGCCGACGTCGATGGCGAACACCAGGCTGGCCCCGTTCGCCAACAGCACCTCGGTGAAGCCGCCGGTGGAGGCGCCGACGTCGAGGCAGACATGGTCCTCGATTTCAATCGGGTAATGCTCCAGCGCGCCGGCGAGCTTGACGCCGCCGCGGGAAACATAGGGGTGGGCCGGCTCGGCCTGGATCACCGCGTCCTCGGGGATCGTCTCCGATGGTTTGGTCACCTGCTTGTCGTCGGCCGTGACCAGCCCGGCCTCGATCGCCGCGCGCGCCCGCGCCCGGCTTTCGAACAAGCCGCGCTCGACCAGCAATACGTCCGCGCGCTTGCGGGGAGTAGACATTACGCTCTCATGGGCACGACTGAGCTGCTTATGTAGCGATCAATCGCGCAGCCGCCATCCGGACGCAAGTCTCGAACGCGGCGAGATCGTGCCAGACATCGATTGGCATCTCGGCCGGCGTCACCAGCGGGCAGCCATGCCGCTCCAGCGCATGGATCATCATGAGGTTGTCGATGAGGCCGAAATCCTCGACCGTCAGTCCCTGCGCATCCACCAGCCTTCCGTCCTCGGAGGCGACGTCCATGAAACGGCCGACGCGGTCGGCATAGGCGGCGCCGTCATTGGAATAGGCGAGGCAGAGTTTACGCCGCCCGGCCATGTAGCCCAGCTCGTAGACGGTGCCGGGATCGGCGCCTGCGCCGCGGAACGGCGTGAGATTGGCGATGATGGCGTCGGCCTCGTTCATCATCGCCTCGTTGCCACAAAAGATCTGCCGCGAAGCGTCGGGCGCGGTGAGGTCGATCGCGTTGTCGAGCGGATAGAGGCCGGTGAGACCGTGAGCCGTGCAGATATCGATCTTGCGGCGGCCGATCTCGATCGCGTCCGGCAGGAATACGTCGGGGCCTGCAAGATAGATTTTCATGGGAGATAAAGCCCGAAAATCGTGGATCGAGACCCGAGCCGCGGGGCGTGCTCTGCTCCCTCCCCCGCTTGCGGGGAGGGTTGGGGAGAGGGTGTCTTCGATCGAGAACCCCCGAGAGGAAAGAGCCCTCACCCGACGCGTCGACCTCTCCCGCAAGCGGGAGAGGTGAGCATCAAGCCAGCTTGACCGTCTCGGCCTTGACGTCCTTGCCGAGCGCTTCGAACACCTTGGCGACGATGCCCTTGGCGTCGAGACCGGCGCGGGCGTACATCGCGGCGGGCGTATCGTGATCCAGGAACACGTCGGGCAGCACCATCGAGCGGAACTTGACCATGCCGGTGTCCAGCACGCCCTGATCGGTCAGGAACTGCGCGACATGCGAGCCGAAGCCGCCGATCGAGCCTTCTTCGATCGTGATCAGGATCTCATGGTCGCGGGCGAGCTTGAGCACCAGCTCGGTGTCAAGCGGCTTCATGAAGCGCGCATCCGCAATCGAGGTCGACAGGCCGTGGGCTGCGAGCTCGTCGGCCGCCTTCTCGCACTCGGCGAGGCGCGTGCCGAAGGAGAGCAGGGCGATCTTGCTGCCCTGGCGGATCATGCGGCCCTTGCCGATTTCGAGCGGAATGCCGACCTCGGGCATCTCGATGCCGCGGCCTTCGCCGCGCGGATAGCGCAACGAGCTCGGACGGTCGTCGATCGCGACCTGCGTCGCCACCATATGCACGAGCTCGGCCTCGTCCGCCGCCGCCATGATCACCATGTTCGGCAGGCAGCCGAGATAGGCGTTGTCGAACGAGCCGGCATGCGTCGCGCCGTCGGCGCCGACCAGGCCTGCGCGGTCGATGGCGAAGCGGACGGGCAGGCTCTGAATTGCGACGTCGTGCACGATCTGGTCGTAGCCGCGCTGGAGGAAGGTCGAGTAGATCGCGCAGAACGGCTTGTAGCCTTCGGTCGCAAGACCGGCGGCGAACGTCACCGCGTGCTGCTCGGCGATGCCAACGTCGAAGGTGCGGTCGGGGAACGCCTTGTTGAAGATGTCGACGCCGGTGCCCGACGGCATGGCCGCCGTGATGGCGACAATCTTGTCGTCCTTCTGCGCTTCCTTGACGAGGCTCTGCCCGAACACGTTCTGGTAGGCCGGCGCGTTCGGCTTGGCTTTGGCCTGCGTGCCGGTCGCGACGTCGAACTTGACGACGGCGTGGTACTTGTCGGCGGACGCTTCCGCCGGGCCATAGCCCTTGCCCTTCTGCGTCACGACGTGGACCAGGATCGGTCCTTCCTCCATGTCGCGCACGTTCTTCAGCACGGGCAGAAGGTGATCGAGATTGTGACCGTCGATCGGACCGACGTAATAGAAGCCGAGCTCCTCGAACAGCGTGCCGCCATCCATCATGAAGCCGCGGGAGTACTCCTCGACACGGTTGGCGCGGTTGGCAATGATCTTGGGCAGGCGCTTGTTGATCTGCTTGGCCGCATCGCGCAGCGTGCGATAGGTTTTGCCGGAGTACAGGCGCGACAGATAGGCGCTCATGGCGCCGACCGGCGGCGCGATCGACATGTCGTTGTCGTTGAGGATGACGATCAGGCGCGAGTTCATCGCACCGGCATTGTTCATGGCCTCGTAGGCCATGCCCGCCGACATCGCGCCGTCACCGATCACGGCGATCACGTTGTTCTTGCCGCCGGAGAGATCGCGCGCCACGGCCATGCCGAGGCCGGCCGAGATCGAGGTCGAGGAATGCGCCGCGCCGAACGGATCGTAATCGCTCTCGCTGCGCTTGGTGAAGCCGGACAGGCCGCCGCCGGTGCGCAGCGTGCGGATGCGGTCGCGCCGGCCGGTGAGGATCTTGTGCGGATAGGCCTGATGGCCGACGTCCCAGATCAGCCGGTCGCGCGGCGTATCGAAGACGTAATGGATCGCGGTCGTGAGTTCGACGACGCCGAGACCCGCGCCGAAGTGACCGCCGGTCACCGAGACGGCATCGATGGTCTCCTGCCGCAGCTCGTCGGCGACCTGGCGAACCTGCTCGATCTTCAGCTTGCGCAGGTCTTCCGGCGTCCGGATGGTGTCGAGAAGCGGCGTTTTACTGTATGCGTTCACGGCCATTTCCAATTTGTCAGCGCCGGAAGATCATTCCGGTGCGCGATGGGTTTGCTCAATATCGGCGCAGCGCGAGTCCTCAAACCGTCGGAGCCACCTGCATGGGGCAAGGCCCCGTCTTCAGCTTAGGTAAGCTTAAGTGCGCTCCGGTTCAGTCTCTGTGATCCCTGTCACTTAGATCGGCTTCGCCCGTCCCAGCCAATTCTTTAGCAGTTTGAAGCTCTTGTCGTCGGTAATCGATGCCCACGCAAGGCTTACAAAAAGCCACACTCCGCGCAGCTTTACACCAAACCTTGGGCCAAAGCCAACCCGCTGGGCCGATTGGGGGTATGCAGGTGCAACCGGCGGGCCGGAGTGGTTAACTGCGGCCCTTGACGCAGGGTTCCGGGCCTGCCGGATCCTTCGCGGGCTTTTTTGGCAAGAATCGGGTCTTTTTTGGTCTCTCAGGACCCGGATTCGGGTACCGGCCGCACCGGCTGGAGCCGTCACGTTCATGGACGGCGAGGGTGCGATCACGAAAGGTGCAGCTACGCTCCAAACCTGCCCTATTACAGGGCCAACCGCGGTCAGAAACCGAGGGGAGGCCTTTAGCTTACTGGACGTCGAGCGGCGCGGCGCCGGTGGCCTGGCCGCTGGCATCGGTGGTGATCTTGTCGACGCGCGCCTCGGCCTGCCGCAGTAGATCCTCGCAGCGGCGCTTCAGGGCCTCGCCGCGCTCATAGATCGTCACGGATTCCTCGAGCGGCACCTTGCCGTCTTCGAGCCGCTTCACGATCGTTTCGAGTTCCTCGATCGCGCGCTCGAAGGTGAGCCTGGAGACGTCGATTTGGGTATTTTCGGCCATATCCGTTTCCGATTGCCCGGTTCGCTTCACATGAGAAAAAGCAGAATTTTGCGGGCTTAATGTGGCGGGTGCGTCACGCGCCCATCAGGGCGCCGACATGCGCCGTAACAGATTCTTTCAGTCCTTGCAGGTCATAGCCGCCCTCGAGCACCGAAACAATGCGGCCTCCTGCGGTCTTGTCGGCGAGGTCCATCAGCTTGCGGGTCACCCAGGCATAGTCCTCGGCGCGCAGGTTCAGCGAGGCGAGCGGGTCGCGGTAATGCGCGTCGAAACCTGCTGAGATGATGAGCAGCTCGGGGCTGAATTTTTCGAGCTGCGGCAGGATCAGATGCTCGAACGCGGAACGGAATTCCGGCCCGCCGTCCTCCGACGCGAGTGGCGCATTGACGATGGTGTCGTGGTCGCCGCGCTCGCCCTTGGCGCCGGTACCCGGGAACAGCGGCATCTGGTGCGTCGAGCAGTACATCACGGTCGGGTCCGACCAGAATATGTCCTGCGTGCCGTTGCCGTGATGCACGTCGAAATCGACGATCGCTGCGCGCTTGATGCCGTATTTGCGCTGCGCATGGCGCGCCGCGATAGCGACATTGTCGAAGAAGCAGAAGCCCATTGGCTTGCCGATCTCGGCGTGATGTCCGGGCGGCCGCACCGCGACGAAGGCGTTGCGATGCTCGCCCGTCATCACCGCTTCGGTTGCCGCGACCGCGCCGCCGACGCCGCGCATCACCGCTTCCCAGGTGCCCGGCGACATCGAGGTGTCGCCGTCGATGTAGACCTGGCCGCTGGTCGGCGCGATGTGGCGCAACTCGGTGACGTAATGCTCGTTGTGGCACAGCGTGACCAGATCGAGATCGCCCTCCGGAGCCTGGTCGCGCACCAGAAACTGGAAACGCTCGTGCGACAGCGCTTCCTCCACCGCGCGCAGGCGATCCGGCCTTTCAGGATGTCCCGGCGGAGTGACGTGGTCGAGGCAGGCCTTGTGGGAGAGGAGAAGCGTGCTCATCAGGTCGGCCTCATGGGATGCGGGCTCTTGGCGTCGCTTGGCGCATCCGGCGCCAAAACGCAAATGCAAAACCCAAATCTAGGCGTTTGGGCGGCAATGGCAAAGGGCGGTCCCGGGCCGGCCCGTTCGATCCGGATCAATTCAGGCGCAGGATGCGGGTAGGCGGCAGCGGTCCAATCGGCCCATGCGCTCGGAAGAACGCGAACAGCGCGTCGGCGTCGTAACCGCCATATTGTGGCGCGGTGCCCTGTTTGGCGACGGTAAAGCCGTCGCCGCCGACGGCGAGGTAATCATTGAGGGTGACGCGGTAGCCGCTTCCAGCTTCGATCGGCTTGCCGCCAAGACTCATCCTGTCGGCGATCACGCGCTCGCCGAATGGCTTCGCCGCATCCCAGGCATAGCTGAACCCGTTCGACACTTGGAGGATCCGTGGCCGCTTCGGGTCCAACCATTGCTGCTCGAGCAAGTCCTTGAGCTGGCGGCCCGTGAGCGTCATGGTGACGAGGCGGTTGCGAAACGGCTGGCTGGCGAAGACATCGCCGAATGTGATCGCGCCGTTCTCCTTGGGAACGATGTCGGTGCGGATGCCGCCGGGATTGGTGAGCGCGATCACGGCGCCGCCCTCCTTGGCATCGCGGGTTGCAAGCAATTGCGCATCGGCAATGACGTCGCCGAGCGCGCTTTCGCCGGCCTCATTCGGAATGCGCGACAGCGTCTGCGTCACCGATCCGGCCGGCCGGTTGGCGATCGGCGCCGACAGCTTGTCGTACGCCTCGATCAGCGCGGTCTGGTCCGGATCTTCCGCAAGCGAGGCATTGGCGACGATGACGTTCTCGGCCCTGGCGCTGACGATATCCCGGCTTGCGGGATCGAGCTTGAGATCAATCGCGGTGACCAGCGTGCCGTATTTGTCGCCGCTGGTGACGAGGCGTCCATCGATATCGCAGACATAGGCGCGGTGGGTGTGGCCGCTGACGACGATGTCGACGGCCCGGTCGAATTTCTTCACGATGTCGACGATCGGACCCGAGATGCCGGGACATTCGTTGTAGTCGCCGGTGGGCTCGCCGCCTTCGTGGATCAGCACGACGATCGCTTCCACCCCACGCGCCTTCAATTGCGGCACGAGCGCATTGACTGTCTCGGCTTCGTCGCGAAATTCGAGACCGGCGATGCCGGCGGGCGAGACGATGCCGGCGGTGCCCTTCAGCGTCAGTCCGATGAAGCCGACGGGGACGCCGTCGAACTCCCTGATCTCGTACGGCGGCAGCACGCTGTTGCCGGTGGCGGTCTCGATGGTCGAGGCCGCGAGATAGTGGAATTTGGCGCCCGTGAAGGGATGCGGCCCCTGGCAGCCGTCGACCGGATGGCAGCCGCCGTTCTGCATCCGCAAGAGCTCGGCCTTGCCCTCGTCGAATTCGTGATTGCCGATCGAACTGATCGCAAGACCCATCTTCGAGAGCGACTCGATTGAAGGCTCGTCGTGAAACATCGCCGACAGGAACGGGCTCGCGCCGATCAGATCGCCTGCGGCGACGAAGATCGTGTTCCTGTGCCCATCGCGCAGCTGCTTCACCAGCGTCGCCATGTATTCGGCGCCGCCGGCCGCCACCATCACCTTCCTGGCCTTGTCCTCGGGATCATTGATGCGAATGCCCCCTGGCGAAGGCCGCAGATTGCCGTGGAAATCGTTGATCGCGAGGATGCGCAGCTCGACCGGGGCTGCGGTCTCGGCTGAGGCGGGGAGGGTGCTGGCGAGAGCGAGGGCGGCAAGGATGGATCGATATCGCATGGAACAAGATTAGTCGGTCCGCGCAAAGATTTCACGAAACTCTTTTGTTGAAGCACCGCGCGTGCCGCACGCTCCCGCCCGCCCCTTGAGGGCAGGGGAATCGCATGTGAGCGTTCTCTGTAAGGCATTGCGAATTGGGCAGAAATCGATTCTGAAGGTGGCTCCTGAGTTGGAAGGAGCGGCCGATGGAT
>NZ_JADPKU010000076.1:0-1941 GCF_023074095.1 Bradyrhizobium sp. 137
GTGACCTTGCCCCCATATGTGGAACGGCCCGCGTGGCAAGAGCTTTTTCAATCGATTCACACATTGGGACGGTGCGGTCATATGTCCGGCCTTTGCGCGCGGCACATGGCCGCTGGCCTCGATGAGATCCGCGAAACGAGGAGCCCAATCAAGTTTACGCGCTTGAGCGCATTGGGGGCAGTGGCTTCACTCGTCTCGGGATTTCGTCCCATGGGTTCATCGCCTGTTGTTGCACCTTGCCCTCTGCCGGCCTGCGCCGGTCAGATCGTTTTGGCGGTCACTGCATCCATCAGACGGCGACCGCGGTAATCACCAGTGGGTCGGGACGCCGATAAGTCCCGCCCCTATTCAGAAGCGCCCAGATGATCCGCGCTGTCTTGTTGGCCTGCGCCACCGCTGCGACCTTGAACGGCCGTCTGGCGAGAAGCGCCTTCAGCCACGGCCGCGTCCGAGCGTCGTTTCGGGCAACCCGCAAGACGGCTGTTGCCCCGACGACAAGGAGAGCGCGAAGTTCCGGATTTCCCATCTTCGATATTCGTCCCAGCCGCTCTTTGCCTCCGCTTGAATGAGAACGCGGCGTCAATCCTAGCCAGGCAGCAAAGTGGCGAGCTGACTTGAACCCGCCGGGATCCGGCACAAGCGCCTTGATGGTTGCCGCCGTAATGGCGCCGACACCAGGGATCGTGGTCAACCGACGCATGTCCTCGTCGCGCTTGCCCTCCATGACGATTGCGCGCTCGAGCCTGTCGATCTGGTCGCCTGAAGCTTCGATCTCATCGGCAATAGCCATCAGGGCGAAGCGCGCTGCTGCGGGCAGGCGAGCATCTGTCTCGTCCCGCACGATCGCGACCAGCGCCTCAATCCTTGCCAGCCCGGCGGTGGCGATGATGCCCAATTCGGCCAGATGCGCGCGTAAGGCGTTGACCGCCTGCGTTCGCTGCCGCACCAGAAGGGCTCGGGTCTTCAGCACCATCGCGGCAGCCTGCTGCTCGACCGTCTTGATCGGGACGAAGCGCATGGTCTTTCGGGTCACCGCTTCGCTGATGGCCTCCGCGTCCGCCGCATCCGTTTTGCCTCGCTTGACGAAGGGTTTGACATAAGCCGGCGGAATGAGCCGCACCTCATGACCGAGAGCTGCGATCTCGCGCGCCCAATAGTGGGAGCTACCGCATGCTTCCATCCCCACTAGGCATGGTGGCAGCTTCTCGAAGAAACGCAGAACTTCGCTGCGCCGCAGCTTCCGGCTGAACACGGGCGAGCCCTCGGCATCCGCGCCGTGAACCTGGAAAACATGCTTAGCCAGATCCAACCCGATGGTGATAACCTGTTTCATGGAACGGTCCCTCCTTTGTGGCGTTCGAACAACGACCACGTTCTAGCACTTTGATGCTGTTGGAGCGGGCCGTTCCACCACATCAAGTTTTATCCAGTCCTGAGTTCTCCCCGGCTGTTGGGTTTACCCGAATGGGCGGTGGTAGCGACGGGAGCTGGTGCGGAGCCATCGGCATAGCGCAGCGCCAGATCCCGTCGCGGGTGGCAGGTGAAGGCAAACTCCGATGGTGTTTTCCATCCGAGTTGCGAGTGAGGTCGCGTATCGTTGTAGTCGGCCCGCCAATGTCCGAGTTCGACCCGGGCCTGGGCCAGCGACGTGAACAGCGTCTCGTTCAACAATTCGTCTCGGAGACGGCCATTGAAGCTTTCGATGAAGGCATTCTGCGTCGGCTTGCCGGGCGCGATGTAATGCCAGGCGACGCGGCTCTGATCGGCCCATGTCAGGATGGCGTTGCTGGTCAATTCGGTGCCGTTGTCGCTGACCACCATTTTGGGCTTGCCGCGCTCGATGATCAGCCGGTCCAGCTCCCGCGCCACCCGGGAGCCCGACAGCGAGGTGTCGGCCACCAACGCCAGGCATTCGCGCGTGCACTCGTCGACCACGGTCAG
>NZ_JADPKU010000074.1:0-1911 GCF_023074095.1 Bradyrhizobium sp. 137
GATCGAGAAGCTGCGGCGGACGCTCTATGGCACGCGCTCGGAACGATCGGCGCGGCTGCTCGATCAGCTAGAGCTGGAGCTTGAGGAGCTTGAGGCGGCTGCAACTGAGAATGAACTCGCCGCCGAGAAGGCGGCCAGGAAGATGCCGACGGTGCGTTCGTTTGAGCGCAAGCGGCCGGTGCGCCAACCCTTCCCCGACGACATCGTGCGCGAACGCGTGGTCCTGCCGGCTCCGACGCAATGCCCCTGCTGCGGGTCGGCGCGGCTGTCGAAGCTCGGCGAAAGCGTGACCTCGACGCTGGAGGAGATCCCACGCCGGTTCAAGGTGATCGACACGGTGCGGGAGAAGTTCAGTTGCCGGGACTGCGAGGCGATCACGCAGCCACCGGCACCGTTCTATGCCACGCCGCGGGGCTATATCGGACCGCAGCTTCTGGCGACGATCCTGTACGACAAATTTGGTCAGCATCAGCCGCTGAACCGACAGAGCCAGCGCTTCAAATGCGAGGGGATCGACCTGTCGGTCTCGACGCTGGCGGATCAGGTTGGCGCCGGAGCGTTCGCGGTCAGGCCCATCTTTGAACTGATCGAAGCCCATGTGCTCTCCGCCGATAGGCTCCATGGCGACGACACCAAGATCCCGATCCTGGCGAAGGGAAAGACGGATACCGGGCGGATTTGGACCTATGTCCGCGACGATCGGCCATTTGGCGGGCAAGGTCCGCCGGCGGCGCTGTTTTACGCCTCGCGCGATCGGCGCGGCGAACATCCGGCGCGGCATCTTCAGGACTTCGCCGGCATCCTTCAAGCCGACGCCTATAGCGGGTTCAACGCGCTCTTCGATCCCGGGGCGCAAGGCGGTGCCCGCCACGGCCGCCTTCTGCTGGGCGCACGGCCGCAGAGCATTCTTCGAACTGGCCGATATCGCCCAGAACGCTCGCCGCGGAAGATCGGCGACGGCGATCTCGCCCATTGCGCTGGAAGCGGTTCGTCGAATTGACCAGCTGTTCGAGATCGAGCGCGAGATCCATGGGTCGAGTGCTGCGGAGCGGCTACGGGTCCGCCAAGACAGAAGCGCGCCGCTGCTGAGCGATTTTGAGGCTTGGCTACGGGCGGAATCCGCCCGGCTCTCGCGTTCGTCCAACGTGATCAAGCCGATCAATTATCTGCTCAACCGATGGGAAGGCTTTGCTCGCTTTGTCCACGACGGAAGGATCTGCCTGACCAACAATGCGGCCGAGCGAGCGCTGCGCGGCTTTGCGCTGGGAAGAAAGGCATGGTTGTTCGCCGGTTCTGATCGCGGCGCGGAGCGGGCTGCCGCGATGGCCACGCTTATCATGACGGCGCGTCTCAACGACGTCGACCCGAAAGCCTGGCTTACCGACGTCTTCGCGCGCATCGCCGACATGCCGCAGAATCGCCTGCACGAGTTGTTGCCCTGGAACTGGACGCCTCCTGCGTCGAGGTCCTCCGCCCAGGCGGCGTAGCCATGCACGTCAACAAGGTTCACGCCGTCTTCACCATCGCTCGCGTCGCAAAAGACCTCGGCGAAGACGAGGACTGGCTCTGGGACGTGGCCAACGGAATGGACACAGAGGATGGCGTCATCTGGGTTTACGGCATAGGTGACGACCAGGTCATGGCGTTCACCGGCTTCGGCACGAAAAGCTGACGGAGCTCATCAGGATGCACAAGGAAGCCCCCGAACTCCTCAAGCGGTGGAATCGGTGAGCCCCTGTCCGCGGCCTAGCTCGGATGGATACCGCTTTCCCGAAGGGCGGGCCGAAGAATTGGGCCGACTTCTGGAACGTCAAGGAATTCCCGGGACTGAGGGGACTCGGTGCCAATTCTTCTTTTGCTCAATTAGCGTTTGCGTTGGCCGCCGATGGCTTCACGGACAAGGGTCTCTTG
>NZ_JADPKU010000031.1:0-1794 GCF_023074095.1 Bradyrhizobium sp. 137
CGTCGATCTCATCCTACGGCAGCGATCGCAGCGATGCCCCTACTGCAGAAGACGTATCCGTGAAAAACTGCAGCACAAACCAATTCTGCCAAAGTAGTGCTAGTAGCTCAGTAGCAGCGCATGATGTTGACGGTGTGCTCGCCGCCGCCGCGGCCGGGCACCGTCACCTGCTCCGTCGGGCAGCTCGGCACATAGGGCCGGTCGGACGGCACGACATTCGGCGGAAAGCGGTGCGCCCAATCCCAGGGAACGTCATACGTATAGGTATAGCGCACATCGCTGGAGAACGACTGAGCCGCCTCGCCGAAAGGTTGGCTATACGTCGCACCGTCGTAGAAGAACCCGCCGCCACCCGGCCAATAGACCCAGGGATTGCCGCGCCGGTGGAACCGGGCGCCAGGCCCGATCGGCGCACGCGCCATTGCATTTGGAGGCGCGGCGGCCAGCCCGTGCGGCGCGGCGCCACCGGGCCTGGCAAAACTGTCGCTGGGGCTAAGGAGCAGCGCGGCTGCGCTGAGCGAGGCGAATAGCGCCCCTTGTGATCTCGACATCATGATACGCACCAACTCGTTTGGCTTCGCGGGTCGCGGCTCCCCCACCACACGCTAGGCCGGGCTGTCGCCCGCCAGCAAACGTATAATTAATTATTGGTTAAGCCACGGGATTAATGGGGAACATGGTGCGGCAGAACGCCTGGAATTTCCGTCCCATTTCAGCGACTTCGTTCCGCGGCACGCGATTCATAACCAGTTGATCGGAGTTGATCGCTCCCCGGCCAATACGTCCGGAACGCTCCCGCATTGCAACCGTTGGCCCCGACACAAGCAAGGAGCATCTTCAATGCAGAACAAGTCAAAACTCCTCTGCCTGGTCACGGCATCGCTCGTCGCAGGCGCAACAGCCGCATCGGCGCAGGGCTACGACTGGAATGGGCCGCGCGTGGGTTGGGACCGCACCGCCCCCGCCTACGAACCGGTTCAGCCGCGCGCGTACTATCCGGATGTCGCCGGACCATATGGCGCGTACAACGGCACCCGCCATCCGACCCCGAGCTCAACGCAGGGCGATGTCGGTCCTGACGGCAACAACAACGGCACGCTGACCGGCAGCTATCGCAACTGGTAGCGAATCGGGCTTCGTTGCAAGGACCCGCCGCTTCATCGAGCGGCGGGTCGTTCTTTTTGCGGCATACATTGTGAGCTGAAGATCGCCGTTGTCGCCGCCTGCGTCATTGCAAGCGCAAGGACGATGTTGAAGCAGTCACGCGCGATAACGGCGGCAGCCCGGACGGAGCGAACCGTAATCCGGGAGCGGATGGAATCCCGGATTACGCTGCGCTCCATCCAGGCTACATGATATCGCGTTGCCGGCGGGGCGAAACACCAAGCCGTGGGTCAACGTGCGCCATCCAAAATATTCCGCTTTACCGAAATTCGGAAATCGCGTATGTGTCGCGGCAACCCGGCCCAAGCAAGAGGGGGGTATCGCGATCGTCACGACACGCGGGCCGGGCGGCGGTGGACGCAGGTTACATCGGCGCGAAGAGCTTCGCAGGGCGGAGAGCCGTGAGCGAAGACCTCGCGCACTCGACCGGTGCGATCGGCGTATGGCGAAATCGTGTGGTCCTGGCGCCCGGGGTCTGTGCGCCAAGTCTTGCGGTGATGTGAGCGGCCCAACCGGACCGCGGCATCAGTTATCGGCAAGGCGACGGGGGCAATAGTGCATCGCTCCCCGGGGAGCAACTGTGTTGAAGTAGACCGGTGATCGAGCGGGCTCAAGGCTGGCGCTGCGCGC
>NZ_JADPKU010000050.1:0-200529 GCF_023074095.1 Bradyrhizobium sp. 137
CTCGGTCTTGGTGGCAACCGAAAGGCTCTCCTGCAGCAAAGCCTGCAGCTTCTCCTCGCCCATCCGCTGGCGCCAGCGCGTCAGCGAAGAGCGATCGAACACCAATCGGTGCTGGAAGAACTCCTCGCCGCAGAAGAACTGGTAATAGGGGTTCTCCACCCAGCGCTCGCACAGGACCTCGTCGGAGAGGTCGTAGGTGTGCTTGAGGATCGCCAGCCCCGCCATCAGCCGCGTCGGCAATGGCGGCCGGCCCGGCTTGTCCTCGTAGACCGCCCCGAACCGCTGCTCCAGGAACGACCAGTCGATTGTCCCCGCCAGCTTCACCAGCGGGTGCCCCATATCGATGATCGCGTCCAGCCGCGAGCGCAGAAGATCGGTTTGTCCCGTCCCGCGTCGTTCCTTTGGTCGCATCGCTCCCTCCGATGCGACGACGGAATCACGACTCGTGATTCGACGGAATCCTCAAAAATGAAACTGCAAGCTTTTGGGCCGTCAAAGCCCGAAAGTTTGCAATCCCCAAGACCTTCTCGCCCCGAAAACTGATTCTTGATCAACCGCTTGGAGGTTCTTCACGGACGACTAGGTACCGTGGCGTTGGCTCGTCACCAGACGTCCTTTGGCGATACGGAGATGGCCTTCTTGCGCGACAGGCATACCCAGCATCGCGCAGTTCGCGCGCCGCCTTGGTCCGAAAATCGGAAACTCCTAGCGCCTTGAATGCGGCCGTATCTCTCACTCGCTCCTCGACGTTCCCAGCCCGCCGTGCCGGACAGATACTCCGCACAACACCCCCAGGCTTCCTGCGCAGTAGCAGGCGTGTTGACGAACCGCCTGGTTGCGGCCGTTCCGGAACAGTCTGACGTGTTTCTGCTGGGCCATCTTGTTATCCCAAAAGTCCGACGCTCGGCTAATTCGATGTCGTTTCGCGTTCGATGTGATCCGCACTAGCTAATGTCAGTCCTATGATCTGAGCTGGCAGCCCTCAAGCCAATCCCAAGATTTTCGGATACACATTCAAACAGCCTATCTGGCCCGAAACGGCGCGCCAAATTCGGGTGTCGTTTCGCGTCGATCGCTTAGCGGCACGCAAGCGGGCGTCATCGAGCTTCGACCTAAGGTTCTGACGGCCGTGTCGGCCGTCCATCTCATCCTTCCTTTTCAATGGTGTCGTTTCGCGTTCGATCTGGATCATTCGCGTTCAATTGGAGTCTGTCGGGCCGATCCAGCGGTTGAACTTTGGGCGCCTAAGCTATGGCGCTTAAAGAGATTTCTCGATGTGATCCAAACTAAGTCGTGACAGTTTCCCATGGTCCGGGCTGGCAACACTCAAGCCAATCCTAGGATTTCGGATACACTTCCCCACAACCCGGAAATCGCTGCCCCTCGGCGAATCTGACGATTGAATATCCGGCGAGAAAGGGCTGTCACACCAATGATTTTCTCTCCAAACTTCGGCGCACATCCTACAACGCATGCGCGATCTCCTTGAGGGTCTGCCCGCAGCGATCTACACCACTGATGCCGACGGCCGTATTAAATTTCTTCAATCGGGCCGCAGTCGAGATGGCGGGGCGGACGCCCAGCCTGGCGATAAATGGTGTGTAACCTGGAAACTCTATTGGCCCGACGGTCCGCCTCTGCCGCACAATGAATGTCCGATGGCAGTGGCGCTGCGTGAAAACCGCCCGGTTCGCGGGGCCGAGGCAATTGCTGAGCGTCCAGACGGCAGACGCGTGCCGTTCATTGCTTATCCGACTCCGCTCCGCGATGCGGAAGGAAACTTGGTCGGCGCCATCAACATGCTCGTCGACATCAGCGAGCGCAAGCAGGCAGAGAATGCTCAAAAGGTGCTCATCGACGAGCTGAACCACCACGTGAAAAATACGCTTGCCACGGTGCAGTCACTCGCCAGTCAGACGGCTCGCCATGCCACCGATCTGCAAGAGTTTCTGCCGACGTTCACAGGACGGCAGTTAGCTCTTGCCCGTGCCCATGACCTTCTCACGACACCCAAGTGCCAGCAGCCGGGTCTTTGGGGCTTAGGCGCAAAGCGATCTCAATCGGAGAAAACGCTTCACCCGCGCGTCCCGCCGTAACAAGTACGATCCCCTTGGATGCATACGCGACGGGCGAATTGGGATCGATTTCCAAAGCTGCGTCATGTTAAGGTAAAGCTTCCTCAGGATTCCCGTAGTTCAGAATGTTTCCGTTGGCTACGTGCGCGTTTGCGGTCGCCGGTCGTTTTGCAAGAACTTGATCTATTAGCTTGATCGCCCTCTTTTTGTCCTCGACTACGGATGGTGACCATCCGTAGATCACGCCATCCGCTATGCACAACGTCTTGCCGATGATTGCATCAACGTTGTCCGGATCGAGGCGCAGTGCGCTATCGAACAGGTCGTTTGCCTCTGCATTCGTTAACTTGCTCCGGGGGCCATAGCGCTTCGCCCAGCCGCGCATGCTGAAATCCACAGCGTCTGGATTGGTTGGCCTATCCATTTGGCTGCGCCGGCTTTCAGCCTGGATGAGCTCGACGTTGAGGGAGCGGGCGAGCCGAGCCGTGACCTGGTCCTGCAAGGCAGTAAGGTTTGACCGATCGCCGTCAAAGCGGTCCGACCAGACGTCACGACCAGTCGACAGGTCGGAAAGTGATACGTTCATACGGACCCGATCTCCGGCCCGCTGCACCGCGCCCTGTACCGCCCATCGGATACCAAGGTCCTTGCCGAGCGTCTTCAGATCGACCTGCTTATTCTTATAGGTGAAAGCCGTCCCGCGCCCGATCACGAATGTCTCGGGCATTTGCGCGAGATCTGTCGTCAGATCGGTCGTAATGCCGTTGGCGAAATAGTCCTGCTCCGCATCGTTGTTGAGATTTGCAAATGGTAGGACAACGAGGGACAATCGGGGCGCAACGTCGGGCCGGATCGTAGCCTGTTTCTGCGTTTTTTGGCTCTCCGGAGACACGTCTGTGCGGAGCGTCTTTGTCTGGTCTGGGACCACAAGCGGCCTTCGTGGCACCGTCCGCCACCTGTTCGCTCGGGACCCGAGAGCCGACGCTGCTTAAGGGCAGCTATGAGGTCACCAGCGGCGGTCGAGGGAAGCGCCCGGCGTGCCCGTTCCAAGCCAGACAGCTGACGTACTGCCAGCCGGACCGCTATTCAGCTCAGGGCCCCTAAGCGGAAATCGCAACGAGCCGCACTGTCGAGCTTGGCTGTCGGGGATCTCAACCCGATCCACTCACGAAGTTCTTCAGCGGCATCGCCGGCGGGTTGTGCTGATCCACCCGTTTCCATTTCCCTGCACAGTTTAGCAAATATGTTGACTAAAGCGACCCTCGCGTCCCAACCCCCGTCCTCACTGGCGCATGGCTTATGGTCAACCCTGAAGTCCGATTTGGGTCGGCGAGCTAGTGATGGCCAGTCACGCAGGTGTTGGAGCGTCGACGAGGTCGCCGATACAGAAATGAGACATGTGGGCGACAGCTTCAGGACTGTGATAGTCACCGAATTCGGCAGTAGCTTCCTTGCCGGCATACATGCGGGCGATTCCTGCGCCACCGGGGTGATGGGGTGCCCACTCCGTGATATCGTAGACTTTTCCCCGGATGATGACCCAGCAGTCGTCGCGCGTTTTGTGCAGGGCGACTTCTTCGCGCGTGACCGGGCGTGGAGCCCTGGCGGGAGCAGCCGGTGTCCAGAACTCGCGGGTGATCGCGGGGTAGTTGGCCTTTGCGGCGCGGCGGAAGTCCCACGGCCCCAATCTCTTGGGAGGCAATTCGGCGCCGATGTTTCGGGCATCGTACGCATAGATCCAGGAGTCGTCCTCACCGCCCCGCTTGTCGTGGGCAAATGCCGGGCTCACCCGCTCGTCGATCTTTTCGAGCAGAGCCTTCTGCTCAGCGGTGTCCTTGGCCCGCAAATGATCGAAGGCGAACTTGGAGCCGAGCTGGAATCGGGTCGCGCGATAATGCCGCACGCGTTCGTAGTGCAACAGTGCTGTGGCCACGTCGCGGCCGTGCAGGGTGAACGCGCAAGCGAGCGCGGCGGCGTCCTCGAAGGACTGCGCGGCGCCCTGGCCGAACGTCGGAAGCATCGGATGCGCCGCGTCGCCGAGCAGACAGATACGATCTTGCACCCAGGTTTCGAGGGCGTCACGATCGTAGAGGCCCCATTTCGTAGGTCGAACGATCGCGCCCGCCAAAGCGAGCAGATCGTCTCTGCTGGGGTGCCCAGTAAATGCTTCAGCCACATCGCGAACGATCTCCTCGTGTCTGACAGGAAACCAGTCGCCCTCCTCCTGCTCGAATGCGGCAGAGTCCGGCTCATAGCGGGCGATCCACACGTTCAACAACTCGCCCCGGCGCACCCAGTACGTTGTCGCCCCGCTCCGCTCGCTCCGGTGCCGGTCCATGCTGAAGGAGTGGATGGGGTTGTGGTCCAGCGGGCTACCGTCAGTCTTGCGGAGCGAGGCGACCACCGCCCGCGGAATAAGTCCACGGAAGCAGGTCACCTCCGTCCACCGCTTGGGACGCGGGTTCGGCCACGCCAGCTGCAAGGTGGCGGAGTTGATTCCGTCGGCGCCGACGAGAACCTCTCCCGCGGCGCTTCGACCATTCGAAAAACTCGCCGTCACCTCGCCCGCGGTCTGATGCAGCTGCGTCAGCCGACAGTCCATGTGCACGGTGATCGGGCACGGCGCCCCGCTTTCGGGACCGAACTCGAACACGCGCTTGTACAGACACATCAACAGGTCAAGCCTGTGCATGTGATGGAAGCCGGCGCCGTCGCCCGCGGCGGTGACATGATCGAACGGCCTCTGCGTCACCGTCCCATCGGCGTTGAACTGCCTTGTCGACTCCAGAATTGCGGCCCGGCCACCGTCGATCACCCCGTCGGGGCCCCTGGGATCCCCGCCATCCAGGTCAACGCCCAGCCAACGACATATTCGCGCCCCGTTGGGCGGTACGTTCAACCCGGCGCCTGCAGTGCTCGGCACCTTGGTTTGCTCGTAGACATCGACCGAGGCGAAGACGCCGGACTGCCGCAGCGCCAACGCCGTCATCAACCCGCCCATTCCTGCGCCGATGATCACTGCCCGCATCTGTCGCCCTTGCCAAGTAAGCGAACGCACCGATTACCCAGCTCGTGGCGGAGCACGGTGGGTGCCGCTCGAATTAACTCGAGAGTAGCTTCGGGTTGACCAGCAATAAAGCAGCTTCTGGCGGAACCGGACGTGCTAGCTTCACAATCGCCAACGAGCCCGCAGTAGCATGCTCGAGCTGCCTATCGGGATAGGGTTGCTCGACCGTCTTGGTCGGCACGAACCGCATGTTAGGTCTCGTGACCGCCTCGCAAATCGCCTCTGCGTCCTTGGTGTCGTTCTTCTGCCGCTTGACGTAGGGCTTCACGTACGCCGGAGGCATCAAGCGCACCGTATGCCCCAACGCCTGCAGTTCGCGGGACCAATAGTGGGATGGCGCGCAAGCCTCCATCCCCACCAGGCACGGCGGGAACTTCTCAAAAAACGACAGCATGAAACGGGCCTTGAGTTGGCGACGAATCACCACCTGGCCGGCTGCATCGACGCCATGCACTTGAAAGACCGACTTTCCAGATGTCCAGACCGATCGTCGAAATTAACTGCATGCGCTGCTCCTCCGAATCGTGGGAGCCTCAAACGGCGCCCAATCATTGGCACTCTCGTGCCCGTGGAGGAGCCGTCCACAGCATCAGAAGCGGAAGTCTCGCACCTAGTGCAGTCTCATTTTTCCGGCGAACACACGAACGATCATTCGAGCAAACCCGCCACTCGAAATGCGTGCGCTCCAGGGCCGTTCGGACCCAATCGCATTGACCGAATGCGATATCGACAGTTGCCGACTACACCATCGACGTCGCAACGGTGCAAACACCTTGCAGTGCAGCTACGGAACAATATTACATCTGAGAGATTCCAGGAACGAAACGGGTCGTCAGTCTTTCTCTGGGCTTTGTGAGGTGGCCATGACTTCTCAGACCATAGAAGGCGCGTGTGCGTTCGCTTGGCGGAATTACTTGCTGTTCCACAGCGGCATCAGCGAGAACGGTAATAGGCGTTCTGCCCTCTATCGCTACGTCGCCAATGTTCGTGATTCGGGTCAAGATGATTTCGATCTCTTGCAAATAGCGGCCGTCGCGTACTTAAAAAAACTGGATGAACTGCACGACGACCGACGTGCGAGGCTCGCGGCAGATCAAGTCTTGGCTGAATGCTTAGAGTCACGCAGGGCACAACCCACCACATAGCTTACGGCGAGAACATCAAAACGAGGGAGAGAAACGCATGGCAGACGAGACCGCTAACGAAAACCGTTTCGCGCGCGACCAACAAGGTCCCATCAGCGCAGCGACTGCAATCGGTATGAATGCCTTGAAGGCAATTATGCACTTTCAAGTCTCAATGCTGAGGATGTGGGCCGACAGTATTGAGAGGTTGGCGGGCAATTACGAAAAGGGGTTGGAAGAAACCGCGACCGCCGTACAGGAACAGTCGAACAAGGAACGCGCCGCGTAAATCAACGCAATGGAGTCCACGAGCGTCGTTCGGCAACTCGGCAGGTTGCTTCCGGTTTGCCCGATGAACCGACAACAGAGACGCCGCCCGGACCTTGCTTGTACCGGTCGCTCTCATATTCGGGCAAATTCCTATTCAATATATGGCGGACTTGGCTGGCTAGAGGTAGAGTGCGCCCGCTGTAAGACCCGCGCCAGTCTCCCGCTAGAGGCCATCCGCCGGCCGAAAGATACGCCGCTCTGGAAGCTGGAAGCTTCCCTCAGATGCCGACCATGTCGCACCGCCCGGTACGCGCCACCTCCCCGCATGGTCAAGCTAACCGAGACAAGGCAGATCACGCCTTGTAAGTGGGTCCATCCCCCAGGAGCGCTAGTTTGCCGCTGAACGTCCCCACGCCAAACCGGAAGCCGCCGCCCGAAAGCTCGTCCAGCTCGCCGCCAGTGTCGTGCCCGTCCAGGACGGCCGCATCCATATTGAAAAAATCAACGCACCGTTCCTCCACACGCTCAAAGCTAGCGGCGAGGAGGTCGGTGCCGGCCTAAAGTTCGCTATTGAGCGCGGCTGGCTGCAGCTGCACGAGAGCGGGACCTATGTTCGGCTCCGCAGCGGCGGCGACATGATATAATCTTCTGGCGGCCTGATCGGGAACCACAAGGAGACTGATCCATGGCGAAGAAAATCAAACAGTTTCGCAAGCAAGCTGAAAAGGCTGCGCGCGCAGCAAAGTCGGCTGCAGATGCCGGGGTGTCCGAGGAACTGCAGGCACTAGCACGCGCGTTCCAAAGCCAGGCCGACGTCCTGAAATCGAAAAAGCGAGCAGGCAAGAAGCAACGATGAGGCGGCCTTACTACGCCTCTTCCCTTTGAAACGGCTGGTAGGCCGGGGGGTCCTTGTTTATGCGGTTTCCGGATTGCATCAGATCAGCGAGTGTGGTTGCGGCTCGATCTATTCTGCGAACGGCTTCTGCCTGTTGGAGGCAGAAGCGAGTCATACTGAGGTCACGCCGCGCGGCTAGGACCTCGTGCAACACATGATCGAGTGCCTCCCCAACATTGTTCTTCTCAGCGGGTTCTGAACCGATACCGGCCGCGGCGCGGCGCACGGGCGTGCGTTGATCAGCCATTGGATCACTCTACCAGATGATGCTCGTCGTCAGGCGTCCCTGTCCACAGTCGGGACGGGTCCTGCTTTGTAGCGAACCCGCCCGCTGTGGCCGATCTACGGCTAATGTATGGAGTGCTGCCGCCATTCAAGGAACACAGGTTCCTTCTGTGCACGGTATCAGGAAGGTCGCGTGTGCCTGCCGCCGCGAAAGAAATGCGGCCTCAGCACTATATGCGTTGAGGGGGCGATGCCGAGGCCGCTGGAGGTGCTTGGCGCGGATCGACAAGGGAATCGAGCTCGACGGATTCGTTCTGCTCGCTTCTGAACATTGGAACCACGAACTCGATTCGCAATCGCCTACCTCAACACCTATTTTCCCCGCATGCGCATGGCGTATGAGCTCTGCCTGGCGGCCAGCGGTAAGCAGGTCTCGTCAGGACTGGACTGAATTCGTGAGGTGAAGCACGACGGCTACCGGATGCTTCCGGGAGAACGAGCGAGCGCGCCTCCTCTCTCGAACCTACAAAAGCAGCGGTACGTTGATCGCCATGGCCCCGAGCGAAGTCCGAGCCTGGTTGACCAATATCGGCGTGCTTGCCGCGCGACCAGGCGCGTTCGCCGTGTTTCTCCTTTATGCCGCGCTTTGGATCATCTTCGGCAATGGACGGGACTGGCACTCGCTTGCCACGCTTGCGACCTGGGGAATGACCCTCGTGATCCAGCGCGCCGGGCACCGCGACACACAGGCCATTCATGCGAAGCTCGACGGACTCCTGAAGGTTCATGACGATGCCAAAAACTCACTTATGAATATCGATGACAGGGACGCCGAGGAAGTCGAGCGAGAGCGAGCACAGGTCCGTACGTCGTGAGCTAATGATGCACTCGAATCACGTTGACCGCTCTTCCCTTCAGGTTCCAGAATTAACCCGCCACCGCGGCATCAAGCTTAACTGCAGACTTTGATTGCAGCGAAGCTGCGGAGCGCTAGCTTTTTATCGCCGGACATTGCCCTTGGTCCGGGTCCCCAAGTGTCGAAGCCGTCGCGCCACCATACTCGTCGCGGTGGCTTCCGCTGGGCTGTAGGCCTCTCGCGCGAGTTTCATTTGAAAAAGGCAGTCAGACCGCGAAACCATCGATCTCATTGAGATGCGTCGGCAACTCACGGCCCTGCGCTCGCAACACTCGGACAACCTTGCGATAGCATCGCTACTGAACCGCTTCCTCGTGAAGGTTGCATTCCTCTCAGAGCCTAAAGACCCGGAGCATGAACAGTATCTCCGATCTAAGTTTGCACAGACGCTGAAGAAGGTAGAGGCGATCACCTCGCGCAGGCCAGCAGCGAAGCGATCAGCGACCATGAAGCCGCCCAAGTAACTCATTGCGCTTGTCGGCGGCTGCGCCGATGCAAAATGCAGTCGCGAAGTCGTCCTTCGCGCACTGGCGCCTTCGCGGCCAAGCTCAGCTCGAGCCAGCGTTGGGGAAGCCACTAACTTGTAGCAAGTGGCCGTAGTAATTCATGCCGACGCTCAGACACTCAGCTGAAATCTATGCAGCTCTAACTACTTGCACTGGGGAGTGTAGAGGAGCGGATATCCGCAGACATTGCAAGATGAGTCTGCAGATGCTGTTATCGCGCTCACTGTCGTAAGTGCGTCGCGGAGCATACATTGAGAGCGTGACAATTGGAGTCGAATTGGACCACGATTCAATGTTGGCTACTGCCATTGTGGTGTCAGCAGAGGCGCGCCCTACCCTGGCTAGCCTGCTCGGCCGGCTTCAACCGCGGCCAGAAGCCGACTAGTTGGTAGGGTTCGCGTTTGAACTCTCCCGCGCCGTCATTATTGTGACTGGATTGCCAATTGCCGTTCGCGCGGCGCGGATGCTGTCGATGAACCAGCTTCGCGGCCGCGTTCAAACCAAGCGGACCACCATGTCCTCTAGCTCCAACACCAATATCGCCAAGAAAGCTCGCACGAAGGCTGAGGCGGATTTCGCCACTTGGCTCATGATGGCCAAGCTCGGTGGTTTCGATGACCTACCGTCCAACGCCCAAAGCTTTCTGACCAATTATCGAGCCCGGCTCGAGATCATGAGCGAGGTCGAGTCCACGGCCCTGGCCGTTCGCGAAGTATACAGCGCTTATTACAGCGAGATGGGAGGTGTAGGCGCAGCTCCGGAACCAAAGGCTCGGACGCCAATGACACAGAGCAAAGTCGTGCGGTCACAGAGACGGCTCAGAGTTCAACCCGGTCAGTCGCCTGCACGCCATTCGACGGGGCCAATGACTCGAAAATCGGTGCCGGCACTGCTGATCTTCGCGAGCATGGTAGCACTGATTGCCGCTTTCATATTCCTAGCGCATTAAAATCGCCTGCCGACGTTTGCGATGTCCGATTCTCGCCCGATAGGGAATAATGGCATAAATCGTGTGCCACGGAGAGCCGACGTGGCAACGGTTTTAGCGTTGTTCACTTCAGGGCCATCTGCATTGGCTTCGTGTCGAGAGACGAGCGGCGCAAGGGCCATATCAAAGCGGGCAGCAAAATCCCCGTAGCGATCCCCACAAAGTCGATTTCACGTTCAGGCTTCGCGGCGTGGAGTCGGGAAGGACGAAGAGGGTTGACCCTAAACCGTCTTCGCGTCGGGAGGAGCCGTCCACAGCATCAATAGGCGACCTTCTACTCGGTCTATTACGCGGACAACTGAACCTCTATCCCCGGCCTCGCCCGCAGCCGCAGCCAAATCGGGGGGGACCGTCAGAGACTTAAACAGAGACGAAAGCGGAAACAACATTGCTATGTCCCCACTCGGCGTTCCAATCGAACCGTCGAATGATGGCGCCAATTCATTGAATACAGCCGAGGGCAGCGGCTCTTGATCTCCTTCATCTGCAATGTGAGCATACGCGCGCCGAGATGACGCCTCATGGTCATCGTCGCGAAGTGTGACGAACATTATAGAGTTGCTGAATCGAAAAATGGGATGGTCCCCCCGCGCTGCAATCGAGCAGCCGCAAAAACCAGGGATCACGACAATGAAATCTTCTCGCCTCGCTCTAGCTCTAGCCGCCGCGCTCAGCCTAGGCGCCTTTGTTGGCTCTGCACAAATCTCTCCAGCCTCGGCCGGCCAGTGGGACTGGTTAGGAAATAAGCCATATGTCGACTGCGTGAAACGCGCTGACATGGCGCGCGTCGAAGCTCAGCGCGTGAGCTCAACGCCAGGAATCGCTGAAGCCATCCAAAAGAAGGGTGTAAATGATTGCAACCGTCTATACTATCCATCCAACGCCAACTCTTCTCACACGCTCGGCAAGCGCAAAGGGTGATACAGACACTCGCACCAAATCGGCCTTGAGTGCAGATCATGATGCGACAGAGACAATCGCATCATGATTTTTTCCCTTGCCCAGATGAGCTGCAGGCTCAACGTGGAGAACATTGCGACCTTCGCAAATCGCGTGGGCGGTTGGATGAGGCAAGAAGGATCCGACAAGTGCTTTGAAGTCGCACGATGCTTGACACACCTTTCCAAGGCTGTGGACCGACACGTTCACGCCAGCGGCGCTCAAGTGACCGATAGCGGCCGCGCCAAAACAGAAAGGTGGCAACGTGGGGCTTCGCCTACTCGGCTTGAAGGTTGCCGAGGCAGGGATCGCCTTGGTTTCGGTCTCGAATACGCTTGGCGTTTACGGGCAAGAGCGGTGGAAGTGGATGACCAGGCTGGAAGCCGCTTTGCGAATTCGTCGCTCTTCTTGGTGAGCGCCGCGGTCTGGCGCGCGCAGTTCTGCCGACGAGTACGAAGCGGCGTCAATGTCCACAGTAAAGCAAGTATCAGAGAGTGTGCGGGAGGTGGGGCGCAACGTTCGAGAATCTCTGGAGCAAGGCCAACAGTACAGCGCGTGGTCCCAAATTGTTCGTGACGTGGTCAGGGAAGCTCCTCTAGCTTCGCTGGCCGTCGCTTTCCTCATCGGGTATGTCATCGCGCGGCGGTAACGCCGCTCAGCTAAGAGAGTAACAGGTAGGTTCTGGATGCTGTGCAACTCGGAGTGACGCGCCCGCCCGATATAAGTCTCGCGCTTGATCGGCATTGGACTGGTCGCCACAAGCGCCTCCTGCCAACTGGCGCCTTTTCGTCACCTGGCGATATTCGCAAGCGTAGCGTCGTGCCGCGCGCGCTGCGCCGATAAAGATGCCGGTGCGCCGGCAGTTGGACCTGTTGGATCAAACGGGGCCGCATCGCGCCCTTTGGTCGGCAAAGCCGTACCAAGCCAACGGGAGGGCCAATGCACAGAGAGCTGCCATCGGCAAGAACGCAGCTCCTGCATATCGAGCATAAAGAATGCCGGACAGCGATATCAACGCAGCGGTAACGAGGCCTGAACCAAGGGCATAAAGGGCTTGGGCGGTGGCGGCTACCGTCGGGGAGACAACTGCCCTCATCATGTCCATGCAAGCGAGATGGAGCAGCGCAAAGGTCAACCCGTGTAAGGGCTGAATCATTGAGAGAAGCACAATAGAAGTCGTCGCTCCCTCAATCAGCCAACGTATGATGCCGGCCGCGGCTGCTAAGATGGCCGCACCACGCACGCCAAACCGTTCAATCAACCGAGGACCAACGAAAAAGAAGACCAAAACTTCTGCCGCCACCGCTTCCGACCACAGAACGCTTATGACGGAAGTTCCTATTCCAGCGTCGCTCCACCGAATGACGGCAAATGCGTCGTGCATCGAGTGACTTCCATAGACCAAAGCGGAAACCAAAATCAGGATCCGAAATCGCGGGATCGCCAAAAGAGCACCTACCTCACCGAAGGCCAACGATGCCGGCGGCGCAGGTGGAGCGGCTTGAGCGTTAACAGCGGGCATAAACACCGTCGCGCTGGCCGCTGCGATCAGTAGGCTGGCATTCATCCAGATAACCGGCATGAGGTCAGCAGGACCGATCAGTTGTCCAACGACGATCGTGCCCACGACGAAGGCGGCCGAGCCCGAACCCCGTATCCAGCCGTATTCAAATGGCCTTCCGCCCATTTGAGGTTTCGCTGCATTCACTGACAACGCGTCCGCAATCGAGGTCGTCGGAGCAAGTGCCGCAGCCTGAGCCAACGCTAGAACAAGCAACCACCAGAATCCATCTGCCCAGACGAAGCCAGCTGCCGCTCCGGCCGCCAACACGGCACAGCTTGCGAGCACAAGGCGCAATGAACCGAGGACGTCGGCGAGCCTTGCAAGACACGGACCGGAGACAAGCCGCACCAACATTGCCGCAGCGAGGATTGAACCGATCTGCTGAGGCGTCAGAGCTCTCGTCTCGAAAAGCTTAGGCCAGAATGGCGATGCCGCACCGAACGCAGCGTACAGGGCGCCGTAAAGAGCAATATAGGCGATTGGTCCAGCCACAGCCTAAAGCCACTGAAATCGGTTTCGCCGGTGTTTTACGCCAAGCTCTCCACCCAACTTGCAACACCGTTCATTGCACCTAGTCGATCTGCCTTTTCAAGCTCTTCTACTATCGCTCGTATCCGGTCGTGCGGCACCGCTGGCATCATCCCACTGGTGACTCCGGCCCATCTGGAACGGAACGAGGGCCGCGCACGCGGTGGGCGCGGCCTTTTCCTGTACCCGGGATCAATCGTCCCGCTCACCACCACCCGCCGGAAAAGAGGTCGTACCGTTCGAAGGCCAGCCGTGGCTCGGGCGGTCGGCTCGACGATTTCGCCAACCGCTTTGCATGCGGACGCGCCTCAGTAGATGTGCGGGCACGCGGTTCTTTCTTGATCTGGTGGGGAGCTGCAGCAGGCATGGCGGCCAGGGCCTCCCGCATTGCCTGGTGCGGTACTTCGGCCGTCGGCTCGGCCTGCACCATCTCCGGAACATCGGTGCGCGGGCGCGTGTCGAAGACGATCTTCTCCGGAAGGCTCCTTGCCGAGCTGATCCGGATGGTCGTCCTGTCGGGGTCGGCCGCGCCTGCGCGCTCGACTGGCGCCGGCAGGTACCGGTCCGCTGCGAAGAGCAGCGCCAGCAGCAGCCCGCTCAGGAACGCGAAATAACGGATGATCGGCATGGACAGCCGCTTGCAAATGAAGGGAATCGATTTCGACGGTCCGGACGTGGCTGAAGGCGGGCCGCTTCCTTCAGCGGCCCGCCTTCGAGGACTACTCCACCTCTTGGACCACGGTGCGCGTCGACGGGTCCACCAGCATCACGCGCTCGCCGGAGTAGACGTAGCGATACTTCGTAAGAGAGGGCCCCCATTCGGCCGGCACGGACTCGAGCTCGAGCTCGCGCGGCACGGGCGAGCCGACCACGATCTTCTCGCGGCTCTCTACCGGACGGATCTTGTGTTCCGTCACGTAGCTCCGGATCTTCGTGCGGTATTCCGGCTCGATCTGCACGGCCGCGGCGTGGCTCGTCCCGGTGGTTGTGACCACCGTGGACTGGGCCATCGCGCCCGTCGAGATCAGCGCGGCGGCCGCGCACGTCAGCATCAGCTTCTTCATGCATATCTCCTCGCCGCAGCATGCAGCCTGCATGAACCCGCGAATGGTGGCAAGGTTCCGGACGCGCGGCAGCACGATTGCCGCTTTTGCCCGCGCGAGCACAGGATGATACGGAGAGGCTAAGCCTCACCCCGTCGCCATCGGCGCGGCACTCGACGTAGCGGCGCACCTCATGGGTGTGGTTGTGGCGACGACCCTCGCATACGGGACAGCACGTCGCGCGCGTCGGAGCCCTAATCCACGCGCAGCTTACGAAAAGGCGCAAAAATAGCCGTGCGAACCGAGGTGACGGCATTCCACAACTTGGCGAACCACGGAAGCGTCAAAAGCTTCGGCTTGACGATCACAAAGAGCCTTTCGACGACACACAGGCTAAGGAGATAGCAGGCGACGATCATCGCGGTCCCGGTGATCCAATGGCCTTTGCCGGCAACCGCCAACGCAACAAGCTTCAACGGTTCGACCGTCGCCGTGGGTACTGCCAATAGAAGGAGCGACGGATAGGGGCCGAGGTTTTTGATCGTTAGCTTCAAGCCCATCACGGGTGCTCCTACCCGCTAACTTCCCGTCATGCGCGATGTTCCGGCTTTGGAACGTCTGCCACATTTCCCCGCACGGCGCCGGGCCTCAAATATGACCGCGCCAGCATCGATTTGGGTGCCCGGGAAGACGTAGCGCGATCGGCGCGAGCGTCCGTTGGACGCACGCGCTCAATCGAGGTGAAGATCACGGCCAGTCGGCTTCAGCAAACTTCAATCCGGGCCGCGCCAATTCATTCTGCAATCGCTCTGCTTGCTCTAGTGGCATCAACCTGATGCCGACTAAGTCGGGAGCGATTGCTCGAGAAAGAAGCGAAGCATCTCCCTGCTTGCATCCGGGCCGCTTGGATCCGTGTAGGATCCCGCCGGACTTCCTCCCGACCAAGCGTGGCCTGCGCCGTGAACATTCCAGTGTTCGGAGACCGCGCGCCCGCTCACGTCGGTCAGAATGGTGCGGGTATACGCGTGCCCGTGTGGCACTTTTCCACCGATGACCTTCGCATTGAAATCCGACGCATTACCCGATTGTTCGGCGATACGGTCGCCGTTGTTCGGATGCACCGTTGTGTCTCGGTCGCCATGGAAAACGATGGTCGGCACCTGCGGTCCGCGATGGGAAATGATAGAACGGGCTCCCTGCCGCATGGCGACAAGAGCGGAGGGAAGATCACTGGCAGCTCCGCAAACCAAGCCCGAATGGATGCCAACGGCGGCGTAGAGGTCGGGGTGCGTCGCAGCCATGATGGCAGCCGCCGCGCCGCCGGCGGACAGCCCCGCTACGTACACGCGCTTTGGGTCGATCCGATGATCCTGCATGACCTGGCGGGTGATGCCCGCGATAAGCGAAGGCTCGCCGCCATCCCGTTCCTGGTCACCAGTACGAAACCAATTCCAGCATTTCGACTGATTGGCTGCGCGCGGCTGCTCGGGATAGACCACGAAACAATTCCGGGCCAGAAAATTCATGCGTGTGCCGGCCGCGAAATCGTCCGCCGACTGGGTGCAGCCGTGAAGCATGACGACGAGGGGAAGGGGCTCTCCTCGAGAGCGGCTCGGGATGAACAGCTTGTAGGCTCGAACTCCGGCCGCGTTGCGGAATGTGCCGGCAATGAATTGCGTCCCGTCGGGCGCGACATCCGACATGGACGGAGGAGCGCGCAATATCGGGCCTCGCAGACCGAGGCCAGCGAACTCTTGCATGTTGTCCAAAGGCGCGGGCCGTCCGCGCCGCTGCGCGGAAGCGGCCCGCGTGGCTGGGCGCCTTTCCTTCTTCCCGACCACGTCGGCCTTCACCTCGATGGTCGGCGGCTCCAGCCGCGCTGGCGCCGGAGGGCCCGCGCGATCAAACGGTTCTGCGGCAGTTTCACCCCGGAGCATGCGCTGCAGAAGCGCAGTGGCCTCGACCAACTTGCCCGCACGCGTGAGACGAGTGGCCTCATGGATCGTATTTCGATTCAGCATCTGCTTTACCTCGTTCTGTCGGCAAGAGCGGCCTTGACCGCGGGAGTGGCATGGAGGGCTCCGAGCACCGAGACCGACGCGATGGTGGCGCGTGCCAGGTCGGGCGTGACGTCCTGGGCGATGATTGCCAAGCCGAGGACGTTGATGTGCAGCATCTCGCCGGCGCGCTGAGCCGCTTCGAGATCCTGGCGGGTGAAGTTGCGTAGCCCGAGGTCCAAGCTGTGTCTGGCCGTCGACTGCTTGAGAACATCTGCATGCCGCTCGAGCTGATTGCGGATGGCCGTGCGAATGAAATCAGTGCGGTTCGAATAGAACCCTTCCTGCACCATCAGATCGACATGGCCGAGGTCCACGTAGCCAAGGTTGATCGTGATTTTCTCGGTGTCTGGTGCTTTGGGACGCAGGTCGCGAACATTGTCATACATCGAAATTATCCATTGACCATCCCCGTGGATGGCGCCTAGAAGCTATTTGGATGGCTGGCGAGGTTTTACAAGAGGAAGTTTTGCCATCCGACGAGACACTGGAGCCGACGATCAGCCACCACCGAGGGGTCGAAGGATCGGAAACTCGGAGCGGTTCAAGCCGATGAGGCCCCGGTATCGAGTAGCTGCGACACCGCGGCAGCCAACTGGGGCAAAGGCCCTGCCGTCGACGCCCTGCAATTTCCAGTCAGGGCGCGCCGGCGCTCGTCATGTAGACTACGGGAAAGCCAGGCGAGATTTCCCTGATCTGCTGCGCCAGCTCCCACCCAAGCCGGCCCATGCCGCGCTTTCTGGAGCCAACATCAGGTCCGTATCTATTCCCCTTGCGGTGCTGAGTCAGGCAGCGGCAGACCAGGACGATCTCGCCAGTTAGACGTTCCATTTGTCCCCGGTCTCCCTCCAGCATTGGTCGAGTGGGGTAGCGCTTGCTTCTGGTTCTCCCGCGCTCGTCGCGATTTTCTCAGGTCGACTTTCGCAAGAAATCGCCGATTTTCTCCGCAATCATGATCGTGGGAATATTGGTATTGGCCGCGGGCAGGCGCGGCATAATGGACGCATCCGCCACGTACATGTTCGCGCTGCCAATCACTCGCCCCTCAGGATTGACCACCGCCGTGCGGTCGGCGGGATCGCCCATGCGGCACGTTCCGACCGGATGCCAAACGCCGAACACGCTCTGCCGCACGAAGGCTTCGAAGGCGCGGTCGTCCGCGAGCGTCGCCTGGAAGGCGGTGCCGTTGAGCAGCACCAGCCGGATCAGGAGGTGCCGGAGGCCGGCGGGCACGTCGAGCATCGGCCCGAGGATCGAGGCGACGATGCGGTTCGCGGTGCCATACTTCCTCAGGCGCTTGATGAGCGGGGAATAGGAGGCGGGAAAGAAATCGCCGGCCCAGGGATTGAGCTGCGGATGCACCACGAGCCTTGCCAGCAGCCGGACGGCTGTCCCACACGGCCATACCGACAAGAGACCCGACCGAAAACAGCGCGGGCACGAGAGCTCCGAAGCGGCCGCCAGCCCTGTCGTTGAAACAGCCGTTCGCAAGGTAGACCACGGAGAGCAGAACGGCCGTAGTGCGAAACCTAAACACGCAGCCGTCCAGCCTCTCGCGCGGTCGCGCGAGAGACCCGAGATGAATGTCGAACGCTTACCGAAATCTTGAAGAAGGTCATACGACGCTGATCAGCCGCGTTCCGAGAAGCATCAGACGTAGCGGAGACCTGGGAAAAGGGCCCGGCGATCGCCGCCGGGCCGAGTAGAGGGAGGAAACGAGCGATAGGAAATCTCTCGCAAACGCCAAATGCGAAATTCGATCGAAGCAACCCAACGAACGACGTCCAGCAGCAGAACTATCGTACACATCAAAAAGCATTTTCTGCTAAAGTTGATGGCTTTGAGCGCCTTTTCCGGCATTTGCCGCGTCGTTAGATTTCGACAGCACCGCAAGGAATGCGTGCGTGACTTAGCAGGCCCGATACCAGGCCCTTACCGCACATCCATCTATCACTTGAAACGGTGCGCTGGAGAAATCGCGCCTATTTCCCGAGGGGCCGACCTCGACCGTCTCTATCTAACGCGCAGAGCACCTTTCTTCTGAAACTCGACAGATCGAACAGAAGCCTTGGCACTCTTTTGAGCGCAATCGCCCTGCCCTCGATTGCGAGATGTAGAACTCGTATCAATCTGGCAAGACCGAGTTCTACGAATGCGTCTCGAACATGCGGATCGTCCGCGATCGTGAGCTGGTTGTCCCTAATGACGATGGATGCCGGCAGATCGGGTTTTCTCTCCAGAACGAAGTCTCGACACGCCGCGGCAAACTCCTCCTCTTGAACGCTCAAAGGTACCTTGAAGGCGCTCCGAGAATCTCCCGCCATATTCGGGTCCCACATGAAAGAACGGCAGAGGGACACGTGATGCCGGCTCAGGTTTTCGATTTCTAATGGCTGGCGCGCTTGGTCGGCCTCTTCGCACCAGGCAACGCACTGTCGTCAGGCTCCCTCGAATTCCCTCCTTGGTAGCATTGGGTGTCATGGTATATCTTGCCGAAAACTCCGGCATTTGGAGCTAAACATGCGATGGATGAGCCAGTTATTGCGGATTTTGGCATTCTCTGCCGCTTCGCCCGAGCGCGCCTATTTCGATGAGTGAAACGCCCGGTGGGCACATTTGTCGCAATAGGATGGATCGACCGCGCCTGCCCGCCACGTTTTTGCGCCTGTCGCAATGCCTGCGCCGCTAAAAAGAGCGGCGATCACGCGTGTCCGAGCCACGTCATGCTGGGAATAAGGTAGAACGAGCGCCTTAGATTTCCGCTTCTGCATGTTACTTTTTCGTGACGCGTGTCGGCGGTTGATGAGCAAGTGTGCGACGGCCAGCTTGAAATTCGAGCTGGCCTTTCGGTCATTCTTCGCGCTTCTTCGTAAACAACGGAATGCTGGCAGGGACTGCCCTTGATAAGTCGCGGCACTTTCGGGCCATTGGAAGCCAAATTCTTCGGAGAGCGAAGTCCACGCTTGCTGCCAGTAGATTTTTCTTGATCTCTCGGTGCACACGCCGTGCATACGACGCCTTCCAACCAATTGAAAGACTTGAACTCTCGCTCCAATCCATCATGGGCGCCGTGGAAAATTTCCGATCTAAGCCATTCATTCTGTTGATATATTTTTACTCTGATCAGTCTCTTTATGCGATTGGACCGATTGAGAAATCTGCTTTGACGAGGCTTCCGCAGCTTGGCTCTTCTGGAACCCATATAGGCACGAATTGGAAGCGGAAATCGCATTTTCGATTATCAGTGCACTCGTCACGCACACTAGAACGACAATGGCCCGTCACTCGATAGCGCACATCAGGGATTCCATAGAGCTTGCAGGGCGTGCTCGCGCGAAACGGCTTAGTTGCTTCGCTTCATACTCCCGCCTCGCTGGGGCCGATGTAATTTGAAGGCCGGCTGTGACGTGGCTCACATCCCGCCAGGCAATTTACGTTTATCGGTCGTGCCGGGTGGAATGGCAGACGGAGATGCGCATGAAACGCCTCATGCCCTCGCTCATCGCAGCCTTGCTTCTCGCCGGTGCCGCCAGCAGCGTGCTCAAATCGCACGTCCTGTTCCATGCCGGCCAGAGCAGCATGCCATCCATCAAGGAACTGCAGACCGGTCAGGCGAGCAAGCTGCCGGAGTTGCAGATGCAGGACCGCTCTGTCCTGTTTGCGAGAGAGCCGGTTCAGTAGAACGCCCGGCCACTTTCAGGCTGTTCGTCTTACTCGGCCGCCGCGGTCGCAGGTTGAGGCTGTCCGTCGTTCGGACCCGTTCGCGCCATCTGCTCGTCGAGCCAGAGGCTATGGTGCTCGCGGGCCCAATTGACGTCGACTTCGCCCGAGCCCATGGCCTCGAACGCACCTTCCATTCCGATCGTACCAATATAGATGTGCGCGATCATCGCCGCGACGAACAGCACAGCGACGATGGAGTGGACGATCTGGGCCAGCTGCATGCCTTCGATCCCCGTCGTGTAGAACGGGAACATGAGGACATAGCCGCTCGCGGCGACAAAACCGCCGCCGATCACGACGATCCAGTAGATCGCCTTCTGGCCGGCGTTGAAGCGGTAGGCCGGCGGATGATCGTGCCCGACGATGCCGCCGCCTCGCTTCATCCACTCGACGTCCACCTTGTTCGGAATATTGCCACCGATCCACATCAGAAGAATCAGAACGACCCCAATGGTGAACGGGAAGCTCAGATAGTTGTGGGCGTACTTTGCCCAAAGGGACCATTCGGAGAAGGCCTCGAAGCCGATCAGCGGCAATAGCAGCGGTCGCCCGAAGGTGATGTTCAGTCCGGAGATCGCCAAAATGATGAAGCAGGTGGCGGTCATCCAATGCACGAAACGCTCATACGTGTTGAAGCGCACGATGGTGCGGCCGGATCGTCCGCTTTCGAGGCGCACCATGCCGCGCGTGAGATAGAAGATCACGAGCACCGCCAGCATGCCGATGATCGCGACTCCGCCGATCCAGCGCAGCGTGACATTGTGGAACTCGCGCCATTCCCGCCCCTGTGGCTGCTCGAGAACGCCGGACCTTTGATCAGGAATGCTGACGCGACCCTGGATCCGGTTCAGCTCCTGCAAGAGCTGCCGCTCCTTGACCGCGCTTGCGGTCGGATTGACCTGCTGAGCGCCTACCGGTGCCGGAGCTGCCACGATGAGAAGGAGTAAAGCACAAGCCCAGACAGCCGCCCGAACGAATTTTGCAAACGACACCATGAGCTCCTCCTCAATGCTCGCGCGACCTTCGTCAGGATTCGATCGTCTCGCGATAGGCCGTCTTCCACCCCCAGGCACCCGAGCCGTAACCGCGCTTCATCACGCGCTCCTTGTAAATCTGGGCAATGATCTCGCCGTCACCCGCAAGCAGCGACTTGGTCGAACACATTTCGGCACACAGCGGCAGCTTGCCCTCGGCCAACCGGTTCGCGCCGTATTTCTCGTATTCCTCTTTGCTGCCGTCGGCCTCCGGACCGCCGGCGCAATAGGTGCACTTATCCATCTTGCCGCGAGAGCCGAAATTCCCGACCTTCGGATATTGCGGAGCACCGAACGGGCAGGCGTAGAAGCAGTAGCCGCAACCGATGCACAGGTCCTTGGAATGCAGCACCACAGCATCGGCCGTGGTGTAGAAGCAATTCACCGGGCACACGGCCGCACAGGGCGCATCCGTGCAGTGCATGCAGGCCATCGAGATCGACCGCTCGCCCGGCTTGCCGTCGTTGATAGTGACGACGCGGCGCCGGTTGATGCCCCAGGGCACCTCGTGCTCGTTCTTGCAGGCGGTGACGCAGGCGTTGCACTCGATGCAGCGATCAGCGTCACAGAGAAATTTCATACGTGCCATCGTCGTTACTCCCTAAACCGCCGCGATTTGGCAGAGAGTGACCTTGGGCTCCTGCATGCCCGTCGCGGGGTCGTATCCGTAGGTAGTGATCGTGTTGGCGCTTTCGCCGAGCACGATCGGGTCGGTGCCCTTCGGGTAATTGCCGCGAAGATCCTTGCCCGCGAGCCAGCCGCCGAAGTGGAATGGCATCCAGGCGACGCCCTTGCCGACGCGCTCGGTAACGAGCGCCTTCATCTTCGCCCGGGAATTGTTCTCTGCACCCGTGACCCACACCCAGCCACCGTCCTTGACACCGCGCTCGGCGGCATCGGCAGGGTTGATCTCAATGAACATGTCTTGCTGCAATTCGGCAAGCCACGGGTTCGTGCGCGTCTCCTCGCCGCCGCCCTCATATTCGACCAGACGGCCGGACGACAGGATGAGCGGGAACTGTTTTGCAATTCCCTTCTCCACCGCTGCCTTCTGCACGGAAAAACCGATATTCGGCATTCGGAACTGCTTGGCATCGGGCAGCGTCGGATATTTAGCGACGAGGTCGACGCGCGGCGTGTAGATCGGCTCGCGGTGAACAGGGATAGGATCGGGCAAGCCGAAGGCATTCATGCGCGCCTTGCCGTTGCCATAGGGAACGCAGCCATGCGCCAGCGCCACGCGCTGGATGCCTCCCGACAGGTCGAGCGCCCACGACACCGTGTCCGGATTGGCCGGATTGATCTTGTTGATCACGGCCATTTCCGCTTCGGTGAGCTCGGAGTCCCAGCCGAGCTTCTTCAAGCTCGCCAGCGTGAACTCCGGATAGCCGTCCTGAATTCCCGACCCCAACGAGTACGAGCCGTCCGCGAGCAAGCTCACCTTCCGCGTCGTGCCGTCCGGCAGCTTCTCCTCGCGCTCGACGCCGAACCGTGGCCGGAACGTGCCACCGCCGTCCATCACATTCAAATTGGTGTTGTAGAGCAGCGGCGTGCCGGGATGCTTGACCTCAGGCGATCCCCAGCACGGCCAGGGCAGGCCATAATAATCGCCGCCGACCTCGGGATCGTCCTTCGGTGCCCGCATGCTCAGCATATCGAACTTGGCCTGGTTCTTCATGTGCGCCTTGAGGCGCTCGGGCGATTGCCCGCAATAGCCAGTCGACCAGCTGCCGCGGTTCATCTCGCGCAGCACATCCTCGGCTTCAGGAAGATTGTTTTCGACCTTGATCTTCTTGAACATCTGGTCAGCGAAGCCGAGCTTCTTCGCCATCAGATAGATGACCTCGAGATCATCCTTCGATTCAAAGATCGGCTTCACGATCTGCTCGCCCCATTGCAGCGAGCGGTTGGAGGCGACGCGCGACCCCTTGCATTCGAATTGCGTAGCGACCGGCAGAATGTAGACGCCATCCTTGCGGCCCGCCTCGACGGAGAGCGAGGCCCAGGTCGTCGGATGCGGGTCGGCAATGACGAGCAGCTCGAGAGCCTTCAGACCATTCAGGGACTCAGGAATGCGGGTGATGCTGTTGGAGGCGTGTCCCTGCACGAACACCGCCTTCACATTGTCTTTCTGAGCGACCTGATCCTTGGGCAATGTCACTGCCTCGAACCAGCGGGTCAGCGGAATGCCCGGGGTTTCCATGATCTGCTTGGAGTCGAAGCGGGACTTCAGGAAGTCATAGTCGACCTCCCAAACCCGCGACCAATGCTTCCAGGCGCCTTCGGCGAGCCCGTAATAGAACGGCAGCGTGACGATATCGAGCCCGACATCGGTCGCGCCCTGCACGTTGTCATGGCCACGGAAGATGTTGGCGCCCGCGCCGGCTTTCCCGACATTGCCGGTCATCAGGAGGGCAATGCAACTCGCGCGGACGTTGGCGGTGCCGACGGTCTTCTGGGTCTGGCCCATGGCCCAGATGAGGGTTGCCGGCTTCTCGGTGGCGAACATCTTGGCGACGCGCTTGAGCTGCTCGCCGGGAATGCCGGTGACGCGCTCGACTTCTTCCGGAGGCCACTTCTCAACTTCTTTCTTGATGTCGTCGAAACCGTAAACGCGCTGCTGGATGAATTCCTTGTCCTCCCAGCCATTCTGGAGAATGTGCCACATCATGCCGTAGAGCACCGGAATGTCGGTGCCCGGGCGCATCCGCACATATTCCGTCGCGTGGGCCGCCGTACGCGTCAGGCGCGGATCGATGACGATAAAGTTGGCCTTTTGCAGCTCCTTGCCCTCGAGCAGATGTTGCAGCGACACGGGATGCGCTTCGGCCGGATTGCCGCCCAAGATGACCTGTGTCTTTGCGTTGCGAATATCATTGTAGCTGTTGGTCATCGCGCCGTAGCCCCAGGTATTGGCGACGCCGGTCACGGTAGTCGAATGGCAGATGCGAGCCTGATGATCGGTATTGTTGGTCCCCCAGAACGCACCGAGCTTGCGGAACAGATAGGCGCCTTCGTTGGTCATCTTGGCCGAGCCGAGCCAATAGACGGAATCGGGGCCCGACTTCTCGCGTACAGCTTGAAGTTTGTCACCGATCTCATTGATCGCGGTATCCCAGGAGACGCGGGTCCACTGACCATTTACCAGCTTCATCGGATAGCGCAGCCGCCGCTCGCTGTGTACGAGTTCACGTACCGAGGCGCCCTTGGCACAATGCGAGCCGCGATTGATCGGCGAATCCCAGCTCGGCTCCTGGCCGATCCATACGCCGTTCAAGACCTCGGCCGTCACCGTGCAGCCAACGGAGCAATGCGTGCAGATGTTCTTGCGGATGGTCGCGCCTGCGGTGAGCGGACCAGCCATTGCGGCTTCCGCTTTGCGCACGCTGCCGACCGGCAGGGCGCCGAGCGCGGCAAGCGCACCGCCGGCAAGCCCGGATTTGCGCAAGAAGCTGCGGCGGTCGAGACCGCCGGCCTGGCCCGCAAGGGACTCGACAACGGAGCCGTGGCCCGGGGAATGCTGGTGTGTTCGCTTGATCAGCACGGTCAGCCTCCCTTGGCCGGATAACGATTGACGCGGTAAAACGCCTTGACGTGGTCGGACTCCTGGTAGCGCGCCTTGCGCTTCTCATCGTTGGTCTCACCGTCGGCCTGCGCCGACCCGACCAACGGTGTCGCGAGTGTCGCACCGACACCGACCGTGCCGATGCTGACCTTGCGCAGGAAGTCGCGGCGTCCCACTGTGGTCTTCTTGTCTTCACTCATCGCATCTCTCCTGGACCTGCGCGTGCCGGTCAGTTGGCGAATGTGAATGCTTCCGTCTCGATCTCGATAAAGGTGCGACCGAGCGCGCCGACGGCCCGATAGAAGCGGGCGTTCCCGGCGCCCTCCATGTCTGCGAATAGTCGCCCCAGCCACGGCGACACATGTTTCTCGAAGAAGGCGCGCTGTGCCTCTGGCGAGGCACCGAAGTGTCCGCCGGCAAGGCCGGACATGATCTCGCAAATGATGGCGGCGTGGTCCTCGGGTTCGGAATTGTTGGCAACACGCTCGACGCCGAGCGTCGTCAGGTCCCCACGCAGGCGCGATAGCGGCCGTTCGTTGAGAAAGCCGGTGAGATAGTAGGAGGCGTAAGGCAGCAATTCGCCGCGACCGAGCCCCACGAACAAATCGAAATATTCGCGCTCGACCTTAGCCGCGACTGCGCTTGAGGCGACGTCGGCGAGCGCCGCATGCGCGCGGCCGAGCGGCGTGGCGTCACCACTCAATGCCGAGAGCTGCTCGAGCAGTCGTTTCGACGGCGGCGCGGACAGCAAGGTTGCTAGCAACGCGTATTCTTGCGCGCGCGCAGCATCGACGGGATCGATGAGCCCCGCTGGGACGGCTTTTTCGCTGTAGAGATCGGGCCGCAAATCGTTGCGTGGAATACCGGTGGCCGTTTCAACTGCAACCACCCGTTGTGCTGGCACCCGGGTCCAGTTCGAGACCGAAGGCTGGCTGATGCCGATTTTGCGCGCAAGCTGAGCAATGCCGCCTGCGGCATCGATTGCGCGATCAAGCCCGTCATCCCGCACGTGGACCTCCCATCCGAGTCCCGTCTGCTTGATTACTGCTTTTGTAACAGTGTTCTAACGAAATCGTAGTCCCGGTTCCACGGATGGTCAATCATCCGTCCATAGCGTGAACCTATAGCCTTTAGTCGTGCTGCTCGCGCGGCAGTGCGCCACCGTGAATACGGTGCCTGAGGGGCTCAGCGAAATCCGCAGATCTCTCCGCCACTGACGGTTGCACCGCAACAGAGATTGCCGGACGTTCCGTGGCGCCTGCTGTCCGCACAATATCCGGCGCGCCCGCCGCATCGGCTTGATGCAATTCCGCCGAAGAATCCGCTGTTTCAATCGACGCCTCGGGGAGAGACTGCACCGCCTCACGCACGCCGCCCACGATGCGCTCGACGAGCGCCGCCAGCTGTTCCGACGAGCAATCCAGCGGGCCAAAACCCGGCATCGCGGTCGGGTCGTTGAAGTCCCATGCGTTCTCCGCAAGCCCGACAAAGTCGCGAATGGCGGGGTCGGTTGCCCACGCGCGGCGAAGAGCCGCACGGCTCAACTCCTGTGGAATACCCTTGCGCAGGAAGGCGGTGATGTCGGTCGCAGCGTTGATCTCGTCGATCGACGGCAGGGTCGAGAGATCGAACTCGCTCTCATCCTGCTTTGCCGCAGGCGGGGGCGTGGGCTGCGCCCGGGCAGGCTCCGCCGGCTCCGCTTGCGCCTCGCGCTTACGGCGGGACCAGCGTGCAAGGAACTCCTCCTCAGTCATTCCTGTCCGCCTTCATGTTCGCGCCGCGCCAGCGCCTCCGGATCAGCGCGGCGCCGCTTGCGCTTGACGAACTCCCGCTCGACATGGTGCTCGACCACGAACCTTTCAATTACTTCGCGCAGCACCTCCGGCATCGGCACGGCCTCGACCAGATTATCGGCGGCTTCGGTAAAGCCCTCGCCCTCCGCGGGGTCAGCGGTAACCGCAGTCACGGCATAGGGCCAGGCGCCTTCCGAGGGCGACAGCACAGTCCAGATGCTCGGATTGCCGGAGGCGAGATTATCGCGATAGCGCGCCGTCTCGGACGGATAGAGATCCACGGTCGCGCTTCCGGCATAGAACAGGGCTGTGCCATCCTGCTCGCGAAGCACGGTCCAGGGTTGTGTCGCCGGCTCGTCCGGCAGGACAGCAATTCCGCGCCAGACGAAGTCAACCCAGGGCGAGGCAGCCTTGCGCCGCTCGACGACGACGCCGACGGAGATGGATGCGAGTGGCGATGCCGCGGGGCTCATGTGAACATCTCCAGGCGCTTCACGGGAAGGCCGGTCAGCAGATTTTGTGGCTTCATCCGGAGCTTCTGATCCGCCGTCATGGACAGGATCAGGTAGACGGGCTCGTCCCGGACGTCGTCGTGCGCGCGGCTCGAATCCGCACAAATCAGCCGGAACAGTGCAAGCACCCGGTCGGCGTCGCGCTCGTCGACGTCTTCGCCTTGCCACAGACGGTCGCCAAGCCTGGTGGCCTCGGTATCGAGCCCGACATACCAGGTGAGCTTTGCGTCCTGCAGCGCGCGCAGCGGCTCGATCGTGACCTCGATGCCGAGCAGATGAGAGACCCAGCGCATCATCGCCTGCGCCAGCGCAGTTGGTCCGCGTCCGCCGGCCGTGAGGTCAAGGGCCATGTCGAATTGGTCGCTGCGCTGCCAATAGGCCTCGACATTCTCTTCGCTCAATATATCGAGCATCGCCTCGTTGGTGGCGCCCAGCATCGACATCAGGGAGAGCACCGGGGTCGGGCTCCGGCCGCCGACGATCTCCTCGTCGCCGAGCAGCAGGGCTTGCTCATGCGGCAGGATCCGCTGAACCCGGAAGAATAGCTCGGCCGCGCGGAGCACAAAGGGGTCGTCGCAGCCATCGAGCGCGTTGCGCAGGATGACATGTACCAGCTGATTGACGAACAGCGGCGGCAGGTCGTTCGCGCCTGATCGCAGCGATGCAAGATAGGCCGCTTCGAGCGTCGGATGCCGCAACAGGAGATCGCGAAACGCCAGCACGAACCGCCAGTTCTCCCGGGCGTCGGCGTCGGAAATTCCGGCAATTTCGTCGGCGCCGACCCCCTGACGCGGATCGGCGAGCAGCTCGCGGTGCAACCGGCGTTCGACCGGACACGCATCGTCGGGCGGCATCAGCTCGGGACGGGCAAAATAGGCTTTGAGGAATTCGTCGGTGACGCACAGCCCACCGCCCTCGTCGCGATCGAGCAGATGATGGCCGCAGGCGATCCAGAAATCGTTCATCTGACGGTCGGCTCCCGGCCCAGATCCGCAAGCCTGACGTCGCCGTCAGGCTGGACGTCGTCCTCCACTTCCATGAACGAGAACGCCTTGCTGTGCCCCTGCCCTACGCGGAGCTTCAGTCGGCGGAAGGACTCGCGGACTTCGCCGTAAATTGAAGTCCGGTGCACCGCAATAAGGGAGCTGATCGGATGACTGCACAGCGATTGCGAGAACGCCACCTCTTCTTCCGCGGCCGTCATTGCTGTGGCCATGTCCGGCGCACCGAAACGATCGATGAGTTGCCTTGCAAGGAGATCGATCAGGCTGCGGTAATCGTCCTCGGTCGCCGGAACGATCTGCGCCAGCGTCGACCAGCCCCAGGATTGCACCCCGAGGAACCCGCCGCGAAACGCCGCGCGCGCCTTGCCCTCGAGCTTCGCACCGTCGCAATCCCAGAAGCGGAAAGCACCGGAGACGGCCCATTCACCCGGCTCCGCCGCCACATCGAACACGAAGGTGTCGGAGGGATCGAGCGCGATGGTACGCAGGAGCTTCACAGCCGCGGCCCTCCGAGCGCCGGATCGAGCCACGAAGGCGTCGCCAGCGCCCGCACGAGGTCGCCACGTTCAATCTCGCCCGCCCCAACCCGGCGCGTGAGAAGATGGCCGCGATCGTCGATGCGCAGAACGGTCTGCCGTTCGCGGGGCATGCGGGAAAGATATTCTCGCGCCACGCCCTCAAAACCGCCCGCCTGCCAATCATCGAATGCCAGCATCAGGTGCCGAGCAAAGCTCTCCGTGATCTGCACCGCACCAGCCTCGCCAAAGCCTTCCTGTTCGAGCGCCGAAGCGAGCGGGTGAACACCCCGCTCGTCCTCGTTCATGGCAACCGTCCGGATCATCGCGCCGAAAACCATCCATGGTGGCGACGCGTCCTCGTCAGCCTCAGGAGGCCATCCCATCCGCCCACCGCCCACCAGCCCCCCATCGATCCTGACGGCGTCGGGCCAAACGATCGTGATCGGCTTGCTCGGCGGTGCGTAGGCACGCAAGGCATCGGTGAGGGCGACCATGCCGGCGTAGAACGCGCGCCGCGCCGTACGTAAGGGCTCGGCTGGCTCCAGCACCACGGCGAACTCCGCCAGATCAAAGCGGCCGACATAGACGAGCGTTCCGGCGCCGCTCTCCGGTGCAATGCGGCATGCGTGGGCAAAAGCGTCGCCACTCTCGCGCAGCCGCACCAATGTGAACGGCGGCGGCAGGTGGATCGGTTCCACCAGGGAAACGTGGCTGACTGGGATCGACGGCAGGCCGTCCTCCGCTTTCCTTTTCTTCCCGATGGATAAGTTCTATACGAGGCGAAGGGCCGGCGCGAGTCCGTCGTCGGTGCCGGATTGGCGGAGGGGTTAACCTGGAGCAGCCATCCAAGACCGTCCTGATCTGCTCGTGCGAAGACACGATGCGTCTCGACGCGGCCGCGATTCAGCGCGGATGTCCCAACTGCGAAATCAAAAGCTTTCATCATCTCTGCGGCGCCGAGCTCGATCACTTCCGCAGCGCAGCGGCCGCTGGCGGCGCATTGACGGTCGCCTGCACGCAGCAGGCCGCGCAGTTCACTGAGGAGGCCGGCGAGCGGCCTGATGCGATCAGCTTCGTCAACATCCGCGAAACGGCCGGCTGGTCGCGAGATGGCGCGCGCGCCGGCGCGAAAATGGCTGCCCTGCTCGCTTCCGCCTCCATCCCAGCGCCGGACTATCCGCTCGTCACTTTGTCGAGCGAGGGCGTGGTCCTGACCTACGGGCGCGATGAGGCCGCGATTGAAGCCGGCCGCCTGCTTGCCGATCACCTCGACGTGACGGTGATGCTGAAGCAGCTCGACGAGATCGTGCCGCCCGCTGCAACGGTCTTCCCGATCGTGAAGGGCACGATCCGCTCCGCAAAGGGACATTTCGGAGCGTTCGAGCTTGCGATCGACGATTACGCGCGCCCCCGCCCTTCTTCGCGCGATCGCTTCGTGCTGGACGCACCGCGAAGTGGGGTGACCTCGCGCTGCGATATCGTGCTCGACATTTCCGGTGGGATGCCATTGTTTCCTGCCCACGCGTTACGCGACGGCTATCTGCGCGCCGATCCGAGCGATCCCGCCGCCGTGCTTCGCGCCGTGCTGACCGCGCGAGACCTCGTCGGCAGCTTCGACAAGCCGAAATATGTCGACGTCACGCCCGCTCTTTGCGCCCATTCGCGTTCGAAGCGCACGGGGTGCCGGCGGTGCCTCGATCTCTGCCCCACTGGAGCGATCACGCCCGTCGGCGATCATGTCGCAATTGACCCGAACATCTGCGCGGGCTGCGGCCAATGCGCCGCCGCCTGCCCGACCGGCGCGGCATCTTATACGCTCCCGCCCGCTGATACGCAGCTTCAAAGAATTCGTGCCATGCTGCTGGCTTACCACAAGGCCGGTGGCACGAATGCGGTGCTACTCTTTCATGACAGCCCGCACGGCACGCCATTGATCGATGCCCTGGCGCGGCATGGCGATGGCCTGCCGGCAAACGTGCTCCCCTTTGCCATCAACGAACTCACGCAACTCGGGCTGGAGGCGATCGTCGGTGCCTTTGCCTATGGCGTATCGGCCATACGATTCCTGCTCCGCGCAAGACCACGCCACGATCTCACCGGACTGTCACAGACGATCGGCATGGCTGAAGCGATCCTTGGCGGCCTCGGCTTTGAGGGCCACCGCCTCGCCACCATCGAAACGGATGATCCCGACGCGCTCGGCGGGCATTTGGCTGCTATCGGCACACTGGCGGCCGTCGCGACGCCCGCGACCTTCAAAACCGTCGGCAAGCGGCGCGACCTTTTGCGGTTCGCCCTGAGCGAGTTGCATCGCGTGGCGCCGACGCCGGTCGACGTGATCGCCCTGCCCAAGGGTGCGCCGATCGGCGCAATCAGCGTCGATACCAGCGGCTGTACCCTATGCCTGTCTTGCGTCTCGGCCTGCCCGACCGGCGCGCTTCGCGACGATCCTGAGCGGCCAGTGCTGAAGTTCGTCGAGGACGCCTGCGTGCAATGCGGCCTGTGCCAGAGCACCTGTCCGGAGAAAGTCATCAGCCTCAAGCCGCAGATCGATTTCCGCGCGGCACGCGCCTCCGCCGTGATTATCAAGGAAGAGGAGCCCGCACTCTGCGTCCGCTGCGGTACCGCCTTCGGCGTCAAGAGCACGATCGACCGCATCGCAGCCAAGCTCGAGGGCCGGCACTGGATGTATCCGGCCGGCGACAAGCGGGTCGCAGCACTTAGGATGTGCGCAGACTGCCGCGTCATCGTCATGAGCGAACAGCAATTCGACCCGTTCAAGGGCGTTCCGGAACGAACGCCGCCGCGAACGACGGATGACTATCTACGCCAGCGCGATGGTAAGGATTAGACGAGCGAACATCTTCGCAGGGTCGGAAGGGGCAATCATTGCGACGTTGCGCGGCCCAAGAAGTCCGTCAACGCACGGCGGTCCTCGGCCGCGCCGATGCGCTGCTCCGGCATTTTGGTGCCGGGGGTGTAGGCATTCGGTCCAACCTCGAACAGTCGTGCGACCGTCTCCGGCGTCCAGACGATGTCCATGCTCTTCAGCGCGTCGGAGAAGCGATAGCCCGGCAGCGAAGCGATCTTGCGACCGTATAGTCGGGCAAGCGTCGGCCCCGCACGCTGAACATCCTTGTCCGACAGGGTGTGACAGGCCACACACGCCCGAAATACATCGGCGCCCCGATCGCCCGCATAGGCGGCGAGAGGATCGGCCGGCGTTCCCAAGAGGTTCGAACCAATGGGATCGCCGGTGCGGGCATTCCAGCGCCTGATCTTGCCGTCCGCGCCACCCGTCATCAGTGTTTCTCGATCCGGAAGGAAGGCGACCGACCATACCGGCAAGCCGGACACGACCAGCGTTCGTAGCAGGCTGCGCGACTTGCGATCTATGATCGCCACCGTGCCGCCGATGCCGGCCGCAGCAATCAACGTGCCGTCTTCCGATATCGTCAAGGCCGCCACCGCCGTGGGACCGGCCGCGACCTCGCCGCTCGGCTTGCCGTCTGTGGTCAGTATCCGCAGCGTGCCGTCGACCGCGCCCGTGACGATTTCACCATCCGGCGCCGCAGCAACGACGTTGAGCGGCGCCGGCAACGTCAAGACTTCAGGTTGGCCGTCCGGCAAATGCCAGATGCGCAAGGTGAGATCATAGCCGACGCTGAGAAGCGACTTGCCGTCCGGCGTGAAAGCGACACCGTTGACGTTCTGTGAATGACCTTCGAGCACGCGCGACGCGCCGTCCGACAGCGACCAGAGCCGCACCGTCCGATCCCATGAAGCCGATGCGAGAAGCGCCCCATCAGGGGACGCCGCAAGCGCCACGATTGGACCTCGATGTCCCTCAAACACCCGATCCGGCTGCTGCCGGCCAGGCATCCACACTGCAATTCGCGCATCGGCACCCGCTGTGATCATGCGGCCGTCCTTCAGAAAGGCGACGGCATTGACGGCGTCAGCATGATACCGCAGCACTTGCTGTGCCGTTTCGGTCTTCAGGGACCAGCGGATGGCTGCTGTGTCGAAGCTGCCGGACAAGAGGGCCTCGCCATCGGGGGAAATGGCAAGCGCCCGTACGGGGCCGCCATGTCCCACCATGTCGGCGTGCGCGGATGATAGCGCGAAGATGGCCCACAGGGCTGCGGCGCCGCCCGTGCAGAAAGGTAACCTCATCATCCGTCACCGGCTCTGGTCACGTTCACGGCCTCAAGATTGCCAGAAGCCCACGGAGATGAAAATCCGAACCCATTTACTTGGCTGGTGCCGTCGTCCTCTTGGACGATCCTTCAGGCGCGGCCTGCATTCCAGGCGGACTCTGACCTTGGGGACTTTCGGCGGGCGCACCACCCGAACCCGTATTGATTGGACCCGTCCAGCCTTGCGGTTGTGGTTGGCCCTTCTCCTCGGGCCGGGTTGGCGCCGCAGACGAATTGGTTTGTGGGGGTTCGGCGGAGGCGCGCTCGAACAGGCAGAGTGCTGCAAAGCACAAAATCGTCATCAGAAATTTCACGTTGGATCCTCCGAATGCCCGTACTAAACGGGGCGACACTGCATTCCGTTCCGGCGTGTGCGTCGCAACGGGCTGGCTTTGCGCATCCCGCTTGAATGCCGGTGATCCGGAGACTAATCTCCGACTGGCCACGTCAAGGATGACGGCATGCAGGGGCGAACGCGGCCATTTCTGCAGATGCTGGCGCGACTGCGCGCTTTGCGCGCGTTTGATGGATCGCAAGATCCCGATTCCCGAGACGCCTCGCCATTCCTGATCCTCGTTGCCGTCGTGCTTGCGCTTCTTCTTGCAATATTGGAAATCGACAGGAATGGCGCCGCACTTCAGTCCCTCGGCTTGATGGGTGATGCACTTTCCGTCGATGCGATGTTCAAGAGCCCGTAGGCGGCTTCTGCCTTGATACGATCAACGAGTTTGCTCGCGCCAAGCGGTGTCGTATAACAGCTTGACGTTTCGATCGAGGGAGGCTGCGGATGAAGGCTTTTCTTCTTGGCTGCGTCGCTGCAACGTTGATCGCGATTGTGGGGATGGTGATCTTGAATCGAATCCAGGAGCCAGTCGCGCAAGCGTTTGCCACAACCGGGGTACGTCTCTGAGACACCCATCTCAGGACCATGTTCAACATTCTTGGCGGCATGATCCCCGAGATCGGCAATCAAGCATGGCATGGGGCCAAGCAGCCTCCCATTCTCGAGGCCTTACGGCGTTCTGGTCGACGCTGCCCGCCGAGCACTGAACCAATAAATGCGAAAACAACCCCATGCACAGTAGAAGGCCCTTGTTTCCAAAGGACAATTTCCTGAGAAAAAAGTCCATGTCGCAGATGCTTTTGACACGTCGGGCAAAACAGGGGCATGATGTCATCATCGACGCGGATGTCGCCTCTGCGCCTCGATCCAAATTTCCGCGCCCTTGACCTGCACCGGATCGAGCCGCAACGGTGGGTTCGGCCAGCCCAGTGATCGCCCCATCACTCAAATCGAATGATGCCGCAACTCGGCTCAGCCTCGACGATATCACGGAGAAGGTTGGGTATGCCGCCCTCTACGCTCCGCGCTCCCAGGCGACGGTTGATCGGAATGCGGCAATCGTCCAGACGCAGCCTTGCAAGCGGATGCGGCGCGACGATGTCAATGCGGACCATTGAAAAGCGGCACGCTTCAATCAGCGCCGCCATCGACCCGGCCCGTAGTCGGCCAGGCGCAACGGGAGCTGCCGAAGAGTGTTTCGTAAGTTCACGACGGCAGCGTCCGGCCCGACGCTGCCTAACTCGATGCTCGTCCAAGCGTCGGCTGTCTAGGGTGTCCCCCGTTTTGCCTTTAGGACCACGGCGGCTCTTCGCTCGTCCCGGCCGCATCGTCATGGATCGTGACCCCCGCCGAACGCAACCCGGTTAGGAACACGGTTCTTACGGAGGCAGGATCGAATCCAATATCCTTGGCGTTTGGTGGATGCGCCTCGCTGCCCTTTAATCGGAGTGCCAAGTGCAAATGCTCGCAAAGGTGCTGAACGACAAGGTTGACCTGATCGTCAGTCATGATCCGCTCTTCCTGCTACCATTTTGCTACCCAACAGATAGCACACATGGAAATAGAGCGGTACGCGATTGGACCACCCCAAGGATCACCCCCCGCGAATGCCCATGGCCGGGCTCCAAATCTGCGCCAATCGGCGCAGACCTGAACTGACCAGCAGGCAACGAGAACGACGCTTTTGGCCCCAGAGCAGACCTCTGGCAGAGAGCCTCCCTTCGGCGGGTTGCTGTCACATGGCCGAGCCATGGCTAATGGCTCTCAACGCGCACTTATCTCCGAGCTCGACGCCGCACTGCCCCGACACATGGGACTCTTGAACGTTTGCCGTTGCTTCTTTCCAACGCCTTTTGCACCCGGGTGCTAAGGTTTCGAAGCTCTGCAAGTTGAGAATTGAGCGACCAGACACGTTGGTGCAGAATGACCATACGGTCGCAGACCCGATCACGACTACTCATTACGCGCCCCTGGAAGAAGGCAATTGCAAAAAAACGCTGACGTTGGGCCAAAAAATAAAAGGGACTTTCAAGTCAATGGTAGCATCGTTTCACGTACAAAATGTGAAGCGGCACACACATGCAGGAATGTATTCCACCGCCGCTCCCGGGCCGATTACCGAGGCGGCGGCTTTTAGAAGACGACCGGCTGTTTCGAGGGATCCTTGTGGGTGTCCAGGCTCTTGGCGGACTCCGCGACATCCGAAACGGGCAACGTGATGTCAGGCCGCCGGCCGATGACCGGCATTGTCGCCATAGGCCTCTCCCGATAGAGCCCGAGGCCTTCGGTCACAGCCAGGTCTTTGAAGCAGAACAAGGCAGGCGTCCTCGCTCGCGGGGTGCACCCGTCGGCATTCTCGATGATCACCTGAAAGGTCCGACGGCGAGAGCGCTGATCGCGCACGCGCGCGCCATTTCGGCGACCGCCAGCGGGCGATGACATCGCCACCCGACGCGCGGGTTGGTCGGAAGCCGACGAATCTCTGATCTAAATGGTGCGATGACGCTCGATAGATGCCAGATCAGGCGCTACTCCGAGGCCCGGCTCTTCGTCCAATTCAATCGTGCCTTCCCTCACGTTGAGGACCGGGCGGCAAAACAGATCGCGCAAGGGATTGTCGTTCGCGTCGACTTCCAGCCAGCCATTGCCTCCGATACCGGCGAGCAGGTGCGCGGATGCAAGCAAGCCAAGACCTCCGCCTAGATAGTGCGGGCAAAACGTCTTGCCCGCCTTCAGAATGTCGCGAGCCAGTGGAGCGCAGACACTCAGCCCGCCCCATTTCGCAATATCGGGCTGAACCACGCCGAGCACCTCTTCGGCCAGAACTTCCCTGAAACCCTCGGCGCTCGAAATGTTTTCGCCGGCGGCAATCGGCATCTTCGCTGCGGCGTGCAGCCTGCGCCATTCCTCGCGCGGCCGATCGGCGCGGATCGGCTCTTCCAACCAGCGCAGATCGAACTGGGCCAGCCGCGGCAGCATCTCCATCGCCTGCGTGACTGACCAGCCCTGATTGGCATCGGTAGCAAGCATACCGGGGCCGACGATCCGGCGCAGCGCCGCCAAATTGGCGAGGTCGGTCTCGGCGCCGAACCCGACCTTCAGCTTCAGCGCGCGATGGCCGCGCTCGAGCGCGGCCTCCGCCGTCTGCGCCGCACCGCCGGGATTGATGCCGCTGGCATAGACCTTGATCTTGCGCGACTGACCGCCGAGCAGCCGCCACAACGGCAGGCGCTGGCGGCGCGCGGAGAGATCCCACAGCGCGAGATCGATGCCCGCAATCGCCTGCGCGAACGGACCAGGTTCACCGCATTGAAGCGCCAGAACTTCGGTGCTTTTGGTCAGCGGCTCGAAGGCCTGGGCAGGACCCTCGAATTTGCGTCCGACGAGGCCGGGGGCGAGCACCTCGTTGACGAGCCGGGCGCGATGCTCCGCGCCTGGAGCCGGAAAGTTGCACCAGGCTTCGCCCCATCCCTCGACGCCGTCCTCGTCGACAGCGCGAACGAAGACGGCGGGACGGTCGAGCATCTTGCCGAACGACGTCACCACCGGCGTTGCCAGCGGATAGCGATAGCAGAACGCCTCGATCGCGCGGATGGTGAAGCTGTCAGTCGTCATGTTGCAGATCCTGCGGTCGAGATCGAAAAGCGGCGGGCGCCACTATCTCAACAGGCGCGCGCGAAGTCACCCGCCACGTGCTGCACCGCGAAACCATTTGCGCCGCAACATCCAAAATGAGACTGCCCGTCAAGCGGAACGAGGCGCCCGCGCATGCACCGCATGCGACTTCGGCTAGCCTTCCCGTCAAATCCGCCAGCCTTTCGAGCTGCGGGCGCCGCGCCGGTTGGCACGGCGACAAATCGACGGTACAGGGAGGAGCACAATGTCGAAATGCAGTGTGGGACTGCTGGCGCTGAGCAGCCTGTTTCTTTCAGGCGCCGCGATCGCTCAGGAGAAGATCAAGGTGGGCGTGACTGCGACGCTCGAAGGCACCTACACGGTGCTCGGCGAGGACGGCATGCGCGGCCACCAGACGGCCCTCAACGTGCTCGGCAAGAAGGTCGGCGACAAGGAACTCGAATTCATCGTCGCCTCGACCGACGCAACGCCCGACTCCGCCGTGCGCGCGGTGCGCAAGCTGATCGAACAGGACAAGGTGCAGATCCTGCTCTCACCGCTCTCTGGCGACGAGGGCATCGCGGTAAAGAATTTTGCAAAAACTCATCCCGAGCTGACCTTCATCAATGCGGCCTCCGGCGCCCAGGAAACGACTTATGTCGATCCGGCCCCGAACTTCTTCCGGTACAACATGGACGGCGCACAGTGGCAAGTCGGCCTCGGCAAATACGCCTATGACGAAAAGAAGTATCGCAAGATCGCGACCGTCGGCGAGGATTACTCCTTCATCTACACCCAGGTGTTCGGCCTTGTGCTCGAGTTCTGCGGTGCCGGCGGACAGGTCACCAACCGGCAATGGGTGCCGCTCGGAACGAAGGATTTCGCCTCGGTCATCGCCGCCCTGCCCGACGACGTCGACGCCATCTATCTCGGGCTCGGCGGCGCGGATGCCGTCAACTTTCTCAACCAGTATCAGCAGGCCGGCGGCAAGGCGCACCTGATGGGCGGTTCCATCATGATCGACCAGACCATCCTGTCGTCGAAGGGCAACGCCAAGAACGCGCTGATCGGCACCATTGCGGCGAGCGGCCAAGCCGATACCTGGGAGGATCCGGGCTGGCAGAAGTTCGTGAAGGCCTATCAGGACGCCTTCCCGCCCAACAAGCGCTTCCCGAGCCCGTCGCTGCTCGCGACCAACTATTATGATTCAACCATGGCGCTGATCCTTGCGCTGCGCCAAGTCAATGGCGACCTCTCCAACAACCAGGCGAAGTTCAAGGAAGCACTGGCGAAGATCGAGCTCGACGCGCCGAACGGCAAGATCAAGCTCGACTCCAATCGCCAGGCGATCGGCACCAACTTCGTCACCGAAGTCGTCGACGACGGCAAGGGCGCGCTGTTCAGCAAGGTCGTGAAGGTGATCCCGAACGTGAACCAGACGCTCGGCTATGATCCGGCCGTGTTCTCGAAGATCGGGCTGCCGAGCCGCACAGTACCGGAATGTAAGAAGTACTGACGCATCACGCCTGCACCGCGCTGGCGGAGAGCGACTTGCTGACGCGGTCGCTCTCCGCTCTTGCAATCTCGCCGGGGTTGTTGAACGCTGGCCGAAAAGACAAGAACATTCGGGAGGGGAAGGCATGAGCCGCGCGCTCGCCGTCTTCCACGGCCGGTTCGGCCGGGCGACGGTTTATCAGTTGAACCGCCCTTTCAATATCCACGCCCATCGTGAAGGTCATCTGATCTTCCATGTCGGCGGCATGCCGGCATGCATCGATGTCTCCAACGGGCATTATGATCTCACCGAATCCTCGGTCGTTGCCGTCAATCCGTGGGAGCCGCACAACTTCCTGCCGGCCGATGTCGACGGCGGCGCGATCTTCTTCGTGCTTTACGTCAACGCCGAATGGTTTGCGCCGGACGCATCCGGCTCCGACCGGTTGCGTTTCGGCCGCACCCAATTCAGGCGCACGCCTGCGCTCGACAAGCACATCAGGCGGACCGCCGCGCTCGTGTGCGGCGCACCATCGCTTTCCAGCCTCGATTCCGAGCTGAGGCGGCTGATCGACATCTGCTACGATGAAAGCTGGCAACAGGCCGAGATCGCGCGCGATCCGCGCGCCAATGGTGCCGTGACCGACTTCCGTGTGCGCAAATGCATCAGGCTGATGTCGGAGAGCCCCGGGGCCGAGATGGAGCTCGATAGGATCGCGCGGGAATCCGGTTTGTCTCGACCGCATTTCTACCGGCTGTTCCGCGTCCAGACCGGCGTCACGCCGAATCTCTATCTCAACACGCTGATCATGGAACAGGCGCTCGAAGCGCTGGTGGCGAGCGAGGCGCCGATCGCCGATATCGGCTTCGATCTCGGCTTCTCCTCGCAAAGCGGCTTCACCCGCTTCTTCGCCGCCAATGTCGGGATGGCCCCGACCGATTATCGTCGCGCGGCCAAAGTTTTGCGCACCTAGCCGCTGCGCGAAAAGATACTCACGATCAAACGTCCTCCTCGCAGCCCGGCTAGGATGTGGGCAACGCGATCTCGCTAGAGAATTGCGAGTCCAGGGAGGATGTTCGCCCATGGCAGGGCTCGCAGCCGATAACGGCTTGCACGCCGCCTCGTCCCACTTGCGGGGAGAGGGTTGGGGTGCACCCGCGCCGAAGCCCGTCATCGAGCGCGCCTTTGGCGCGACCCGTTGGACGCGACCGCTCCCCGGAAGCGGCAGGGTTATCGCATATGATCTCTTGGAGTGGTCTGAGCAAGCGCCTCGTCCTTCGAGACACCCGCTCCGCGGTCTCCTCAGGACGAGGCTAATTGGCATCCGGCCCGTTGAACCTGCTGCCGCACACTCCGCGCTCATCCTGAGGAGCCCGCCAAAGCGGGCGTCTCGAAGGATGGGCCGCAGGGAATCGCTTCCCATATGCGATTGCCCTGCCGCAAGCGGGGCGAGACCATGAGCCGCTTTGTCGAACGCCATCCCGTCTGGGCGCTGATCGTGATCATTGCCATTGCCGTCGTGCTTTGGCTGGTCTTCGCGGTCTGGCCGCCGGGCCTCGAAGAGGCGATCGGCCGCAAGCGCGTCTTCCTCAATGCCGTCTTCAACGGCATCACGCTCGGAGGGCTCTACTTCCTCGTCGCCAGCGGCTTCACGCTGATCTTCGGCCTGATGCGCAACGTCAACCTCGCGCATGGCTCGCTCTATCTGTTCGGCGGTTATGTCGGCTACGCCATCAGCGCCTCGACCGGCTCCTGGATCCTCAGCTTCATCGTCGCTTTCATCCTGACCGCCCTGGTCGGCGTCCTGCTCCAGTTGATCGTGTTCCGCCGGATGGAGGGACAGGATCTCAGGCAGACCATGGTGACGATCGGGCTTTCGATCGTATTCGCCGACCTCATGCTGTGGGCCTGCGGCGGCGACTTTTACCAGATCCAGACGCCGAATTGGCTGATCGGCCCGGTGGAGCTGCCGCTGATCACGGCGATCAAATCCTCAGGCGAGCCGGTCTATCTCAGATATCCGCTGGTGCGGCTCGTGATCTTCGCCGCTTCCGTGATCATCGGCGTGGCGATGTGGCTCGCGCTCAACCGCACCCGGATCGGCATGATCATTCGTGCCGGCGTCGATGATCGCGATATCCTTGCTGCGACCGGAGTGCGCATCCAGCTCGTCTTCGTGCTGGTGTTCGCCTTTGGCGCGGGACTTGCCGGCACCGCCGGCGTGGTCGGCGGCACGTTCCAGTCATTGTCGCCCGGCGAGGACATCCGCTTCCTGCTGGCGTCCCTCGTCGTCGTGATCGTCGGCGGCATGGGTTCGATCCCCGGCGCCGCACTCGGCGCACTGATCATCGGCCTCGCCGAACAGCTCGGCTCGGTCTACATCCCGACCTACGCCATCGTCGTGACCTTCCTGATCATGGTGCTGGTGCTGGCCATCCGGCCGCAAGGCCTATTGGCGAGGCGCTGAGATGTCGCTCGCCCACGATGCACGGCTTGCCGTACGCCCCGCCACAATGGCGCAGCGCCCGGCACGGACGTGGCCGGAGGTCAACAATCCCGCCGCCTGGATCGTCGCGGTCATTCTCCTGATCATGCCGCTGATCGCCAACGGCTTCTTTCTGATCGAGATCTTCGCCTCCACCTTGATCCTCGGCACCATGGCGCTGAGCCTGATGTTCCTCGCCGGCTATGGCGGCATGGTCAGCCTGATGCAGCTTACCATCGCGGGGTTCGCGGCCTATATGGTCGCCGTGTTCGGCGTCAGCGGCAATGCCAATATCAGCCTGGGCTGGCCGTGGTGGCTCGCGGTGCCGATGGCGCTGACGCTGGCGACCGCTTTCGGCACGCTCGGCGGCGCGCTCGCGGTCCGCACCGAAGGCATCTACACCATCATGATCACGCTCGCGATCGGCGCGGCCTTCTACTATTTCACCAACCAGAACTGGGCGATCTTCAACGGCCATACCGGTATCAACACCGTGGCCACGCCGCACTTCTGGGGCGTGAACTGGCGCGCCGACATTCCCTTCTACTACGTCGTGCTCGCGGTCGCCGCGCTCTGCTATTTCGCAGTCGAATATCTCTCACGCGCGCCCTTCGGTCTTGCCCTCCAGGGCGTGCGTGACAATCCCAGGCGCATGGCTGCGCTCGGCTTCAACGTCAATGCGCACCGCGTCGCCGCCTATGCGTTCGCCTCGTTCGTGGCCGCGCTGGCCGGCGTGCTCCAGGTCTGGAACTACCGTCAGATCTCGCCGGGGTCGGTCAGCGTCGGAGCCTGCATCGACGTGCTGATCATCGCCGTTGTCGGCGGCATCACGCGCCCGATCGGTCCCTTCATCGGCGCGCTGATCTTCGTGCTACTGCGCACCTTCGCGCTCGACTTCCTGGTCAGGCTTGGCCTCGATGGCAACCGCTTCCGCCTGCTGATCGGGCTCGGCTTCCTCGCCATCGTGTTCTGGTCCTCGGACGGCGTCATCGGCCTATGGCAGCGATGGCGCCAGCGTCAGCGCCGCGGCGCGGACCGTTCCGGCGGAGGGCGCCGTGATGGATAGCGTCGCTCAACGCCTCTCCGCCGTGGGCGCCGGCGCTGCGCTGGAGCTCCGCGGCGTGACGCGCCTGTTCGGCGCGCTGGCGGCGCTGACCGACGTCACCATCACGGTGCGTCCGGGTGAGCGGCGCGCGGTGCTCGGTTCGAACGGCGCCGGCAAGACCACGCTGTTCAATTGCATCACCGGCGACTTCCCGCCCTCCTCCGGCACCATCCGCTTCTTCGGCGAGGACGTCACGCACTTCCCGCCTTATGAACGCATCCGGCGCGGATTGCGGCGGACCTATCAGATCTCGGCGCTGTTCCCCGGCCTCACCGTGCAGGACAACGTCTATCTCGCCTGCCGCGGCGTCTCGCGCGGACGCTTCTCGTTTCTGCGTCCGGGACAGAACGACGCCCTGATGCATGCGGCGGACAATCTCGTCCAGGCCGTGCATCTTTCGGCCGTGAAGGACCAGCGCGTGGCCGAGCTCGCGCATGGCCAGCAGCGCCAGCTCGAGATCGCGCTCGCGCTCGCGGGCGCCCCGCGCTTTGTCCTGTTCGACGAACCGGCCGCCGGCTTGTCGCCGACCGAACGGGCCGAGCTGATCGAGATCCTGACCTCGCTGCCCGCGCATATCGGCTACATCATCATCGAGCACGACATGGATGTCGCTTTACGCGTCGTCGAGAGCGTCACGATGATGCACAACGGCCGCATCTTCAAGGAAGGCCTGCCGCAGGAGATCCAGTCCGATCCCGAGGTGCAGGAGCTCTACCTCGGAGGCGGTCATGAATGAGGTCCGCCGCAGCAAGGCCGCGCTCGAGGTCCGCGGCCTCGATGTCTACTATGGCCACTCGCACGCCCTGCAAGGCGTCGATCTCACACTGGAGAACGGTGTGTTCTCCGTCGTCGGCCGCAACGGCATGGGCAAGACCACGCTGTGCAAGGCGATCATGGGTCTGGTAGGCGTGAGCGGCGGCTCGATCCGCGTTCGTGGCGACGACATCACGCGGCGGCCTCCGGCCCAGATCGCCCGGCTCGGCGTCGGCTATGTGCCGCAAGGACGCCGGCTCTGGCGCTCGCTCAGCGTCGACGAGCATTTGCGGCTGGCCGGCGGCCTGCGGCCCGGCGCCTGGACTGTCGATCGCATCTACGAGACCTTCCCGCGACTCGCCGAGCGCAAGGATCACGGCGGCGGCCAGCTCTCCGGCGGCGAGCAGCAGATGCTCGCCATCTCTCGCGCGCTACTCACCAATCCGCATCTCCTGATCATGGACGAGCCGACCGAAGGGCTCGCGCCCGTCATCGTGGCGCAGGTCGAGGAGATGCTGCTGCGGCTCGGTGAGGACGGCGACATGTCCGTGCTCGTGATCGAGCAGAATATCGGCGTCGCCACCGCGATCTCGCGCAACGTCGCGATCATGGTCAACGGCCGCATCAACCGCATCATCGACTCCGCCCGCCTCGCCGCCGACCGCGAGCTCCAGCAGCGCCTGCTCGGCGTCGGGCTTCACGCCGAGCTCGAGCCGGATATCGACGTCGCCGCGCCCGGTGTCGAAGCCAGGCCGGCGCCGGCGCCACGCCGCGAGGGACCGATCCGCATCTACATCTCCAACCCGACGCTCCCGACCCGATGGTCGCAACCGGTACCGATCGCCCGCATCGAAGCTGCTGCGCGAACGGTCTCGACGCAAGTCACCCGGCTCGAAGAGACGACGCGGCGCAAGCGCGAGCCGGTGACGACGCAGGCCGCCGGCCCGCCTGTGGCGTTGGTCGTCGGCACGCTCGACACCAAGGGCGTTGAGCTGCGCTTCATCCGCGACATCATCGCAGAAAGCGGCCTGCGCACGCGGCTAGTCGATGTTTCCACGAGTGGCAAGCATTCGTCGTGCGATGTCTCCGCGCAGGAGATCGCCCTGAACCACAGCCGTGGCGGCGCAGCGGTGTTCGGCGCCGATCGTGGCGCCGCCGTGACCGCGATGGCCGATGCCTTCGCCAACTGGCTGCGGCGCCAGGGCAATGTCGTCGGAGTGATCTCGGCCGGCGGCTCGGGCGCAGCGTCTCTGGTCGCCCCGGGGATGCGCACGCTACCCGTCGGCGTACCCAAGCTGATCATCTCCTCCGTCGCCTCGGGCGATGTCGGGCCCTATGTCGGTCCCGCCGACATCACGATGATGTACTCGGTCACCGACGTGCAGGGGCTGAACTCGATCTCGCGGGCGGTGCTGGCCAACGGCGCCAACGCGCTCGCCGGCATGGTCAAGGCGCGGCTCGATGCCCGCGCCGCAGCGGCGCGCGAGGCCGGCGGCCTGCCAGCGGTCGGTATTACCATGTTCGGCGTCACCACGCCGGCCGTTCAGAAGATCGCGGCCGAGTTGCGTGATGATTTCGAATGCCTGGTGTTCCATGCCACCGGCGTCGGCGGACGCTCGATGGAGAAGCTCGTCGAGTCCGGCCAGCTCGCCGGAATCATCGACCTCACGACGACCGAGATCTGCGATCTGCTCATGGGCGGCGTGTTTCCTGCGACCGAAGATCGCTTCGGCGCGATCATCCGCAGCCGCGTTCCCTATGTCGGCTCGGTCGGCGCGCTCGACATGGTCAATTTTGGCGCGCCCGAGACTATTCCCGAACGCTACCGCGGCCGCAAGTTTCACGTCCACAATCCGCAAGTGACGCTGATGCGGACAACGGCCGAAGAGAACGAGCGCATGGGCCGCTGGATCGCTGAGCGGCTCAATCAGATGGATGGCCCTGTACGCTTTTTCCTGCCCGAGGGCGGCGTGTCCGCCCTCGATGCGCGGGGCCAGCCGTTCTGGGATCCAGACGCCGACACCGCGCTATTTCGCACGCTGGAGCGCACGGTGCGGCAGACCGGCAACCGCCAGCTCATCCGCGTGCCCAAGAACATCAACGATCCCGAGTTCGCCGCCGCCATTGTCAGTGCGTTCCGAACCCTGTTCGGCCGTACCAAGGTGCGCCGAAGAGTAGCGAGGTGACCGATGGCGAGGTTTGAACGCGCAGCGCTCCTGAAGACCTTTCGCGACATGGCAAGGCGCGGTGAGCCGATCGTCGGCGGCGGCGCCGGCACCGGTCTATCAGCCAAGTGCGAGGAAGCCGGCGGCGTTGATCTCATCGTCATCTACAATTCGGGCCGCTATCGGATGGCCGGCCGCGGCTCGCTCGCGGGTCTGATGGCTTACGGCGATGCCAACGCCATCGTCGTCGAAATGGCGAACGAAGTGCTGCCCGTGGTCACCAGGACGCCGGTGCTGGCGGGCGTCAACGGCACCGATCCATTCCGCGACATGGACGTGTTTCTCGACCAGTTGAAGGCGCTCGGGTTTGCCGGCGTGCAGAACTTTCCGACCGTCGGCCTGATCGACGGCGTCTTCCGCGCCAATCTCGAAGAGACCGGCATGTCCTATGCGCTGGAGATCGACATGATCGCCAAGGCGCACGACAAGGACATGCTGACCACGCCCTACGTGTTCAGCGAGAAGGAGGCCGCCGCAATGGCGATCGCCGGCGCCGACATCATCGTTTGTCACATGGGCCTGACCACCGGCGGCACCATCGGCGCGCAGACCGCACTGAAGCTCGAGGATTGTCCCGCGCAGATCGACATCTGGGCGTCCGCTGCGCTCAGTGTCAATCCGGACATTCTGGTGCTGGCTCACGGCGGCCCGATCGCGGATCCCGCCGATGCCGATTTCATCATGAAGAACACCCGCCATTGCCACGGCTTCTACGGGGCGTCCTCGATGGAGCGACTGCCCGTGGAGCGGGCGCTGACGGAGCAGGTGCGTCAATTCAAGGCGATCGGCGCGCGGTAACGCCGAAGGTACGAGGGAGGGAAAGATGTCGGGGATTCTCGTCGGTGAATTGATCCTCTGGCTGATCGTCGCGATCGTCGTGATCGTGGTTGGCGTCTACATCGTCAACTGGCTGTACCACCGCTCCTCGAAGGAGACCTCGTTCGTCCGGACCGGCTTCCTCGGCGAACGCGTGGTCATCGATGGCGGCGCCTTCGTGCTGCCGTTCATCCACGACTACACGCCGGTCAACATGAACGTGCTGCCGATGGGCATCGTCCGCTCCAAGCAGGACGCCGTGATCACCCGCGACCGCATGCGCGTCGACATCGAGGCCGACTTCTATGTCCGGGTCCAGCCGACCCGCGAAGCGGTCTCGATCGCGGCGGCGACGCTCGGCCGCCGCACCATGGAGCCCGAGCAGCTCCATGCGCTGCTGGCCGGCAAATTCATATCCGCGATCCGCTCGGTCGCCTCCGAAATGACCATGGAGGAAATGCACGAGCGGCGCGGCGACTATGTCGCACGCCTCAAGACCAATGCATCCGAAGCCCTCGCCCAGAATGGTCTCGAGCTAGAATCGGTCGCGATCACTGATCTCGATCAGACCGACCTGGAGTTCTTCAACCCGTCGAACCGGTTCGACGCCGAAGGCCTGACCCGCCTGATGGAGGATATCGAGGCCAAGCGAAAGCTGCGCAACGATATCGAGCAGGACTCGATGATCAAGATCCGCTCGCGCAATCTGGAAGCCGAGCGGCAGGCGCTCGAGATCGAGCGCGAGAGCGAGACCGCGCGCCTCGAGCAGGAGCGCGACATCGAGATGCGCCGCGCCCTTCAGCGCACCGAGGTTGCCCGCGAACGCGCGCTCCGCGAGACCGAGGCCGAACAGGCGCAGATTTCTGCGCGGGAGGCCATCGAGCGCGCGCGCATCGCCAATGATCAGGCGATCGCGGAGGCCCGCATCGCCTCCGAGCGGGAGACCCGGCAGAAGGAGATCGAGCGCACCCGTACCATCGAGGAGAAGGAACTGCTGGCGCGCGAGGAGATCGAGAAGACCCGGATCGCCAACCAGCGCTCGATCGACACCACCCGCATCGCTTCGGAGCGCGAGGTACGCCAACGCGAGATCGAGCGGATGCGCACGGTCGAGGAAGCCGAGATCGCCGCGCGCGAGGCGATCGAGAAGGCGCGGATCCAGCAGGATCGCGTCGTGACCGACGCCCGCATCGCCAACGACGAGGAGACGAGGCGCCGCGAGATCGAGCGCACGCGTGCCGTGGAAGAGGCAGAGATTGCCGCGCGCGAAGCCACCGAAAAGGCCCGCATCGCCCAGACCATGACGGTCAATGTCGAGCGCATCTCCTCGGACGAGCGCACCCGCGCGCTGGAGATCCAGCAGGTGCGAACAATCCAGGAGGCCGAGATCGAGGCTCAACGCGCGGTCGAGGCGGCCCGCATCGCCCGCGAGCGGACGCTCGCGGCAGAGCGCATCGCCGCCGAACAGAACACACGGCAACTCGAGATCGAGCGCAACCAGGCACTCGACGTCGCCGGCATCGCAGCGCGAGAAGCCACGGAGGCCACGCGCATCGCGCAGGAGGAGCGCGTGCGCTCGCTTGAGATCGCCCGCAACCGCGCCGTCGAGGAAGCTGATATCGCCTCGCGCGAGGCGATCGAGGCGGCCCGCATCGCCCAGGAGAAGGCGGTTGCGGCCGAGCGCATCCAGGCCGAGCGCGAAACCCGCGCACTGGAGATCGAACGGACCGGCGTCTTGGAGGCGGCCGAGCTGAAGCGGCGTGACGCGATCGAGCGCCAGCGTATCACGGTGGATCTGGCGCTCGAGGCCGAACGGATCAATTCCTCCAAGAAGCGCGAGGTGCTCAACATCGAGCAGAAGAAGGCGATCGAGATCGCCGACGAGGACCGCGTCATCGCGCTGTCCACCAAGAAGTCCGAGCGGATCGACGCCGATCGCCAGGTCCGGCAGGCAGAGATCGTCGCACGCAAGGAGGTCGAGACCACCGACGTCTCGCGCGAGCAGGCGCTGGAAGCCGCCCGGATCGAGCGGCGTCGCGCCATCGAGCAGCTCGAGGTTGCTCGGGTGCAATCCTTGCAGGAAGCCGAGATTGCCGCGCGCGAGGAAGTCGAGCGCGCGCGCATCTCCTCCGACCGCGGCCTCGACGAAGCCCGGATCGGCCGCGAACGCGAGCTGCGCAAGCTCGAAATCAATCGCGAGAAGGAGGTCGAGACCGTGCTGATGGAGAAGGCGATCGCAATCCACACGAAGTCGCTGGAGGAATCCGCAGCCAAAGCATCAGCCGAGGAAGCGCGGATGCGCGCCACAGAAGCCACCGAGCGGGTCATCACCGCTCGCGAGAACGAGATTGCCAAGCGTCGCAAGGGCGTAGAAATTCTCATCGCCGAGAAGCAGGCCGAGGAGACACGGATCGCCGCCGAGGCCGAGCGCGTGCGCGCGGCCGTGGAAGCGGAAGCGCAGCGATTGCTCAACGAGGCCGAGAACGTTCTCACCGACCAGGCGCGCTACTCCCTCTTCCGCAGAAAACTGCTCGACCGCATCGAGGGCATCGTACGCGAGAGCGTCAAGCCGATGGAGAAGATCGAGGGCATCCGCATCCTCCAGGTCGATGGCCTCAACGGCAATGGCCACGGAAACGGCAATGGCGGCCGCAGCGCCACCGACGAGGTGATCGATTCGGCGCTGCGCTACCGCGTTCAGGCGCCGCTGATCGACTCGATCCTGTCGGACATCGGCGTCGAGGGCGGCAGTCTCGCAAAAATGCCGGGCCTGATCCGCGAGGCGCGCGACATGCAGGGCATCAGGGATTCCGCGCGCAAGAGTGGCGGCGACAAGCCGGCCTCCCCGCCTGCGGCCGAAGGCGGCGAGCCGCCGGCCGAGCGCGGGCCGAGAAAGAAGAGCTGAGGTCTGATCCATGGCCCGCGTCTATGTCTCCACCGTCGTCAACGCCCGCAACGACCGCGTCTGGGCGCGGGTGCGCGATTTCAACGGCCTGCCGAACTGGCATCCGGCCATCGCCGAAAGCCGGATCGAGGGTGGCGCACCCGCCGACAAGATCGGCTGCGTCAGGGATTTCCGCCTGCGCAACGGCGACCGCATTCGCGAGAAGCTCCTGGGCCTATCCGACTACGACATGTTCTGCACCTACTCGATCCTGGAATCGCCGATGGGCGTCGAGAACTACGTCGCGACCTTGCGGCTGACGCCCGTCACCGACGGCGACCAGACCTTTGTGGAATGGACCGCCGAATTCGACTGCGCGCCGGAGCGCGAGACCGAGCTCGTCAGCAACATCGGCGGCGGCGTGTTCCAGGGCGGCTTCGACGCCTTGAAACGCGTGTTCGGAGGTTAGCCGTGCCGCATATCGTCAAGAGCACGATCCTGAGCGCACCGACCGATGCGGTGTGGGACCTGCTGCGGGATTTCAACGGCCACGACCGCTGGCATCCGGCGGTTGCGACCTCCTCGATCGAACGCGCTCAGGCCTCCGACAAGATCGGCTGTATCAGGCGCTTCAAGCTCAAGGATGGCTCCGAGCTGCGCGAGCAGTTGCTGGCGCTGTCCGACCTCGAACAGACCTTCAGCTATTGCCTGCTCGATACCCCGATCCCGATGTTCAATTACGTCGCCCATGTCCGACTGCTCCCGGTGACCGATGGCGACCGCACCTTCTGGAATTGGGAATCGCGCTTCACCACCAAGCCCGAGGATAGGGACCGCATCACCCACATGGTCGCGGAAGACATCTACCAGGCGGGATTCGAGGCGATCCGCCGCCATCTGAAGGAGGCCGCCTAACCATGGCTGTGACCGTAAAGACCTTTGCCAGCGCCAGCGAAGCGGCCGGGGCCATATCCTCGGACCGCAGCGCGCGCTATCTCGGCGGCGGCACGCTGGTGATGCGGGCATTGAACGAGGGCGACGTCTCGATATCGACCATCGTTCGCGCCAGTGACCAGGCGCTGAGCCGGATCGATGCGTCCGGCCCACGCATCACGCTCGGTGCCGGCGTCACTTTCGCGAGAATTCTCGGCGAGCGGGACCTCGCTTTCCTGCACGCGCCCGCCCGTTCGATCGGCGGGCCCGCCGTGCGCAACATGGGCACCGTCGGCGGCAATCTGTTCGCGCCCAACCCTTACGGCGATTTCACCGTGGCGCTGCTGGCGCTCGACGCCACAGTCGCGCTGCAAGGCGGCTTCGGCGCCCGCGACATCGCGATCGAGGAGTTCCTGCAATCGCGCGAGCGGCAATCCGGTGCGTTAGTCCTCTCGGTCTCCTGCACCCGGCCGGCCAACGCCGAGGCCTTTCGCTATCGCAAAGTTGCCCGCATCAAGCCGAAGGGCGGCTCGGTCATCACGCTGGCCGCACATCTGCCGGTCAGCGGCGGGCGCATCGCCGGTGCTCGCATTGCGCTCGGCTCGATGGCGGCGACCCAGATCCGCGCCAAGGCCGCGGAACGTGCCCTCGAAGGACGCACGCTCGATACCGCGAACATCAATGCAGCCGCCTCTACCGCAATCGAGGGCACATCGCCCGCGGACAACGCGCTCGGCAGCGCCTGGTATCGCCGCGAGATCGTCGGCGTCCATCTCCGCCGTTTGCTGTCCGGTCAGGAATAGACAAGGACCAACATGTCCAAGACGCCTCTGCAATTTCGTCACAACGGCCGCGACGTCGCCATCTTCGTCGATGGCGGCGCCAACTTGCTGGTCGCCTTGCGCGAGCTGGTCGGTGACATGACGCCTAAGTTCGGCTGCGGCCAGGGCGGCTGCGGCACCTGCAGCGTGCTGATCGACGGAGAACTCCACCTCTCCTGTCTGACGCTCGCCGAGACCGTCGCGGGCCACTCCGTCGAAACGCTCGACGGCCTCAAGCAGGGTCCGAACCTGCACCCGCTCCAGCGCGCCTTTGCCGACAATTTTGCCGCCCAATGCGGCTATTGCACGCCGGGCATGCTGATGGCCGCGAAGGCGCTGCTCGACCGCAATCCGTCCCCGAGCCGGGCCGACGTGATCGAGGCGATCTCCGGCAACATCTGCCGCTGCACCGGATACGAGCCGATCATCAATGCCATCCTCGCCGCCGCCGGCGGCCGGGCCAGCGCCTGAGGTCAGATCATGCTGGAACTACGCAAGGACATCTTCGCCGACGAGCGCGACGACAATCTCAAGGAGATCGGCAAGGGCACGCAGCGCCAGGACATGCTCGGCCACATCACGGGGACGTCGAGCTATTTCAACGATCATAAGCTCCAGGGCATGCTGCACTTGAAGGTCGTTCGCTCGACTCAGGCCCATGCTAAGCTGCGCCGCATCGATACCACGGACGCAGAACGCTCAGCCGGCGTGCGCCGGATCATTCGCGGCACTGACGTGCCGGTCAATCTCAACACGCTGCTGAGCCTGATCAATTTCGGCAAGGACGACGAGCCATCACTGGCCGTCGACAAGGTCCGCTACAAGGGCGAGCCGATCCTCGCCATCGTCGCCGACAGCGAGCGTGAGGCGTTCGAGGCCATTGCAAAAGTGCGGATCGACTATGAGCCGCTACCGACCGTGTTCGACGTCGAGGATGCCCTCAAGCCGGGCGCGCCCGTGGTCAACGAGACCTATCCGAAGAACGCCTTCATCTATCACGACGTCTACGATCACCAGCGCCTGCGGTTCGGCGATGCCGATGCGGCACTCGCGAACGCCGACCACGTCCTCGAACAGCGCTACCAGATGTCGCCGATCGAGCACGCGCCGACCGAGACCAATGGCGCGATTGCCGCGCCCGACACCAACGGCCGCTACGTCGTCTACACCTCGACCCAGGCGCTGTTCTTCTCGGTCGATACCTGCGCCAAGATTTTGGACGTGCCTTCCAACACCTTCCACTTCATCGGTGGCACGGTCGGCGGCGGCTTTGGCGGCAAGGTGGATACCCTGACCGAGCCGCTCGCGATCCTCGGCGCCATGCTGACCGGACGGCCCGTGCGCTACGTGTTCGGTCGCGAGGAGGAGATGCAGTACGGCCCGCCGCGCGGCGCCGAGCGCATCTACATCAAGGACGGCGTGATGCGCGACGGCCGCATCGTCGCCCGAAAGATCCGTGCCTATTTCGACAGCGGCGCCTATACGCGGCTCTCTAGCTACGCCGCGGTGAAATGCGCCGCGCATTTGCCGGGCCCCTATACCATCCCGAACGTTTATGGCGACGTCTACTGCGTCTTCACCAATCGCACGCCGGCGACCGCCATGCGCGGCTTCGGCGTCACCGCGATGGACTTTGCCATCGAATGCCAGATGGACAAGCTCGCAAACCTCGTCGGCATGGACCCAATGGAGTTCCGGATTCTGAACGCCTATCGCGACGGTGACATGAAGGCGCATCGGCGCGAGGCCAAGAACACGGCGCTGATCGAATGCGTTCAGGTCGCCGCCGAAAAGGCCAAATGGCCGATCCGCGACGAGTTCAGGCGCGCCTCCTCGCGCAAGGATGGTGGCGGCAGCCGCGCCGCGATTCCGCCGACGCCGACGGATGTGCGCGCGCGGCCGGCCGCGCCCGCCCAGCAGCGCACGACCTATGACCGCGCACCCGTGACCGCGACAAGAGAGCCGCCGCGCGAACCGCCACCGCCGACACCGCCGCCTCCTCCGCCCCGCCCGGCGGCACCATCGCACGGCGCCACCCGCTTCTCTTCCGTGTTCGGGACCAGGAGGCGCTAGATGACCAGACATCGCGGACGCGGCATGGCGTCGATCAACTATCCCATCGGCATGAACCTCGGCGGCGATCCCAGCCAGGCGCTGGTTCACTCCAATCCCAGCGGCAAGTTCACAGTGGCGCTGTCGTCGATCGATCTCGGCCAGGGCATGAAATCGGTGACGCGGCAGATTTGCGCTGAGACGCTGGGCGTGCCGGTCGAGGACGTCTACGTCGACACCGCGGATTCCGACACCGGCCCGCATTGCATGGGTTCGTTCGCCTCGCGCGGCACTCACCGCGTCGGTAACGCCGTGATGGCTGCAGCCCGCGAAGCCCGCGGCGTGATGATGGAGGCTGCGGCCGAGGAGCTGGAGGTCAACGCCGCCGACCTCGAGACAGACGGGCGCGGCAACATCCATGTCAAAGGCGCGCCGCATCGCTCGATCTCGACCAAGGATGTCGCGATCGCCGCGCAATTCAAGCAGGGCAAGACCATCTCCGGCCGGGGAATATTCCTGGTACCGCTGTCCGATGTCGACCCCGAAACCGGAGAGATGTCGCCGGCAACCTGCTATGCCCATGCCTGCCTGGTCGCCGAGGTCGAGGTCGACGACGAGACCGGTGAGGTCGCGATGGTCCGGATGGACTCCGCCTATGAGCTCGGCCGCGCGCTCAACCCGCGGCTGGTCGAGCAGCAGCTCGTAGGCGGCGCCTGGATGGGCGTCAGCCACGCGCTCTACGAGACGCCCGAGCCTTACTATCCCGACCCCGCTCACGGCCCGCGCGACTTCGTCGAATATCTGATGCCCGGCCCCGGCGATATCTGCCCGCACGATATCGCGGTGCTGGAACGCCCTGCTCCCGATGGTCCCTTCGGCGCCAAGGGTCCCGGCGAGATGTGCGCCAACCCGGTGCTGCCGGCCGTGGCGAATGCGATCTTCAACGCGGTCGGCGTGCGCATCGACGATCTCCCGATTACGCCCGAGAAAGTGCTGCGCGCGATCAAGGCCCAGGGCGGCGCACGGCCGCAGGCGCGACGCTAGAGGATTGGCCGTGGCGGTTCGCAGCAACATCGTCGGAATCGACAGCCCACAAGCGCTGGAGAAGGCGCTGCGCGCAGCCTATTACCTCGCCGACGAGGGACTGGCCACCGCCGCCTATCTCGGGCTCGCGCTCGGCAAGCCGCTGCTGCTGGAAGGAGCGCCCGGCGTCGGCAAGACGGAGGCTGCAAAGGCGATCGCTGCCGTGCTCGGCCGCCGGCTCATCCGCCTGCAATGCTATGAGGGCATCGACGCGTCGGCCGCACTCTATGAGTGGAACTACCCGCGCCAGATGCTCGCGATCCGCCAGGCCGGCGACGAGAGCATCGACATCTATGGCGAGACGTTCCTGATCGAGCGGCCGATGCTGGCCGCGCTGCGCGCACCCGATTCCACCGTTCTGCTGATTGACGAAATCGATCGCGCCGATCAGGAGTTCGAGGCCTTCCTGCTCGAATTCCTCTCCGACTTCCAGATCTCGATCCCCGAGCGCGGCACGGTACGCGCGGCGGAGCGACCCGTGGTCGTGCTGACATCGAACCGGACACGCGACCTGCACGAAGCGCTGCGCCGCCGCTGCGTCTATCACTGGATCGACTATCCCACCGCCGAGCGCGAAGCCCGCATCATCATGATGCGCGCCTCGAGCGTCGCCGAGGCCACGGCACGCGCGGTCGTCGCGACCGTCGAACGGCTGCGGCGCGAGCCGCTCAGCAAGGCACCGGGCATCGCTGAGGCCGTCGATTGGGCCGAGGCCGCGACGCTCCTTCACGAGGGCGGCGCGCGCTGGCCCGATGCGTTCAAGCGCTCGATCGGCGTGGCGCTGAAGGACGAAGAAGACCTGCATTTCATTTCGCCGCGGCTCGACGCCATGCTCGCGGAGGCGACCGCATGAGCACCGAGCCGCAGCTCCCGCGCGCCGCGCGCGTGTTCGTCGCCTTCGTCCCGCTGCTGCGCGCGAATGGCTTTGCCGTGGCGCCGGAGCAGACCACGACGTTCCTGGCGGCCATCGAGCTGCTCGGCCCTGATAGCATCGAGGATATCAGACAAGCTGCACTGGCGACGCTAGCTCCGCCGCCCGATCGTCGTGCCACCTTCGACCGGCTGTTCGATCTCCACTTCCGCGGCAGCGAGACGATTGCGCGCGATGACGAGGGCGAGGACGACGAGACGGTTCGCCTCCAGGAAGAGGGCCGCGGCGACGAGGAGCCCCTGCTCTCCGACGAGGCGAGCGAGTCCGGCCTCACCGCGACCCGAAGCGAGGCGCTGGTCGAGCGCCGCTTTGGGGTGAGTTCGACAACGGACGCGCTACGCCGCCTGGCGCGCGAGGCGTCGCGACGTCTGCCGCGACGGCGTGGCCACCGGCGCATGCGCGCCCGCCGCGGACCATTTGCCGACCTCCGCCGCACCTTGCGCGACACCGTCCGCAGCGACGGCGAGATCTTGCGGCTCGGTCACCTCAAGCGGCGGCAGCGGTCACGCAAGATATTGCTGCTGATCGACGTGTCCGGCTCCATGAAGACTCGCACTGAGGAGAACATGAAGCTCGCGCATGCGCTGGTGCAGGCGGCACCCAATGTCGAGGTCTTCACCTTCGGTACGCGGCTGACGCGGGTCACCCGCCCCTTACGACTGAAGCGTCGCGAGCAGGCATTGAACGCAGCCGCTCATCTCGTCAGCGACTGGGATGGTGGCACCCGCATTGGCGATGCGCTGCAAGCCTTCCTCGCCGTGCCACGGTTCGGCGGCTATGCGCGTGGCGCCGCTGTGGTGATCGTCTCCGATGGACTCGAGCGCGGTGAAGGCGACGCACTTCGCGACGCCGTCGCGAAACTATCGCGGCGGTCCTGGCGCTTGAGCTGGCTGACGCCGCTCGCCACAAGCCCGGCCTTCCGCCCGCAGACCGAAGCGCTCATTGCCATCGAGCGCTTCGTCGATGATCTCGTGGATGGCGGCTCGAGCGCGTCGATCGTCGCGCACATTCTGGCGTTGGGACGAAGGAGAGCGGCGTGACCAATATTGTCGACGGCCATCATCACATCTGGCGGCAGGCCGACCTGCCCTGGCTGATCGGTCCGATGCAGCCGCGAATCTTCGGCCCCTACGAGTCGATACGGCGCGATTATCCGATCCAGGAATATCTCGACGACATCGAGGGCACCAGCGTCACCCGCTCGGTCTATGTGCAGACCAACTGGGCCAACGACCGCTTCGAGGACGAGGCCGCCTGGGTGCAGCAGGCCGCCGACGAACACGGCTGGCCGCACGCGATCATCGCCTACGCCAATTTCGCGGTCGAGGACGTTCGTCCCCAGCTCGATCGTCTCAAGCGCTATCCGCTCGTGCGCGGCGTACGCATGCAACTGCATTGGCACGAGAACCCGCGCTACCGCTTTGCAGCCCGCCCCGATCTCTGCGCAGATCCAATAATCCGCCGCAACGTCGCGCATCTCGCCGACTATGGCTGGAGCTTCGACCTGCAGGTGTTCACGCCGCAGATGCCGGAGGCAGCGGAGCTGGCCGACGCTTGTCCGAAGGTGACTTTCATCCTCCAGCATGCCGGCATGCTGGAGGACCTCTCGGCGGCAGGCCGCGCCGCCTGGCGCGCCGGCATGGCGCGGCTTGCGGCCTGCCCGAACGTAGTCTCAAAGCTCTCCGGGCTCGGCACCTTCATCCATCGCAACGATCCCGCGCACATCGCTGCCGTTCTCGCCGACACCGTTGCGATTTTCGGTGCCGAGCGCTGCCTGTTCGGCTCCAATTTCCCGATCGAGAAATTGTGGACCAGCTATCGCGAGCTCGTCGACGCGTTTTGCGCGGCAGCCGCACCGCTGAGCACCGAACAACAGGACGCGATCTTTCGGGCGACCGCTACGCGCGTCTATCGGCTTTGACAGACAAGAAGCAATACAAGGAGGGACGCGAATGGCGCTGGAGATCAAGATCCTGGACTACGGCGATATCGAGCTGGAATCGAGCTTCCTGGTGCTCGGCCGCGACTGCGGCCGCACGCGCCGCGTTCTCACCCTGGGCTTCCTGATCCTCGGCGGCAAATATCCGGTCGTGGTCGATACCGGCTATCGCTCCAACCAGATCATGGAGACGCTGGGCATGCGCGGGCTGCAATACCACGAGAACATGATCGAGAATCAGCTTGCGCGCCATGGTGTGCGCATGGGCGACGTCCGCTTCGTCTGCCACACTCATCTGCACATCGACCATGCCGGCAAGGACGATCTATTTCCGATGAACACGACAGTCGTCCTCAACCGCAGGGAGCTCGAATATTCCGTTTCCGGCCTGATGCATCCCCAATATCCAGCGCCCGACATCAAGCACCTGATCGACCGCTTGCACACCAAGAGCGCGCTGCGCTTTCTGGATCTCGAGGTCACCGGCCCGATCGAGTTGATGCCCGGCGTCTATTGCGATGCCGCCAACGCCCATACCGAGGGATCGATGAACATCATCGTTCACACCGCCGACGGCATTGCCACCATCTGCGGCGACGTGATCTACGACTTCAACGACCAGATCGTCACGCCCTTCAACGAGATCCACGATTGGGAGCCGCGCACCACCGGCAACCACGGCACCAGCAAGCGCGCGGAAAAGGCGGCGATCAAGAAGCTGCTCAGCAATTCGCGCTATCTCCTTCCCGTGCACGATCGCCCCGCCAAGATCGAAGGCGGCAATGTCGTCGGGCGGCTGCACGACCAGGTCCCAGGCCCGATCGTGCAGTCCTTGCCCGAGCGCAACTGGTTCCCGGCCTGAGACCCTTTCTGCGCATGATCTTGCCGGAAGTCCGCGCCGTACTTTCCGGACCATGGTCCTGGAGGATCGACCGATGACCCACGTTACCTTGCGTTCCGACTTCGAGACCCTGATCGACCCGTACGCGCCGGTCGCGCAAGTCGGCACCGGCTTCGAGTTCACGGAAGGACCGATCTGGCATCCGGTCGATCACTACCTCCTGTTCTCGGATATGCCGGGCGACGTGCGGCGGCGCTGGGACGCGCGGCGCGGCGTCGTGGAGGTCAAGCGTCCCTCGAACAAATGCAACGGCATGACCTATGATGCCGAGCTCAACCTCATCGTCTGCGAGCACGCGACGTCGTCGCTGGTCCGCGAGCGGCCGGATGGGCGGCGAGAGGTGCTGGCTTCACACTTCCAGGGCCAGGAACTCAACAGCCCGAACGATGTCTGCGTACACTCTTCCGGCGCGATTTATTTCTCTGATCCCTGGTATGGTCGGATGCCGGTCTATGGCGTCGAGCGGCCACGCCAGCTCGGCTTTCAGGGCGTCTATCGCCTCGTACCCGGCGGCGAACCGAAGCTCGTCGTCGACCGCAACCTGTTCGACCAGCCGAACGGGCTGTGCTTCTCGCCCGACGAAAAGCTGCTCTATGTCAACGACACCGTGCAGGCGCTGATCCGCGTCTTTGACGTCGATAGTGACGGTTCACTGTCGAACGCGCGCGTGTTTGCGAGCGGCATCCGCTCCGAGCTCGAGCCAGGTCTGCCCGACGGCATGAAGTGCGATCAGCAGGGCAATGTCTGGGTCACCGCGCCCGGCGGCGTCTGGGTCTATTCGCCGCGCGGTGAGCTGCTCGGCAAGGTTCGGGTGCCAGAGCTCGTCGCTAACCTCGCCTGGGGCGGTCCGGACTTCCGCATGCTGTATCTGACTGCGACGCATTCGGTGTACGCGATCCCGACCAAGGTCGGCCCGCGGCATGAGCCCTATATGAGCGGCCGGCGAAGCGGCGGCGGCACGGCGCCAAGCTCCGCGCCAACCTCGCCCATCCTCGCCGAGGGCGAGATGCGGCTCGATCCGCAGCGATGCGCGATGATCATCCAGGACCTTCAGAACGACGTCATCATGGAGGGCGGCGCCTTCGCCGAGTCGGGCGCCCCCGGTCATGCGCGGCAGCAGCACGTGGTTGACAACGTCCGCCGTCTTGCCGAGACCGCGCGCGCCCGCGGCGTCGCCATCATCCATGTCTGGTTCATCGTCGAACCCGGCGCGCCCGGCGTCACGCTGAATGCGCCGCTGTTCGAAGGCCTCGTCGACAGCAAGGCGATGGTACGCGGAAGCTGGGGTGCGGCGCCCGTGTCCGGCCTCGAGCCGCGACCGGGCGACTTCGTCGTCGAGAAAATGCGCATGAGCGCGTGGGAAGGCACGCGGCTGGAGACGATCCTGAAAGCCACCGGCCGCGACATGATAATCAATACCGGTGCCTGGACCAATATGTCGGTCGAGCACACCGCGCGCACCGGCGCCGACAAGGGCTACTTCATGATCGTGCCCGAGGATTGCTGCTCGACCATGAATGCGGATTGGCACAACGCCTCGATCAACTTCGCCATGCAAAATGTCGCGGTGGTGACCAGGGCGGAGGCGGTCATTAGGGCGCTGGGATGACGCGCAGTGCCGAAGCTCCTGCATCTGTCCTGCTCGCCCCGCCCCGACTCGGAATCGAGTGCCGCCGCGCTGGTCTTCATTGACGGCTTTCGTCAGACCCATCCCGATTGGGACATCGACTTCATGGATCTCTGGCGCGAGCGGATGCCTGAGTTCGCTGGTCCCATCCTCGAGGCCAAATACGCCCGCATGAACGGCCAGCGCTTCAGCGATCCTCAACGCGACGGTTTTACCGAGGCCGAGCGCATCGCGCTGCGCTTTTCACTCGCCGATCGCGTGCTGATCTCGACGCCGATGTGGAACTTCGGCATCCCCTACAAGCTGAAGCAGTTCATCGACATCATCGTCCAGCCCGGGCTTACCTTTCGGTTCGATCCGTCCCAGGGATACGTTCCGCTGCTGAGGGACCGGCCAACGCTCGTGATCCTCGCCAGCGGCAGCGATTTCTCCACCGGCATGAACCGCGGCCGCATCGACATGGCAACGCCCTACGTGCGGGAAATCCTGCGCTTCATTGGCATCAACGATGTCCGTTTCGTGCCGATCGGGCCGACCACGGGACCCCCACAACCGATTGAGGCCGCCCGTGAACGGGCGTTCAAGCGCCTCGGCGCCCTGGCTGCGCATTTCTGATGCCGTTGCGAACACGTCGCCGCTTCAATGCGGCGGCGGGATCAAGGCGCGCAGGATGCCCGGCTTCCAGGCCTGACGCGCGCTGTCGAAGGCCGCGAAATCATGGTCGAACTGCCAGTAGGCCCATGACCAGCCAAGCCTGTCGGCGTTTCTCGCCACGAAGGAGAGGTATCGCAAGCGACTGTCGGACGGCGCACGCTCGTACACCCCGAACTCCCCGAGATAAAGGGGGCGCCTCTCACTCTCCGCCCAGAGACTCATTTTCCTGAAATCGGCGGCGGCTTTTGCTTCGTCATCCCGAGTACCCCAAGCCAGCGGACCGATCTTCGAGAAAGTTGCAGACCATGGTGCACCCTGGTGCGTGAACCGTATGGGGGCGTAGTAGTGAAAAGTGACAATGAGCTTCCTGTCCTCGGCCGGCAGAGCCAGCTCGTCGACAGGAATATCATCCGTGTTGAGAACGGCGGCAATGACCGGCCGCTCGGGGTTGGTGCGGCGGATGATCGCGAGACACTCGTTGAGCAGTGAATTCCAGCTGGCGGACGTCATGAGCCCGCCAGGTTCATTCAGGACCTCGAAGACGAGCGAGGGATACTGCCCCGCATAGCGCTCGGATATCTGCCTCCAGAACGACTTCAGCTTCTCAGTGCATCCGGCAACGTCGCTTTGACAAACGTGGGTATCGTGTTCGTCGAGCACAGGAATGAGGCCCCTCGCAAGGACTTCCTCGATGACGGTGTCGAGCCGCCTCAGGACGATCTCATCCAGGACATTCTCCGGACCCATGAACTTGAAGCCGAAGAAGTTGATCCTGACGTGCGAAAATCCGGCCTTCTTGATTGCCGTCAAATTCTCCAGGCGGAAGGGCGCGTTCTGACCGCCCTCCCAGATTCCATCGTAGCCGAGAATATTGATGCCGCGCCCGAGTTTCGGCACGTCGCGGGAATTGGCCCGCTCGGCTCCGCGAACGTCGGAGAAGAGCGATGCGACGAATATCACCGTCGCTGCCAGCATGGCGCTCCCCGCCCACCGAGCGCGCATGACGGTCATCTTGCGTCCATTTGCAAGGACTGCAAATCGGCCTGTGGCACAGGCCTGCAGGTCGCGAACAAGAACGCCACCAGCAACACCGACGTGAACATGGTCGAGCGGAGGAATGTCGTCTCCGTGAAATTGGTCTGGAAGCTCAGGACGACAAATCCGATGATGAGAGCACAGTGCGAACGATCGATGGATCTGGTCGAGATCAGATGGAGAATCTTGCTCGAGAACAGAAGGACACTCGCTGCGAAAAGCACGTATCCCAGAAATCCGGTTTCCATCAGGATCGCGATGTAGCCGCTGTGATAATTGTCGAGTACCCAGCCGTGGTTTTGTTCGAAATAATCGTAGATCGACGGCACCGTCCAAAAACCGTTGATCCCGAAACCGAGCAGCGGCGCATCGTCGAAATGGCTGATGGCGTAGTGCCAGATGAAGGTTCGTTCAGTGAAATCGATCGTCGCATCGCCGACATGGATGGCGTCATAGCCTGTCAGGTAAAAATAAAGAAACAGAATTCCGGCCAGGAGACACATGACGAACGGCAGCACCGCATAGACCCTCATGCAGCCGACCGACCACATCGAGGTCACGAGCAACGCACAGGCTGCCAGGGCAACAGCGCCGGCACCGCGCGATTCCGACGCGAGGACGCAGGTCGAGGCCAGCAGGAACACGAAGAGGAACGTCGGCCAACCCTGCCCCTTCATCTTACGATAACAGCCAAAAAACATCAGATACGCGCCGACGAATCCGAGCGTCTGCTTCGATTCATAGACGCCCTGCCATTGACCGCTATGCATCCAGGTCTGGTCTATCCCGATATCGGGGACAGCAAGCGCACAGAAAGCCGATGCGGCGACCAATATCACCAGCCCAAGGGCCGTGGCCCTCACAATCTCGTCGATCTCGATGCGCGTGATGAGACAGAACGCGCCGAAGGTCGTCATGGCAAGCGCCGCGCTTTTCATGAACGCCGCCGCGCTCAGGCTCGACCAGAACACGGAGGCCACCGCGAACGTGTAGAATGCGAGCAGCGCGATCAGATCGAGATTGAACTGCAGACGCAGGCGCGGGCGCACGAATGCACTTGCGTAGATGAGGACGCCCCACATCAGAAGCGCCGCGGTCTGCTGCACAAAGGTGAGCTCCGGCGGCAGGAGCGCGGCGTTGAAGATGCCCATCGATGCAATCACGTTGATAGTAATCGAACAACTGATCGCGGCTCTGGCAATCTTCTCAACGCCAACGCTGCGCGTCTCCCAGAACGCGCTCTCGAGTGTCCCGGAATCCACCTCGGTCTGCAGGCTGGCCATGAACCGACCTTCCCTAGGCACGGTTAATAATTTGCTAGCACGGTCGAGCTCCGCCACTCCCAGCGCACAGGAGGCCGAACTTTAAGGATTTAATAACGATAAGAGACCCGGCGCGGCGCATTAATGCAAATCGTACCCCGCTGGTGTCTCGCCCGTAACGACCCTGCTATAAAGCGCGGATCGAGCTCGATCGAATTTTCACGAATTGTCTGGTTTTCTTGGTTGCGCATGAACAGATCCAGCAGCACGTTCGATATCGCCATCGAGCAGGCGTTCGATTTTCTGTGTCCGGAATACGCAGAGTTGTTTGACAACTCCGCCGCCACCGCGTTCCAGCATCCACAGTGGCTACACAGCCTCTATGCTAGGCTGGCATCTCATGCAGGGGCAACGCGTCTCATCGTCGTGGTCCGCCATCGCACGACGCGCGCCCTTGCGATGGTGCTGCCTCTGCTGCGGATCCGGCGTGGTCCGATACGGACCGTCGAATTCGCCGACCTCCGCGTCTCCGACTATCTGGCGCCGGTTTGCAGCCCGGGAGCATTTTCTCAACTGCTCGCGGACGAGAGCGCATGCGCGGAGCTTCGGAGCCTCCTCCGCCCTTTCGACCTGCTCCGCATGACCAAGCTTCCCGACGGACGGCTTCCGATCGAGAACCTCCTGGCTGCACCCCGCCGCGTCTCGATGGACACCAATGCCTACGCGACCGTTCTCATCGCGCCGTTCGAGCAATGGCGGGCCAGCGCGATGGATCGCTCCTATCAGAAGGAACTCGCGAAGAAATATCGACAGCTCCAGAAGAAGGGCGCCTTGAGCTTCTCGTGCTGCAACGATAGCGCCTCCATGCTCGACGCGCTGAAGGTCATGAAGAAATTTCGCGGGCCGCGGTTTCAGTCACAAGGCGACGGAGATCTGCTCCAGCGCCCTGAGTATTTCGACTTCTATTCCGAGGTGGCCCTCCGCGGCCTCGGCTCCTTTGTGCGGCTCTATGCCATGAAGATGGACGGCGAGGTGATCGCCGCCGTGCTCGGATTGTGCCACCGCGACACCTTCCACGTCATCATGAGCGCCTTCGACATTGCGGGCTACAAGAGCCAGTCGCTGGGCGCGCTGATGTTCGAGCAGGTGGCCAGGGATTGCATCGAGCGCGGGGACCAGATGCTCGACTTCACCATAGGTGACGAGCCGTACAAAAAACTGTTCGGCGGGCAGCCATCGCCGATGTGGGCGGTCACAAAGGCCGGCAGCACCGCAGGCGCCGTCGCGTTGTTCGCGCTGAAGCAGGCTCCTTGGCTCAAACTGGCCGCCAAGCGGATGTCGGAGTTCAGGCTTCTGCCGACTCGCACCTCGACCCCGACACGCTGACGAGCGCGGGACGCCAACGGCCGGGGCGCTCAGGCGCGAAGCGCGCTGCGGACATGCGCGAGCCAGCCTGGCCGCATTTGATCGACCCGATGGGTGATACTGCGGCGCAGGAAGTGCAGCCGCCGCCGCACATCCCAGCCGATATCGTCGCGCGAGGTCAAGGCTTGGCGGAATCGTGCCATCTTCAGTGACTGCTGGTCTGCCGCGACCTTGTCGCGATCGGAATAGAATTCCGAGATCTTGTCCCTGTTCATGCCGGGAGTCATCAGCCACCGCGGCACATATTCGGTACAAAGACGCTCGACGTCCACCAGCAGGCGCGCGACGCCGGTTCCGGCGGCGGGACAGTTGGTCTGGAACGCATCACCAATGAGCACGACACCGGGCTGAAGGTGGCCCTCGACGACCGAGAGGTCCATCACCCAGTTCTGTATCCGGTCAATCACGCGGAAGTCGCCGAGATAGGTCTGCAATCCCGGCAGCAGGCGCAGAACGGTCGCTTCCGTTTCGCGACGTAGATCGCGCATGATCGGATCGGCCGGGTCGCGGAACATGAAGAGATTCGCCCTCATACCCGCGCGCACGGGAAACAGGCTGAGGTAGTCGACGCCGTCCCCTGTGCGCTCGCCGTAACAGGTCAGCGCGTTGAAATCGAACGGCGCGCCATCGCGTCGGGCGATCGTAAAGCCGAACGAGACCGAATGGCCCGCAGCCAGCACGCGCCGCCTGATGCCGAGCTTGTGGCCGAGAACTCCTGCCATGCCCGTGGCCAGAACGATGAGGCGCGCAGTGACGCGCCGCCCGGAAGCGAGCTCGAGATGCTGGAGCTCGTCGCTACAGCTGATCGCAGTGACCTCGTCGACGATCAGGCTGGATGGATCAGGTAACTGGCTGCGCGCCATCGCGACGAGATCGGCATAGGCAAGCCCGTAAGCCTGGCCGACGCTGACATCGACCACCTTGCCTTCCCGGATATTGAGCACGCGGTCGTATGGACAGGCGGCGCTCTCGAGACCACGGATGAAGCCCAGCCTGCGGAACGCCTCCAGCTGTCGCCCGCCGATCTTTTCGACCCGGAATTCGTTCGGATAGACCGCACGCTTGTCGACCAGGGCAACGCGATGCCCTGCCCGCGCAAGAACGGCTGCCGCCAGCGACCCCGCAAGGCCACCGCCGACGATCGCGATGTCCGTCGCGATCGACGCGCTTGCCGCAGCGGCGATCGGCTCAGTCACGGTTGTATCGGTCGTCATGGTCCGGGCTCTCACGGTTAACGTGGCTTCATTTGCAACTTTCTCGCCTGATGTCGCATCGCTGGGCCAAACGCGATGATTTCCGGCGATCGAGGTTAATGACGGGAGGAAGATCTGGACCTGCGATGTCCCGGCACGGACCTTGCTCAGGAGGCTCTGCAGAGTTCACGCCTTGATAGATCCGCGGCCATTCCGGCGAGCCATTCCGCATTCGAACGGCTGACCGTGCTGTCCTCGGCGGTCGATCTGGCCCTTTGCCGCCCCCCCGGTCGAGCCGGGCCTTGCACTATCTGGAGACAATGGAGACGGCGATGTACCACAGTGAAGCAACCGACTTGGCCGCGACGTCGTGTATGGCGAACTCCTGGAAGCCGCTCATTAACACTCGCGGTTTTTCGGCATGCTAGGCTGGCGCCGGTATCGGCACGTATCTCTTCAGGGGAGAGTTGCCCCTTAACGTCCATGATCGAATCCATCATCCAACTCATGCGGCGCGACGTGACGCGCGGTGTCGTCGGGACCATCCTCCTCAAGGTTGGAAGCGGCGCGCTTGCGTTTGCGGTATTCTCGCTCGCGGCACGAACGATGTCGCCCGACGGTTTCGGTATCTTTGCGACCTGGCTTTCGGTTGCCCAGGTCGCATCGGTCGTGGGCCTGGTCGGCCAGGAATCGCTCCTGGTGCGCTTTCTGAACGAATATCAGGTCGGAAATCGACCCGATCTCACCAAGGGAGTGCTGCTGTCCAGCCTGAAGATTTCCTCCCTCGCGATGCTGATTGTGGTCGCCGCAATGTCGATTGCGGCGAGCTTGAAGGGCGACTGGTGGCTGCTGATCCTCGCCGTGTCCGCCTACACCGCCGTTAATGCGGGGGTGATGCTCGGCAGCCAGGTTGCGCGCTCGTTGGTCAGCATCCTCATGGGCGAGGGAAACAGAGAGTTCTTCTGGCGGGTCGGTGTCGTCTTGTTTCTGCTCGCAATCATGTTCGACCATCGGCGGCTCGACCCCGCCGAATTGTTCGCCGTGATGACGATCGCGATGTCGGTTGGCCTGGTCGCGCAGGTCGTTTCGATTGTGCGAGCTCTGCCGGATCTTCGCGGTACGGCGGCACGGTCCGAGCCGTCTCGCTGGAGATCGAGCGCGCTTCATTTCTGGATCGCATCCGTCCTGGAAGCCGCCAATCAGTATTTCGACGTCATTCTGGTGTACTGGATGCTGGATCCGGCGACAGCCGGCATCTATTTCGCCGCCTCGCGCCTTGCCAACATCTTCGCCATGCTGTCGGCGGCGCTATACAGTTTCGGCGCGCGCCGGCTTCCCTCGCTGTACTTCAGCAAGAACCATCAGGAATTCGAGCGGACGTTGCAGCTGATGGCGGAGGTGACCGCGCTTTGTGTGGTCAGCGGGCTGTTCCTGATCTGGATCGGCGGCCCCCATCTTCTCAACCTGTTCGGACCTCACTTCGCCGCGCAGCACTGGGTCCTTATCGTGCTCGCGATCGGAACGGCGTTTCAGGCAGCGGGCGGTCCATCCGCGGCGATCTTGCAGCTCACCGGCCATGAGCGCATCTATGTCCCCGTCGTTGCGGCGAACGTGGCGTTGCGGGTGGTCGGATTTCTCGTGCTGATTCCCTGGCTTGGCGTGCTTGGCGCGGCGATCTCGGCCACGGTGTCGTTGGCGCTAGCGACCATCGCGCTCAACGTCCTCTGTCACCGGCGAACGGGGGTCGATCCTTCAATTCTCGTGCTCTTGCGCCTCGGCGGATCGAAACGCGGCACGTACGCAGTCCGCGGCGCTGACGCGGGCGATTAGGCTTCGGTTCGATCGCGACAGGCAGCGCACACGCCGGACGACGATCAACCAGCCAGGCCGAGCGCTGCACCCCGACGTTGAGCCGACGACGGGTCTGCTGGCACACGATTGACGACGATCCCGGTCGGCACGCCGCCAAAGCGAGAGAGCGCGGCCGTGACCCTGCGCATTGCGGCTGAATCGATTGCGTCTTCGCGGACGACCAGAATGACGAGATCAGCGTGAGCGGCCAGCGCCGCCGCCTCCGGCTGCAAGGCCAGAGAGGTGGCATGGATCACGATCAGATCGAACTCCGAACGAATATCGTCCGCGGGCGACGATTCAGGTCCGTTGCCGACGTTCAAAAGCGCATCGATGCTGCGAACGTCAGCGGTGGTTGCGCCATCCACCGGCGCCTTGGCGAGGCTGGCCCCGGCACCACCGAGATCCGGCTCGACCCGGATCAGGACGCTCAGCTTTCCCCTGTTCAGCGCCCACCGATTGAGCGAGCGCGCGACGGTGTTGCCGCCGGCCCGCTTCCCTACCGACATCACGAGAGCAACCCTACCCCGGCTTCCAGGCAATTGCTCCAGCCTGTCAATGAGCGGACGCAGATGAGGACCGAGATCGAGCTCACTCGTCGCGGACACCGGACCTTGCCAGATGTTTCTTGGGACATCGCTGGGCAAGAGTTCGGGAACGCGGGCCCACACCGGCGGACGCGACCACGCGCCGGGCTGGCGCGGAGCCGGATCGGGGGCGCGAACGTCCGGAACGGGTTTGTTCGATCTGCGTCCCGTTGCCGCGACGACCGCCGTCGATGTCAGCAGCGATCCGATCGCCAGCGCGGCGAGCAGCAAAGACAGCGGCGGAAGGGTCGAGCGAAGCGGCGGAATGGCGGGCGAGGCGACCTTGGTCTGAGAACTCTGCAACAGGCGCTGTTCATTCGTCGTCTTGGACCGCGAGAGGAATTGCTCGTAGATGTTTCTGTTGGCCTCGGCGTCGCGCTGTAGCTCCTGGAGCCGGACCAGAGCCTGACCGTCGACCAGGAGCTGCGATTCAGCCGCCTTCATCTGGCTTTCCAGAGCCTTCTGCTGATCGCGCTGAGCCTCATATTCCGACTTCGCGGTATCGATGCCTTTCGTCCGCTCGACCTCGATCTGTCTGTTCAAATCGTTTAGCTGGCTGTACGACATCACGAGATCGGGATGGCGATCGCCGAGCACCGCCCGCTTCTGCGCAATCTGATCATTGAGGGCCGACCGCTGGGCGCGCAACGCGCTCAGGAGGTCCTGCTTGACGGGACCCTCGACATTCGCCTTCGCGTCACGCTGCGCCTGCTCGTAACGGGCTTTGGCCTCCTCGGTCCGCGCGCGGGCAGCGGCGACCTGCTGCGACAGCTCGGTCACCCGCAATTGCTGGGTCGTTGCGTCCTTGCCGGCGTTGACGATACGGTGCTCGAGCTTGAATGTGGCGACGGCGTCCTCCGACGCCTTCAGCCGGTCGCTCAACGTCTTGAGCCGGCCACCGAGCCAGTCGGCAGCCTCGTCGGTCGCCTCGGTGCGGATGCGGCTCTGTCTGGCGACGAACGCCTCGGCAATGGCGTTGGCATAATAGGCAGCCCGCTCCGCCCGATTCGAGGTGAAGCGGATGGCGATGACATAGGTCAGCCCGCGACGGGAAATGTCGAGACGGTTGCGGAAACGCTCGAGCAGGCGCGCGGGGGCCGTGTAGCCGCCGGAAATGTCTTCGTCATCGCGAATCTTGAGCTGCTCGATCAGCGGCTCGAGAAAGCCGTCGGACTTCGCCACTTCGACCAGGCTTTGCAGCGCGGCGCTATCTTGCCCTATGCCCGGCAGAACGTCCTGCTCCGTGGTCACGCGTTGCTCGCGGGGATCGACGACGACCAGTGCGGTCGCTGCGAACCGCACCGGAATCATCAGGAGAACGACGGCGCCAAGCGCGAAGATCGCAAGAGCGAGCGTCAATATCCGCCGAGCGTTTTCGCGAAGGAAGGCGAGCACACCGGCGGCAGTGAACATACCGCCAAAGCGTGCAGCGGCTCCGGCGGCCTCATCGACGCCCGACGAATTTTGGCTCCAAGACGCGGCAACGCCGGTCGATCCGGAACTTGTCGGGTCTGCGCGGCGACCGAACGTCATGGACTCTACTCGGATTCAACTGGCGAACACTGTTCAGTGGCCTGCTCCACCGTAAATATCTATGGTTAATCCGCGGTTACCTGCCCCTCGCGCGACCATCACCAATTGGTTAACGCGGTCGCTCACTTCGTTTGCAAACCACCAGAATTCTCTGGCAAACGATGCCGTTCCGGCAGGCAGCGCATTAACTCCGTTTGTTGCTAGCCGGTGTCCGCGCGATGCTCGCATGGTAGGTACGGGATCAAGAAGGGTGAAAATTTCGTTTCTTCAGCGGGTCGGGATCCGTGCTCCATTACCAGCCAAACAAGGAGTTGGGCGAGACGACTGCGACAGCACTCATGCCGTCCGACGGCAGCGGGCCGAAGCTTCATGTCCTTCTCGTACAGACTCAGGCCGAAAACGCCGGCGCGCAGGAGATCTCCAGGCTGCTCGGTGCGGGCCTTACCGCCCGTGGCTACCGAGTCACCAATCTGTTCTTCTTCCGCCAGTCGGATTCGTTCGACGAGCCGCCCAATACGTTCTATTGCGCCTCGAGCCGGCCGGGCAATCCCCTGGCCCTGCTGCGGATGCTGTGGACGCTCGGCCGCCATATCCGGACCAGCCGACCCGACGCCGTTCTGACCTTTCAGCATTTTGGCAACGTGATCGGCGCCGGCGTGTCGCGCCTCGTCTGCCGCGCGCCTGTCATCGCCAATCAGGTTTCTTCCGCGCTCTCGATGAGCTGGCCCGTCCGCGCTGCCGACGTCGTGATGGGCAGTCTCGGCTTCTTCGACCGCATCACGCTCAATTCGAAGGACATGCAGCGCGAATATTCGCGCTACCCCGCGGCCTATCGGTCACGCATGGTGCATGTCCCGCACGGCTTTGACGACAAGGCCCTTACCCTGCCGAAGGAAGCTGCGCGACAAAAATTCAGTCTGCCGCCGGATCGCATCTTACTTGGCTGCGCGGCGAGGCTGCACCCGCACAAGCGGCTTGATGCGGCGATACGCCTGTTGCCGGATCGACCATCCTGGCACCTTGCACTGGCCGGACAGGGAGCCGACGAGGCCCGGCTGAGACAGTTGGCGGATGAATTGAACGTATCGGACCGGCTGCATCTGCTCGGCGAAATCGCCCCGCGTCAGATGGCGGATTTTCTCGCCTGTCTGGACGTGTTCGTGTTCCCGACACAGGCCGAAACCTTCGGCCTGGCTGCGGTCGAAGCCGCAAACGCCGGTGTCCCCTCCGTCGTCACCGATCTTCCCGTGTTACGTGAGGTGTTGTCCTTCGAGGGAAAACCTACCGCGCTGTTCGTCGATGCCTCCGATCATGCGAAGCTGTCGACGGCCGTCTCCAGGCTGCTGACGGACCAGCAACTGAGCGAGGAACTGCGACAAAACGCCAAAGGCCTGCGGCTGCGCTATTCGGTAGATGCCATGGTGGAGGAATACGTTCGGATTCTCGGCCAGGTCATCTGACCGGAATGTGTGGGAACAGATTGGCTCGACATGATCATCGAGTTTCGCTGTGAACGAGAGCATGCGCGGCGGTGGATGGACCGCGACGCGCTGTCGATCGACGGCCGAGATGTCCCGCTTCAAATCGCCTGGACCGCAACGACGGAGGCACGGCCCACAGGCCTCGACGCGCTGTTCGAACTCGAACGCATGGTGTTGCACAGAGGCCGGCACAGCGGCGCCGGCAAGCTGAAGATCATCCCGGAACGGATGCAGGCTCGCACCGGGACGGCCGACGTGATCGTCGATTTTACGGGCGCCGCGCGCGATCCCGATTGTTCCGCCCGGCTGTATCTGCGCCCTCTCTTCAACGGTGTCGCCGGCGAAAACGCCGCCCTCGCCGCCATTCTGGCCGGCGACCTGCCGGTGATCGAGATCGTCAACGAGCTCGACGGTGCAGTGCTCGATCGCGGTCACCCCTCCGGAGAGATTGCGGCCGGCTTGAGTGGCGCACTCGAAACCGTCATGGCGCGAACCCTGACCATGGTGGCGGCAATCCTGTCGGGACGGCCGCGCATCGTGCCGCAGCTGGCGCGCCCCGCCGGAGACGGCACCGGCCGGCAGCCGGCGGCATACGTTGCGCGCGGCCTCGCCGTGTCGATCGCCAAGGAGATCTATCGGCTCTGCTGCTATGCCCCGCATTGGCAAATCGGATGGCGCTTCAATGACGGTGCAGGCGTCTGGCAGACCGGAAATCTGTCCGGACCAGGCTGGAATGTCCTCTGCGATCCCGGCCATCGCTTCTACGCCGATCCGTTTCCCATCATATGGCAGGGACGGACATTCGTCTTCTTCGAAGATCTCGATCACCGGATTGGAAAGGGGATCATTTCCGCGATCGAGTTCAACGACGCAGGTCCGGTCGGCGAAGTCGTACCGGTGCTGGAGGAGCCCTGGCACCTCTCCTATCCGTTCCTGATCGAGAACGATGGTGCGCTGTGGATGATCCCGGAGAGCTCGGTTCACGGCGACGTCGCGCTGTACAAATGCGTTCGTTTTCCGGACAAATGGGAGCGTCACGCGACGCTGCTTTCCGGCCTCGAACTCGCCGATGTCACGATCACGCAGCACAACGGCCTGCACTATCTGTTTGGAGCCTGGCGCGACGGCGCGGGCGGCTATTCGGATGCGCTGGCGATCTATTACGCCGATCGCCTCTCGGGTCCGTGGTTGCCCCATGCTAGCAATCCGGTCCTGATCGATCGTGCGAGCACACGACCGGCGGGGAATTTCGTCACTATCGATGATAAATTGTGGCGGCCCGTCCAGAATTGTACGGACGGTTACGGTGCAGCGCTCGCACTAGCGGAAATCGTCGAATTGTCGCCGACGACATTCGGGCAGATCGTCCGCCATTCCCTCAAGCCCGGACCGGCATGGCCCGGACGGAAGTTGCACACCCTGAACCGCTGCGGCCGGCTCGAGGTGATCGACGGATCGCGCGTTCAACCGAAGACCCGCGCCTTCACGAGCAGATCTCCATCGGCCGTCTTGTCTCCGCGAGCCAATCCACACACCGCTTACTGAATCGCTTAGCAGACGGCATCGCTCAAGACGCCGCCCGTCATCTCGTGTGTCGAGCGCACCGGCTAGGGGCGGCGTTCTACTGAGAACGATCCGACGTCCAGCCCTTGTACTCGGCAACATTGTCCCTGGTCACGAGCTTCGAAGGCAACAGCTCGACGGTCGAGGCCGGCTTCTGGCCATTGAGAATGCCGACACCAACCTGCACGGCCCGACGCGCCATGAAGAACGGATCCTGCGAAGCCGACGCCTGGATCTGCGGCGACTGCGGATCTTTCAGCGCGGCCTCGATATCAGGTGCGCCGTCGACCGCCGTGATGACAATCCCGCTGCGGTTTTGCTGGCGCGCTGCAAGGTCGGTGCCGATCGCCTGCGGATCATTGATGGCGAAGATGGCGTCGATCTTGGGGAAGCGGGTCAGATAACCCTGCGCGACGGTGAGCCCGCCCTCTCGCGAGCCTTTGCCGTCCTGGTCGCTGGACAACACCTTGATACCCGGGTTCTTCGCGAACACGTTCTTGCAGCCGACGACACGGTCGATCACCGCGGAGACCTGCGGCCCGTTCTCGATGATGACGTCGCCCTTGCCCTTCAGTTTGTCGACGATGTACTGGCAGGAGATCTCGCCGGCCTGCACGTTGTTCGTGGTCACGGTGGCGTCGGCGCCTTCGGCCGCAGTGTCGACCGCGACGACGACGATGCCAGCGGCCTGCGCCTTCTTGATCGCCGGCCCGATCGCCTTGGGATCACCGGGGTTCAACAGAATCAGGTCGACGCCGGCGGCGATGAAATTGTCGATCTGAGTGACCTGCTTGCCGAGGTCGTATTCGAAGCCGACGGTCGTGATCTTCACGTTGGGATTGGTCTTCTTCGCCTCGAACTCGGCGCCCTTCGACAGCGCGACGAAGAACGGGTTGCCCATCGATCCCAGCGAGACGCCGATCGACTTGAGCTCCTTGGCAAAGGATGGCGCGGTGCTTAGGGCAAGCGTCACCGCGGCGCCGGCGAGCGTGATCGTCTTCAACATTGGCTTCCTCCCTGGTCTGTCTTCATCTCCGGCACGGCAGACCAGTTGCCGCAACGGAATCTCTCATCAAGCCATGCGCACTCCAGGTGCGCGCCAAACCCATCAAGTTCTCGCGGAGCCTTCACGTTCTGGCAGAGCCCTGCAGCCGGTAGCGGTCCAGCGCCACGGCGCCGATGATCACCAGGCCCTTGATCACATATTGCCAGATGTCGGAGACACCGATGAGGATGAGGCCGTTCGACAGCACGGCGATGATCAGCGCGCCGACCAACGTACCCCAGATCGAGCCGATGCCGCCGACGAATGAGGTGCCGCCAAGGATCACGGCGGTAATTGCGTCGAGCTCGTAAGACTGGCCGAGTTGGAGGCCATTGGCCGCATAGAGCCGCGCCGCCTGCATGGCGCCCCCGAGCCCGGCGAAAAGGCCGGAGACGCCGTAGACGAAGATCAGCACGGCCCAGACCTTGATGCCGGCAAGCCGCGCCGCGCTTTCATTGCCGCCTACCGCATAGATGTGCACGCCGAGCACGGTCCGTCGCAGCACCAGCCACGAGGCGAGGATGACGAGCAAGGCGATCACCGAGAGCCAGGGGATCGAGGCGACGCCGGGGACGAGCGTCAGCGAGCCGTTGCCGATGAAGGCATAAGGAATGGACGGATTGAAGACGGTGGTGTCGGCCCCGAGTAATCGGGCCAGGCCGCGTACGGCGGTGAGAGAGCCGAGCGTGACGATGAAAGGCGGCAGGCGAAGCAGCGCAATCAACACGCCATTGACGACGCCAAAGCCAAGGCCCGTGAGCAGCGCGGCTGGCAGCCACAGCATGCCAAGCGGCAGCTTGGAGAGCGTCAATCCGGCCATCGCGGAGGCCGCCAGGATCGAGCCGACCGACAGGTCGATGCCGCCCGTGAGGATGACAAAAGTCATTCCCGCAGCGAGCACGGTATTCACTGCGGCCTGCTGCAATACGATGCCGAGATTCTGTCCGGTGAAGAAGCGGCCCTCGGACAACAGGTGGAAGCCGATGCAGAGAATCAGCAGGACTGGCAGCATGCCGAGCGCGCTGATCAGCATCCTTATGCGCTGACGCTTCGTCTCCTGCGCAGCCGCAAGGCCGGCAGCGGCAGCCGCTTCCGCTTTCGGCGAGCTGTCATGCATCGAGTTGCTCCGTCCCTGTCGCGAGCGCCATGATGTCTTCCTGATTGAGGGGAGCCGCAGCTTCGCGCCTGATCTCACCGGCGATGTGTCCGGCGCGCATCACGATGACGCGGTCGCAGATGCCGATGATCTCGGGCAAATCGGATGAGATGACGAGGATCGCGGTGCCGGCCTTGGCCAGATTGTCGACGATCGAATAGATCTCGGACTTGGCACCGACGTCGACGCCACGCGTCGGCTCGTCGAGGATCAGAACCTTCGGCGCAATAGCGAGAAGCCGCGACAGCAGCACCTTCTGTTGGTTACCGCCGGACAGGCCGCCGGCGGGGACGGCGACATTGGCGGCACGGATGCTGAGCCCCGCGAAGGCCCGCTCGGCGCGCTCGCGCGCCTTGTCGCGATCCAGAAACCAGCCGAGCTTCGCATCGCGCGCGAGCACGGCGAGATTGATGTTGTCCAGGCATGACATGTCGAGAAACAGGCCGAGCGCCTTCCTGTCTTCCGTAAGATAGGCGATGCCAGCCTCAAGGGCCTCGCCCGGCGTGCGGATCTCGATCGGATGTCCCTCCAGCTCGATACGGCCGGAGGACTTGCGTGCCGCGCCGACGATGAGATGCGCGAGCTCGGTGCGACCGGCGCCGATCAGGCCCGCGAGCCCGACGACCTCACCTGCGTGCACGGTCAGCGAGCATCCCTTGACGCGCTGGCCGTCCGCCATGTCGATCGCTCGGAGTACCGGATGTCCCCGCCCCGCCTCCGGATCGTGATCCTTCTTGTAGAACGAGGAGACGTCACGCCCGACCATCAACCGGACGATGGTGTCGGCGCGGATCTCAGGCTTGTCGAGCGAGCCGACCAGCCGGCCGTCGCGGAGCACGGTGACGCGATCGCCGAGTGCGTAAACCTCGTCCATGCGATGCGAGATGTAGATGATGGCAAGCCCCTCGGCGCGAAGCTGGCGGATCAGCGCGAACAGCCGCGCGCTCTCGCCGGCTGACAACGCGGTGGTCGGCTCGTCCATGATCAGGATCTTCGATCTGGCATGCAGCGCACGCGCGACCTCGACCAGTTGCCGCTGGCCCATGGAGAGATGCGCCACCAGCGTCGAGGGCAGGAAGTCCGCGCCCAGTCGTTTCAGGATCGGGCCGACGCCCTCGCGCATGGCGCCGCGCGCCAGCAATCCTGATCGCGATAGCTCCCGTCCCAAATAGATATTCTCGGCAACACTGAGATTGGGAGCGAGCGACAGCTCCTGATAGATGATCGAGATGCCCGCCGCGCGGCCGCCGAGCGGGCCTTCGATCCGCACCGGGCTGCCCTCGATGCGGATCTCGCCGCCGGGATCGGGCCTGTAGGCGCCGGACAGGATCTTCATCAGCGTCGACTTTCCGGCGCCGTTCTCTCCCATCAGGGCGTGAATTTCGCCGGCATAGACGGTGAGATCGACGGCCCGCAGCGCCTTGATGCCAAAGAAGGATTTCGAGACCCCGCGCATCTCGAGGATCGGATCGTTCATCGTGCCTCCCGGCGCACAATGCGTTTCCCACCCGCGTGTCTATCGGTTTGTCAGCGCGGTTCGCGCATTAAACAAAACGTCGCAGCACAGGGCAATACCGAACAGACGTGAATGCAACATCGAAGCGATGCTAGTGGCGCGGCCGATACAGTTCGCGCCATGCGGGAGGCCGCTCTGCATAAGCAGCGACCAGTTCAGCGTCGGGCTCGAACGTCTCGATGCGCTCTGGCCGCGTGCAGACGGCGGCGATTGCCTCACCGGTGACAGCAAGTCGCCCCAATCTCGCCGCACCGAACGCGGCGCCGGTCTCACCTCCGGCAAAGCGATGGAGCGGAACATTCAGCACGTTTGCCAGCACCGAGAGCCAGAACCGGGACCGTGAACCACCGCCAATGGCATCGGCTTCCGCAATCGCAATGCCGGCATCCGCGAGCGCGTCGCGACAATCGGCAAGCGCGAAGGCAACGCCTTCGAGCACCGCCTGCACGATCGTCCCGCGCTCGGTGCCGTGGCTCAGACCATCCAGCATGCCGCGCACGGCGGGATCGTCGTGCGGCGTCCGCTCGCCTGCGAGATAAGGCAGGAAGCTCACCGGCGATGGCGCCTGGGGGCGCACTCCGAGCGGCGCCAGCAACTCTGCCTCGCTGACGCCGAACAGGCGCGCGGTCCAGGCGAGGCAAGAGGCGGCCGAGAGGATCGCGCCGGCCTGAATCCACATGCCGGGAATGGCGTGGCAGAATGTATGCACCGCGCGGTCCGGATTGGCGGCGATGCTGCTGGTCGGAGCCATGAGAGCACCGGAGGTTCCCAGCGATATGAACGCGCTTCCCGGCCGGATCGCGCCGATGCCGACGGCGCCGGCCGGATTGTCGCCGGCTCCGCCCGCGATCACCGGCTGCCGGCTCATGCCCCAGCGCCGCGCGAGCTCGCCGCGCAGGCGCGTTGCGGGCGCGCATCCCTCGACCAGGCGTGGCATGTGATCGCGCGTCAGGCCGGTCGCTGACAGTGCTGCGTCCGACCAGTCCCGGCGCGCGGCGTCGAGCCACAGCGATCCCGACGCATCCGAAACGTCTTCGATGGCCTCGCCGCTCAGCACCAGGCGCAAATAGGCCTTCGGAAGCAGAACGAGCCTGGTCGCCGCAAAGATGTCAGGCTCGTGCGCCGCGACCCAGAGCAGCTTCGGCGCGGTGAATCCCGGCATCGCCTTGTTGCCCGTCGTCGCACGCAAGGCGGGCCAGCGCTGCTCCAGGATACGGCACTGAGCGCCCGAGCGCCCGTCGTTCCAGAGGATGCAGGGCCGCAAGGGCCTCAAGCTCGCATCGAGCAGCGTGGCACCATGCATCTGGCCGGACAGCCCAATGCCTTCGACCGCCGCCAGCGCGTCGGCATGCGATGCCTTCAGAGCATCCAGCGTGGCAAAGGTCGCATCGATCCACTGCGCGGGATCTTGCTCGTAATAGCCGGATTGCGGCGAGACGGTCGCGAGCGGCCGGCTCTCGCTTGCAATCACGTGCTGCGCAGCGTCGACGAGAACCGTCTTGACCGCCGAGGTGCCGAGATCGATGTCGAGATACATGAATGCGTCCCGCTCACTTCGCCGCGTCGATCCAGATTCCCGGCTCCGAATGCTCGCGGATGTAGCTGACGAGGAAGTCGGAAAACACCCGGATCTTGGCCGGCAGCCTGACGCGGTTTTGATAGGCGATGTTCATGGTGAGCAGTGGCAGCTCCCAGCCCGTCAAGACGGGCACCAGCCGGCCGGCCGCGATATCGCCCTGCACGATGTAAAGCGGCTGGATCAGGATTCCGAGTCCCGCACGCGCTGCGCCACAGATGATCTGGCCGTCATTGCTGTCGAGCGTCGGCGCGATTCGGACCGTCTGCGTCGTGCTGCCCTGGCTCAACCGGAGCGAATAGGGATCATTGGCGAGATTGTAGATCAGCATGTTGTGACGGGTGAGATCGGTTGGATGCTCGGGCCGGCCCTGCTTCTCCAGGTAGGATGGAGCGGCCGCGAGCACACGATGCATCTGGCCGATGCGGCGGACGATGATGTTGGAATCCGGCTCATGCTCCCGCGTGCGTATCGCGACGTCAATGCCGGCTTCGATGAAGTCGGGGTAGCGGTTTGCGCTGATGATCTGCACGCTGAGATTGGGATAGAGCGCGCGGAAGGCAGGCAGCATCGGAGCGAGGTAGATCATCGCGAAGGACAGCGAGCTCGTCACGCGCAGCATGCCCTTCGGCGACAGCGCGCGGTCCGAGACCGCGTCCTCGGCCTCGGCGAGCTCGTTCAACAGCGTGCTGCAACGCTGCAAGAGTTCCTGCCCCGCTTCGGTCAGCCATTGCCGGCGCGTGTTGCGCTCGATCAGCCGGACCGCAAGCCGCTCCTCCAGCGCACTGAGATGACGGCTCGCGGCCGCGTTCGACATCCGCAGGTTTTCGGCAGCTTTGGAAAGACTGCCGAGTTCAGCGGTTTTGGAGAAGACCTCGAGTTGGAGCAGCCGGTCCATTTTTGCAGAAAGAGGAAAAGAGACTTACAAATTTTGACCTTTATTTCCGATTCCTGCAAGGCAAAATGGCGCCAACAAAGCACAATCGCAGGCGAGGAAATCAGGAAATGTCGGGCCCGATCAGGCACATCGTGATGTGGCGGCTGCGCGGGGAGACGCCTGCGGAGCGCTCCGCCGCCCGGATCAAGGTCAAGTCCCTGTTCGAGGGCCTGCGCGGCCGGATCGACGGCCTCACTCACATCGAGGTCGGTCTCGACGTCAGCGATGTCGACTACGCCTGCGACGTCGTTCTGTTCTCCGAATTCACCGACCAGGCTGCGCTTGCCGCCTATGCCAGCCACCCCGAACATTTGCGCGTCCGCGAGGCGCTGGGCGACTTGCGGATCGGGCGCTTCCAGGTCGATTATCCCATTAAAGAGACCGGCGCATGATCGGGTCGTTCACCTTTGAAAACCTGCCCTGCCGCGTCGTGTTTGGCAGCGGAACGCTTGCTTCAGCCAAAGCCGAGGTCGAACGGCTCGGCGGCAAGCGCGCACTGGTGCTGACGACGCCGCAGCAGGAGGCGCAAAGCAAGAGTCTCGGTGCAGCGCTCGGATCAGTCTATGCCGGCCTGTTTTCCGGCGCCACTATGCACACGCCAGTCGAGGTCACCGAGCGGGCACTGGCGGCGATGAAGGCGTGCGAGGCCGACTGCGTCGTCTCGCTCGGCGGCGGATCAACCACCGGCCTTGGCAAGGCGCTGGCCTTGCGCACCGGCGTCAACCAGCTCTGCATTCCCACCACCTATGCCGGCTCGGAGATGACGCCGATCGTCGGCCAGACCGAGAACGGCCTGAAGACCACGGTCCGTGACGCCGCCGTGCTGCCGGAGACGGTGATCTACGACGTCGAGCTGACCCTGACGCTGCCGGCGAGCCTGGCTGCGACCTCAGGCATCAATGCGATCGCACATGCGGCGGAAGCGCTCTATGCGCGCGACGCCAATCCCGTGACATCGCTGATGGCGGAAGAAGGCATCCGCGCGCTGGCCCGCGCCCTCCCCGCCATCGCCGCGAGGAGCGACGACCGCGAGGCCCGGACCGAAGCGCTCTATGGCGCCTGGCTGTGCGGCGTCTGCCTCGGCACCGTCGGCATGGCGCTGCATCACAAACTTTGCCACACGCTCGGCGGCACCTTCGATCTGCCGCATGCCGAAACGCACACGATCGTGCTGCCGCATGCGCTGGCCTACAACGCACCGGCGGTGCCGGATGCGATGGCGCGCATCTCGCGCGCGATCGGCGCGGCCGATGCGTCGCAGGGGCTGTACGACCTTGCGAAGCGACTGGGTGCAAAGCTCGCGCTGCGCGACATCGGCATGCCCGAGAGCGGCATCGGCAAGGCGGCCGATCTCGCTGTCACCAATCCCTACTGGAATCCGCGGCCCCTCGAACGGGCCGCCATCCGCGACCTGATCGCGCGCGCCTGGGCCGGCGAGCGGCCGGCCGCCATCAAAGCGGTGACGTGACGCGATGCGGCGCACGCTGATCCAATCCGCCATCGTCATCAGCATGGATGACGCGATCGGCGATCTCAATACCGGCGACGTGCTGGTCGAGGGCAGCCGCATCGCCAGCGTGCGTCCGTCGATCGATATCGGCAGCGGCGAGGCAGAGATCATTGACGGCACCGGGCGGATCATCATTCCCGGTCTGATCAACGCGCATATGCACACTTGGCAGACGGCGCTCCGCGGTTATGCAGCGAACTGGACGCTGCTCGAATATTTCCGCCGCATGCATGCCGGGCTCGCCACCGTATTCCGGCCGGACGACATCTACATCGCCACCTTGGTTGGCGCGCTGAACCAGATCAATTGCGGCACGACGACACTCGTCGACTGGTGCCACAACAATCCGACGCCTGACCATACCGACGCCGCGGTCAGCGGCCTGATCGAGAGTGGCATTCGCGCGGCCTTCTTCCATGGCTCGCCAAAGCCTGAGCCGAAGCCCGGCGAGCCGCATTTCTCTGAGATCGCGCATCCGCGCCGCGAAGTCGAGCGGCTGTTGGCAGGTCCCCTCGCCGACCGCGACGGGCTCGTCACGCTCGGGCTCGCCATTCTCGGCCCGCATTACTCAACGCTCGACGTTGCCATGCACGACTTCCGCTTGGCGCGGGAGCTCAAGCTGATCGCCTCCATGCATCAGGGCGGCGGTCCCGCCAAAACGCCCGGTGGCTGGGAGAAGCTGATCGAGGCCGGCCTCGTCGGCGCCGGCATCAACGTCGTCCATGGCAACGATTTGCCCGACGATCTCCTGGACCGGATGGTCGATCTTGGCGTGTCGTTCTCGGTAACGCCGGAGAACGAGATGATCCAGGGTCACGGCTTTCCGGTTACCGGACGGTTGCTGAAGCGCGGCGTGCGGCCGACGATCGGCATTGATCTCGAATCCGTGCTGGCCGGCGATCTCTTCTCCGCCGCTCGCGTCGCGCTCTCGATGCAGCGGGCGCTTGACAATGCGGAGACGCGCAAGGCCAGCGGCACCATCCCGGCGACGACCACGATCCCCGTGCGCGAGGCGCTGCGCTGGATCACCACGGAAGGCGCCCGCATGCTCGGCCGCGAGAACCAGATCGGTTCGCTGGCGCCGGGAAAGCTCGCCGACCTCGTCATCATCAACGCCTCCGATCTCAACCTCTTCCCGGTGCACGATGCGGTCGCAACCGTCGTGATGCAGACGAGCCTCGTCAACATCGAGGCGGTCATGATCGGCGGCGCCTGGAAGAAGCGAAATGGCCGGCTACTGATCGAAGGGCTAGAGAGCAAAAAAGAGCTGCTGGCGCAATCCGGCCGGCGGCTGGTGCAGGACATCGAACAACAGGGACGCGCCGCCTGAAGGCGCCAGTGGACAAGAACAATGACTGACGCTTCAAGGAATGTCGCTTTCATCGGGATCGGCAAGATGGGCCTGCCGATGTCGGTGCTCGTCACCAAGGCCGGTTACGCGGTCAGCGCGTTCGATCAGAGCGCGGCGCGAATCACCGAGGCACGCGCGCAAGGCATTGCGATTGCCGCTACGTCGGCCGAGGCCGTGAGCGGCAAGACGGCAGTGGTCACGTCCCTGCCCGACGACGCCGCCTTGCGCGGCGCGCTGCTCGATCCTGCCGGCCTCATGGCCGCGATGACGCCCGGAGCTGTTCTCATCGAGACCAGCACTGTGAGTGTGGAGGCCTCTACTGAGATTGCAGCCGCCGCGCAGGCGCACGGCATTGCCTATCTTCGCTCGCCGGTCTCCGGCAATGCCAGCATCGTCCACACCGGCGCACTGACCTGCTTCGTCTCGGGTCCAAAGGACGCCTTCGAAAGCGCAAAGCCGCTGTTCGCCGCCTTCACCCGTGCCCAGACCTATCTCGGGCCCGCCGAGGAAGCGCGCTATGCAAAACTCTCGGTCAATCTGATGATCGCGGTTTCGGCCGCGATGATGGCGGAGAGCCTGGCGCTGGCACGCAAGGGCGGCATTGCCTGGCAGGACATCTTGAAGGTGCTCGACGACAGTGCCGTGGCTTCGCCGATGGTGAAGTACAAGACAGCGCCGCTGCGCAACCGCGATTTCGAGTCCACTTTCTCCTGCAAGCAGATGGCCAAGGACCTCGACCTCATCCTCGGCGCCGGCCACGCCGTCGGCGTTCCGCTACAGCTAGCGGCGCAAGTGCGCGAGACCTATGGTTCGCTGGTCGCGCAGGGCGAGGGCGAGGCCGACTTCATTGCGACCGTCAAGCATCTCGAACGGCTGGCCGGCCTCGGCGAGCCGAAGCTGTGATCAACGGAGGCACACATGCGTAACTTCAACGAGAACACGATCACAGACGCGGTGCTGGAGCGGATCGCGCGCGCGACTGATCCGCGCATCAAGCAAATCAGCGAAGCGCTGGTCCGTCATCTTCATGCCTTCGTCCGCGAGGTGCGGCCGACCCAGAAGGAATGGGAATACGGCATCGACTTCCTGACCCGCACCGGGCACATGTGCGACGACAAGCGCCAGGAATTCATTCTGCTATCGGACACGCTCGGCGTCTCCATGCTGGTCGATGCCATCAATCACCCGGTGCCCGAAGGCGCGACCGAGACCACGGTGCTCGGCCCGTTTTTCGTCCAGGCTGCGCCGGAGAAGGATAGTGGCGCCGATATCTCGGGTCCGATGGAAGGCGATCCGATGCTGGTCACCGGCTCGGTCTCGAGCGTCGACGGAAAGCCGCTTGCGGGCGCCGTGGTCGACGTCTGGCATTCCGACGACGACGGTTATTACGACGTGCAGCAGCTCGACGCCATCGGCGATCTCGCGATGCGCGCGCGCTTTCACACCGATGCCAATGGCCGCTTCCATTTTTGGTCGATCAAGCCGGCGGCCTATCCGATCCCGCATGACGGCCCGGTCGGCGAGATGCTGGAAGCCCAGGGCCGCCACCCCTGGCGCCCCGCCCATGTGCATTTCATGATCTCAGCGCCGGGTTTCGAGCAGCTCGTGACGCACGTATTCGTCGCGGGCGACCAGTATCTCGACAGTGATGTGGTGTTCGGCGTCAAGGACAGGCTGATCCGCGAATTCGTCCGGCATCCCGCCGGCCGTGCGCCGGATGGTCGCATGGTGCAGCGCGAGTATTTTCACCTCAATTACGATTTCGGCCTGAAGCAGGTCGCGAGCAACGCAAAGGCCGCTTAAGCTGAAGCGGCAGCGGACCAACAAGAGTCCGGCAACAGGGGGCGGACGGAGAGCTGAGGATGGGACCGCGGGTCAGCACGAGCATATTGGCCGATCGCCTTACCGGCATGATCGGCCCGCGCGCGAGCGTTGCGCGCGGCGTGCTCGACCAGCACGGGCAGAGCGAGTCGCATTACCGCAACTTGCCGCCCGACATCGTCGTCTTCCCTGAAAGCACGCAGGAGGTCGCCGAGATCGTGAAACTCTGCGCGAGCGCGGGCATGCCGATCGTCCCGTTCGGCGCCGGCACTTCGCTCGAAGGCAATGCGGCCGCGGTCGCCGGCGGCGTCTGCTTCGACTTCGCGCGCATGAACAAGGTGCTTGCCGTCCACGACAGCGACATGGATGTCGTGGTGCAGCCCGGCATCACGCGAAAGCAGCTCAATGCGGAGCTACGGACGACCGGCCTGTTCTTCCCGATCGATCCCGGCGCGGACGCCTCGATCGGCGGCATGACGTCGACGCGCGCCTCAGGCACCATGGCGGTGCGCTACGGCACCATGAAAGACAACGTCATGGCGCTGGAGGTGGTGCTCGCGGACGGGCGGGTGATTCGGACGGCTAGGCGCGCGCGCAAATCGGCGGCCGGTTATGATTTGACGCGCATGTTCGTCGGCGCGGAGGGCACGCTTGGTGTCATCACGGAGATCACGCTGAAGGTCCATCCCGTGCCGCAGGCGATCTCGGCCGCAGTGTGCAGCTTCGATAGCCTGCACAATGCCGTCGATACCGCGATCTCCGTGATCCAGTCGGCGATCCCCGTTGCGCGCATCGAGTTGCTCGACGACGTCATGATGCACGGCATCAATGCCTATGCAAAGCTCGGCTATCGCGAGGCCCCGACCTTGTTCTTCGAATTCCATGGCTCCGCGGCTTCCGTCGCCGAGCAGGCCGAGGCCGCGCAGGCGATCGCCGCCGACCATGGCGGCCATGGCTTTGCCTGGGCCAAGGCGCCGGAAGACCGCAGCCGGCTCTGGCACGCTCGGGACAACACGCTCTATGCCGGCCTCGGCTTGCGGCCCGGTGCGCGGGCGGTGATCACCGATGTCTGCGTGCCGATCTCGCGGCTGGCGGAATGCTTGACCGAGACGCGGCGGGATGCGGACGCGCACGGCTTCACGGCACCGATTGTCGGCCATGTCGGAGACGGCAATTTCCACATGCTGATCCTGATCGACCCGGCAAAGCCCGACGAAGCCGAAGGCGCCAAGGCGCTTCAGGCGCGCATGGTCGCCCGGGCCATCGCCATGGACGGCACCTGCACTGGCGAGCACGGCATCGGGCTCGGCAAGATCGACTATCTCACCGACGAGCTCGGCGAGGCCGTCGACGTGATGCGGTCGATCAAGTCCGCGCTCGACCCTGATGGACTGATGAACCCCGGCAAGATCTTTGCGAGCGGAGCCATGGTATGAGCGACGCGCTTCCGATCGAGGTCACCTCGCCCACGCCGCTGCTCGAGCTGCGCGGCATCAGCAAGGAATTTCCCGGCGTCAAGGCGCTCGATGACGTTTCCTTCGCCATCTACCCCGGCGAGGTGCATATGCTGCTGGGCGAGAACGGCGCCGGCAAGTCGAGCCTGATGAAGGTGCTGTGCGGCGCCTACCGCGCAGACTCCGGCGAGTTTTACCACAAAGGCGAGAAGGTTGCAGTCAACTCGACTGCCGATGCGCAAAAGCTCGGCATTGCCGTGATCTTCCAGGAATTCTCCCTGGTCCCCTATCTCGACATCGCTCAGAACATCTTCCTCGGCCGCGAGCCGAAGGGCCGCATTCCCGGTACCATCGACCGCCGCCAGATCCTGGTTGACGCCAGGCGCGTGCTCGGCACCATCGGTTTCGACATCGATCCCTCCACCACCGTCGACAAGCTCGGCGTAGCGCAGCAGCAGATGGTCGAGATCGCGAAAGCAATCAGCCAGAACGCCCGCATCCTTGTGATGGACGAGCCGACCGCGGCGCTGTCGGACCGCGAGACCGAGCTGCTGTTCGCGCTGATTGCGCGGCTGAAGGCCGACGGGGTCTCGATCGTCTACATCTCCCACCGCATGGCCGAAGTGTTCGCACTCGGCGATCGCATCACCGTGCTGCGCGACGGCCGCCGCATCGACGGTGTCCGTCCCGCCGACGTCACGCCGGACCAGCTCGTCCGGATGATGGTCGGCCGCAATGTCGACATGACCTATCCGCGCCATTTTGCCGCCAAGCCCGGCGAGGTGCTGCTGGAGGTCAAGGGCCTGACCGCGCCGACCGGCATCTCCGACATCAACATCGAGGTGCGCCGGGGCGAGATCGTCGGCCTTTGCGGCCTGGTCGGCTCGGGCCGCAGCGAGGTTGCGCGCGCCATCTTCGGCGCCGATCCCGTAACGTCGGGCGAGATCGTCTTCGACGGCAAGACCATTTCCGGCGAGCCCGACCTCGCGACCCGTCGCGGCATCGCGCTGATCCCGGAGAGCCGCAAGAGCGAAGGCTTGGCCTTGCTGCGATCAGTGAGCGACAATCTGGTGGTGTCGGCGCTGCGAAAATTGTTTCCCAGCGGCCTGTTCGACCAGCGGCGTGCGCAGCGCACCTCCGACGGCCTGATCCGGCAATTGAGGATCGCGACACCGAGTGCGCGGCAGACCGTTGGCCTGCTCTCGGGCGGCAACCAGCAGAAGGTCGTGATCGGCAAATGGCTAGCGGCCGGCTCGAAGCTATTCATCTTTGACGAGCCGACGCGCGGCATCGATATCGGCGCCAAGTCGGAGATATTTGCCCTGATCGACCGCCTCGTGGCGGAGGGCGCGGCCGCCCTGATGATCTCGTCCGAACAGGTCGAGATCTGCCATGTCTGCGACCGCGCCTATGTGATGCGCGAGGGGCGTATCGCCGGTCATCTGACAGGCAACGAACTGACCGAGGAGAACATCGTGCGACTGGGGATGCATCATGCGTGAAGCCGCGATCGTCTCAGAGCCCAATCCGCTGCAACGCATTCCCGGCGTCGCCATGGTGCTGGTGCTGCTGATCGCGCTGTTCAGCGTGATCGCGCCCGGCTTCCTGTCGGTCGCCAACCTCTCCAACGTGCTGGTGCAATCGACCATTCTCACCATGCTCGCGCTGCCGATGACGCTGATCATCATGACCGAGGGGCTGGACCTGTCGATGGGCGCGGTGCTGACGCTGACCTCGCTCTGCGTCGCGATCGTATCGCTCGCCACGAAATCGATGTTGCTGGGCTTAGGTGCCGGCCTGCTGGTCGGCACCGCCTTCGGTATCGCCAACGGCTGGCTGGTCGCCATCCTCGGCATTCCGCCCTTCGTCGCGACGCTCGGCACGCTCGGCATGGCGCAGGGCCTGTCGCTGATCGTCAGTGACGGCCAGAGCGTGGTCGGCATTCCCCACAGCGTGCGCGACATCTACTCGGCGACGCTTTTGGGCATCCCCGTGCCAATCGTGATGGCGCTCGTGACCTACGCGGCGTTTCACGGCCTGCTCTATCATACCCGCTTCGGCACCTACAGCTTCGCCCTCGGTGGCAACCGCGAGGCGCTGCGCTATGCGGGTCTCTCGCCGAACCGGCTCTTGATCGCGGTCTATGCGATCGGCGGCGCCATGGCTGGCATCGCCGGCCTCTTGATGACCGCGCGGATGAATTCCGGCCACCCCACCGCCGGCCTCGGGCTTGAATTCGATGCCATCGCGGCCGTTGCCGTCGGGGGCACCTCGTTTGAGCGCGGCAATGGCTGGCTGCTCGGCACCTTGCTCGGCGTTCTTTCCGTCGGCGTGTTGCGCAACGGGCTGAACCTGATCTCGTTGCCGTCCTCGGTGCAGGTGGCAAGCGTCGGCGTGCTCGTCATCGTCGCCCTGTTCCTCGATGGCCTCAGGAGCCGCGCATGACCGACATCACCAAGGACGCCATCGCGCCGCCCCGCTCGTTCCTGTCGCAGGATGCGATCCAGCTGTTCTATCGCCTGCTCGCGGCGCTGCTGATCTGCGCCGTGCTCGCCGTGCTGAGCGATTCCTTCCTGAGCCTCGGCAACATCCTCAACGTGCTGAGGCAGGCGAGCCTGACCTTCTTTATCGCCTCCGGCCTGACTCTGGTGGTGCTGACCGCCGGCCTTGATCTCTCCGTCGGCGCCAATGTCGCACTGTCTGCCTGCATCGCCGGGACCGTGATCCACAAGACCGGCTCGCCGGCGCTTGGCATCCTCACCGGGCTTGCCTGCGGCGGCATCGTTGGCCTCCTCAACGGCATCATGGTCACCGCGCTGCGCATCCCCTCCTTCATCGCCACCTACGGCATGCTCTGGGTGCTGAACGGCCTCACCTATTGGTACATGGCGGGCGAGACCCTTCACGGCTTCCCCGCAGGCTTCCGCCAGATCGGCAGCGGCTACCTGTTCGGCCTGCCGATCCCGGTCTATCTGCTGCTGGTGTTCCTCGGGATCGGAACGCTGTTCGCGCAGCGCACGATCTGGGGCCAGGAGATCTATGCGATCGGCGCCAATCCGGTCGCCGCCCGCCTCTCCGGCATCCCGGTCGCGCGCCGCCTGCTGCTGGTCTACACCGTCTCCGGCACCATGGCGGGACTTGCCTCGATTATCTTCCTGTCGCGGCTGAACTCGGCCGAGGCCGACATTGGCGAGAGCCTGACCTTGCCCGCGATCGCGGCCGTGCTGATCGGCGGCACCTCGCTGTTCGGCGGCGTCGGCACGGTGTTCGGCACGTTCATCGGCGCACTGATCCTGACGCTGGTGCTGAACGGCATGAACCTGCTCTCGGTCAGCGCCAACTGGCAGCCGCTCGTGACCGGCATCATCGTCATTCTCGCGGTCTGGCTCGACATGAAGACCCGCCGCCGCACGCAATGAGCTTTTGAGGTTCAAACAAGCAAAATGAGGGATGGAGGCAATATGAAACAGAAACTGGGCTATCTGGCGCTACCGCTGCTGATGGCGGCCGCGTTCAGCACGCAAGCACGCGCCGACGGCGAGACCATCGCCATCTTCACCAAGAACCAGACCAATCCGTTCTTCCAGACGGTTCGGGTCGGTGCCGACAATATGGCGAAGACGCTGAACGCGAAGACGCTTCAGTACATCCCGACCAAGCCGGATTCGATCCCCGAGCAGCTCAGCCAGATCGAGGACGTCGTGGTGAAGAAGCCGAGCGCGATCGTCTTCACGCCGGTCGATTACAAGGCGATGGTGCCCGGTGTCGAGAAGATCAACGAGGCAAAGATCCCCGTCGTCAACATCACCGATCGTTCCGCGGGCGGCAAGTTCCTCTCCTTCGTCGGCGCCGACGATTACAGCCTCGGGCTCGAGACTGCGCGCTTCCTGCTCAAGACGCTCGGCGGCAAGGGCAATATCGTCATCATCGAAGGCGTCAAGGGCTCACTGACCAATGTCGACCGGGTCCGCGGCTTCAACGACGCGCTGAAGGAAAGCCCGGGGGCCAAGCTGCTGGCCTCGCAGCCGGGCAATTACCAGCGGCTCCAGGCGCTCCAGGTGATGGAGAATCTGATGCAGTCGAATTCACAGATCGACGGCGTGCTCGCCGCCAACGATGCCATGGCGGTCGGCGCGATCGAGGCGCTGGACGGCGCCAACCGCAAGGCTCAGGTGATCGGCATCAACGGCACCAAGGAGGCGATCGATGCGATCAAATCCGGCAAGCTCCTGGCAAGTGGGGATTACAACGGATTTGCCCAAGGCTGCCTCGGCACCATGATGGCGATCCGGTCGTTGCGCAATCAGCCGGTCATCAGCGAGATCGTGCTAAAGCCTACGGTGATCACCAAGGACAATTACCAGCCGTTCGACGTGCCGCTGGAGCAGCGGACCTGCCCGACCTTCGAGGAGGCGGGCAAGCTCAGCGCGAAGTAGACCAACCGCTCACGACAGGCCCGGACGGCCGCGTCCTCGCGGCCGTCCCAAGAAACGGATCTCCCCATGCTGTTCGCCATTCACGCCCTCGACCGCGCCGGCGCGCTGCCGACCCGGCTCGCCAATTACGACGCCCACAAGGCTTTCCTCAGCGACACCTCGCGCTTCGGCGTCAAGATCGTGATGTCGGGACCGCTCGTCTCCGACGACGGCGCGACCATGATCGGCAGCCTGTTCCTGATCGAGGCGGCAGGTCGCACCGAGGTCGAGGCCTTCAACCGCGCCGATCCTTTTGCCGCCGCCGGCATCTGGGAGAAGGTGACGATTACGGGCTTCCTGCGCCGCCAGGGTTGAGGCGTTAAGGCGCGTCTTCGAGGTGACAGGCCACCCACTGCTCGGCGCCCGTCGCGCGCAGCGTCGGCTCCTCGGTCCGGCAGCGGTCGAAGACGAAGGGACAGCGGGTGTGGAAACGGCATCCACGCGGCGGATTGATCGGGCTCGGCACGTCGCCCTTGAGGATGATGGGATTGCGCCGGGCGCCCGGCTCGGGCAACGGCACCGCCGAAAGCAGCGCCTTGGTATAGGGGTGCTTTGGCGCGGCAAATATCTCGCGGCGCGGCGCCACCTCGATGATCTTGCCGAGATACATCACTGCAACGCGGTGGGTCATGTGCTCGACGATCGCGAGATCGTGGCTGATGAACAAGAGCGCAAGGCCGAACTCGTGCTGGAGATCCTGAAGCAGATTGACGATCTGCGCCTTGACCGAGACGTCGAGCGCCGAGACTGCCTCGTCGCAGACGATCAACTCGGGCTCGGCCGCGAGCGCCCGCGCGATACCGATGCGCTGGCGCTGGCCGCCGGAGAACTCGTGGGGCCTGCGATTCAGCGCCTCGCGCGGCAGGCGGACCGTGTCCATCAGCGCGGTGACGCGCAGTTCGAGGTCTTCCGCGGATTTGGCGAGGCCGAAATTGCGGATCGGTTCGGCCAGGATGTCGCGCACGCGCATGCGCGGATTGAGACTCGAGAACGGATCCTGGAATACCACCTGCACGCGGCGGCGCATCTGACGCATCGTGCTCGGCGCGGCATCGTCGATCCTCTGGCCGTCGAGGATCACCTGCCCCGCGGTGATGTCGAACAGCCGCAGGATGGCGCGACCGACCGTCGACTTGCCGCAGCCGGACTCGCCGACCAGCGACAGCGTCTCGCCGCGCGCGATCTCGAACGACACGCCGTCCACCGCATAGACCCGTTCGGACTTGCGGCCGAACAAGCCGGTCTTGACCGGAAAATGCTTCTTGAGGTCGTTGACCTGGAGCAGCGGAGCACTCATGCCGCGACGGCTCCCTTGGCCGCATAGTGGCAGGCGGCGATATGACGGGGATCCTTCTCTTCGAGCCCCGGCGCATATTGCCGGCAGAGGTCGGTCGCAAGCGCACAGCGTCCGGCAAAGACGCAGCCGGTGATCCGCTTGCGCAGATCAGGCACCTGGCCGGGAATCTCGGCCAGTCGTCTCGCAGTGCCGGTCAGCGAGGAGCCGAGGCGCGGCACCGCGCCGAGCAGGCCTTGCGTATAGGGATGGCGCGGCGAACGGAACAGTTCGGCTACCGGTGCCTCCTCGACCTTGCAGCCGGCATACATAACCATGACGCGTTCGGCGATTTCGGCGACGACGCCGAGATCGTGCGTGATCAGGATGATGGCTGCGCCGACCCGGCGCTTCAGATCCAGCATCAGTTTCAGGATCTGTGCCTGGATGGTCACGTCTAGGGCGGTCGTGGGCTCATCCGCGATGAGAAGCTTCGGATTGCAGGCGAGCGCGATGGCGATCATGACGCGCTGGCGCATGCCGCCGGAGAGCTGGTGCGGATATTCGCGCACGCGGCGCTTCGGCTCGGGAATGCCGACCAGCGTCAGCATCTCGATGGCGTGCGTCTCGGCGGCCTGCTTGTCCAGGCCCTGATGGATCATCAAGGTCTCCCGGATCTGGCGGCCGACCGTGAGGACCGGGTTCAGGCTTGTCATCGGCTCCTGGAAGATCATCGAGATGTCGTTGCCGCGGATGGCGCGCATCTCGCGATCGGACAGTTGCAGCAGGTCCCTCCCCGCAAAGCGGATGGCGCCTGCGATCCGGCCCGGCGGTTCCGGGATCAGCCGCATCACCGACATCGACGTCACCGACTTGCCGCAGCCGGACTCGCCGACGATGGCAAGCGTCTCGCCCTCGTTGACGTGGAAGGACACGCCGTCCACCGCGCGGTTGATGCCGCTGGGGGTACGGAAATGGGTCTGGAGGTTCTCGACTTCGAGCAGTGGCATCGCGATCAGCCCCTCTTCAAAGGCTCTTGGCCATGCGCGGATCGAGCGCGTCGCGAAGACCGTCGCCAAGCAGGTTCACGGCGAGCACGGTCACGGACAGGAATGCAGCCGGAAAGAACACGATGTAGGGCTTGACCTGCCACAGCGCGCGGCCCTCGGCCATGATGTTGCCCCAGGACGGAATAGTCGGCGGCGTCCCTGCGCCGATGAAGGACAGGATCGCCTCCGTGATCATGGCGCTGGCGCAGATATAGGTCGCCTGCACCAGCATCGGCGCCACCGTGTTGGGCAGGATATGGCGCAAGATGATCATCGGCGTGCGCGTGCCGCAGGCGACGGCTGCGTCCACATAAGGCTGCTCGCGCAACGACAGCACCACGCTGCGGACGAGGCGCGAAACACGCGGGATTTCGGCGATGGTGATAGCCAGGATGACGTTGCCGACGCTGCCGCGGGTCAGCGCCATCAGCGCGATCGCGAGCAGGATCGGCGGGATCGACATCAGGCCGTCCATGAAGCGCATTAGGATGCCGTCGGCCCAGCGGATGAAGCCGGAAACCATGCCGATGGCAAGGCCGGCCGCGGATGCGAAGATCGCAACTGAAAGCCCGACCGTGAGCGAGACCCGCGCGCCAAACAGCACGCGCGAATAGATGTCGCGGCCGAGCACGTCGGTGCCGAACCAGAAATCGGCCGACGGCGCCCGCGTGCGCTTGGCCGGCGCGAGCGCGGTCGGGTCGACTGTTCCGAGATATGGCGCAAAGATCGCGATCAGGACCAGGGTCAGCAGCAGCGCGCCGCCGATCGCGACTGTCGGATGGCCGCGCAAGAACCCGATGAAACCGAGCCGGATCCTGACCGGTCGCAGGATCTCGGGTAGTTGTGGCGCGACGACGAAGCCAGCGGGAAGCGATTGCGGATTGACGGTGGTATCGGTCAATAGCGGATCCTCGGGTCAACGAGCGTGTAGATGACGTCGATCATCAGATTGACGAGGACGTAGACGAAGCTGAACAGCAGCACGATACCCTGGATGACGGGATAGTCGCGGCGCAAGATCGCGTCGATCGTGAGGCGGCCGAGACCGGGGATCGCGAACACACTCTCCGTGACCACCGCGCCGCCGATCAGGAGTGCGATGCCGATTCCGATCACGGTCACGATCGGAACCGCCGCGTTCTTCAGCGCGTGAACGAACAGGATGCCCCCCTGCCCGAGGCCCTTGGCGCGGGCGGTGCGAATATAATCCTGCTGCAAGACTTCGAGCATGGTGGCGCGGGTGATGCGCGCGATCAGCGCAATGTAGACGCAGCCGAGCGCGATCGCCGGCAGGATCAGGTTCTCGAGCCACGGCCAGAAGCCTTGCGCGAGCGGCGTATACCCCTGCACCGGCAGCCATTCCAACTCGAGCGCGAAGACGTAGGCGAGCATGTAGCCGACCACGAAGACGGGCAGCGAGAAGCCGAACACGGCAAAGCCCATGATCACGCGGTCGATCAGGCTGCCAGCCTTCCACGCCGCCACCACGCCGAGCGGCACCGCGACCACGATTGTGAGCAGCAGGGTGACCATCATCAGTGACAGCGTCGGTCCGAGGCGCTGGCCGATCAGCGCCGACACGGGCAGATTGGTGAAGATCGAGGTGCCGAGATCGCCGTGCAGGATACGCCAGACCCAGCTTCCGAACTGGACCAGGAAGGGCCGATCGAGGCCGAGGCTCTGGCGGATGCGCTCGACATCCTCCGGGCTCGCCTGATCGCCCGCGATCACCACGGCGGGATCACCGGGCGCGATGTAGAGCAGGCTGAACACGAACAGCGCGACGATCGCCATCACCGGAAGTGTTGCGACGATGCGACGGAGGATGTACGAGAGCATCTGGCCTCAACGCAGGATCATGCGGACTTCGACACGCCCCAGAAGAACGGCAGCGGCCCCTTGGTGATGCCGGAGACGTTCTTGCGCCACGCCGTGTAGCTCAGGAAGAATCCTGTCGGCGCATAGACGACGTCCTCGAGCGCCGCCTTGTTGAGGCGGGCGACCGCAGCCTTCTCCTCATCGATGTTCTTGGCGTCGAACCAGGCCGTGACCTCCTTTTCGGTGCCGGGGCTGCTCGGCCAGCCGAACCAGGCCTTGTCGCCATTGGCGCGAATGGCGGTGTAGGGGGCCGGATTGATGCAATCCGCACCCGCATGCCAGGTGTGGAACATGTTCCAGCCGCCCTGGCCGGGCGGCGTCTTCTGCGCACGGCGCGAGCCGACCGTGCCCCAATCGGTGGCAACGAAGTCGACATTCATGCCGAGCTTCTTCAGGAGGTCCGCCGTGACGTCTCCTTGCGCCTTCGTGATCGGCTGATCCTGCGCGACCAGGCAGGTCACCGGCTGGCCGGAATAGCCGCTCTCGGCGAGCAGCTTCTTGGCCGCATCGAAATCACGCTTGCCTTTCAGGATCTCGCCACCTGCTTCGCTGTAGAGCGGCGTATTCGGCGTGAAGAAGCCGGGGAGCGGCTTCCAGAGCGCAGTGTCGTCGCCGACGATCGCGCGCATATAATCTTCCTGGCTCAGCGCCATCAGCACGGCACGGCGCGCCCGCACATCGTTGAAGGGCGCAAAGAGGTGATTCATGCGGAACGAGCCGATATTGCCAAGGGGATCGCCGATGTCGACGCTGATATTCTTGTTTTTCTTCAGGACCGGAACGAGGTCGGCGATCGGGCTCTCCCACCAGTCGACCTCGCCGTTCTGCAACGCGGCGGCCGCGGTGGCCGGATCCGGCATCACCACCCACTCCACGCGATCGACCAGGATCTGCTTGCCGCCGGCAAGCCAGGATGCCTTCTCCTGCCGCGGCACGTAGTCGGCGAACTTCTCGAACACCGCTTTCGCGCCGGGCACCCACTCGCCCTTGGCGAACTTCATCGGACCGGAGCCGACGTAATCCGTGATCTGCTTGAACGGATCGGTCTGCGCGATGCGCTCCGGCATGATGAAGGAGCAAGGCGAATTGTTCTTTGCCAGCGCGTAAAGCATCTTCGGATAGGGCTGCTTCAGCACCCATTTGAAGGTGCGGTCGTCAACGGCGGTGAGTTCCTGCTGGAGCGCCTTGATCATGAGGCCCATCGGATCGCGGGCCGCCCAGCGGGAAAGGCTCGCGACGACGTCCTTGCTCAGCACCGGCTCGCCGTCGTGGAACTTGAGGCCAGGCCTTAAGCGAAACGTCCAGGTCGTACCGTCGTCCGTCACTTCCTCGGACTCGACCATTTGCCGCTGCGGCTGAAGCGAGGAATCGATGCCGTAGAGCGTGTCCCAGACCATCGCTGCAGCGTTGCGCACGACATATTGAGTGCCCCAGATCGGATCGAAATTGGCGAGGTTTGCCTGCGGCACGAAGCGCAGGGTGCGCGCCGCACCTTGCGACAGGGCGGGGGCCGAAAGGCCGCCCGTCAATGCCAGACCGCCCGCACCAGCCAGTCCCTTCAATACGGTCCTGCGATCCATGAAGTCCTCCCAGTATTGCCGTGATGCCGGCCATCATTGGCCACGGGCAGGTGAAACCAGAGCCCATTGGCGTGCAAATGGTATGCCACTAACCCCACCTTCGCCAGCGGGATTTGGATCGGACTTCGCGCGTCCTGGCAGGCGCCGCCGCGATCAGCACGGCGTATCGTGCGCCGCCCGCGTATCGCTGATCTGCTGATCCCTGCCGTATCGAGCCGCCCTTGCGCCTTAATTCAGGCTGCCAGCGAGGACCGCAAGCGCCGCCAGCCGATGACAATGCCGGTGATGGAGAACACCAGCCCGAGGGCACAGAGCCCGACGGTCACGACGTCGCGCAGCCGCGGATGCGAGAGCAGGACCGGGAAGTCGAGCGTGTGCAGTGCGCCGTAAAGCCAGCGGTAGGCGCGCCGCGACGGATCCAATCTTTGCAGCACGGCGCCGTCGGCGCCATCGACGTCGAACCAGTTCTCGCCGCACAACGAGCGGTAGACCGGTGCACCCGGCATCATGGATCGGGCGGGGTAGCCGTCGTTGTCAGGAAGGACGGATGGTGGAGCGCAGCCGTCTGCAAAGCGCCCGGTCAGCCCCTGAATCTCGTGCACGTCAAGGAATCCCCGCGGTCCATCGCGCGGCGCATCCCCTGTCCTGATCAACGTCTGACGGCCGAGCGCCACCCGATCGCGCCGATAGACATTGCCGTTGAAGGCGAACCATTCGACCTCGCGAGCCAAGGCAGATATTGGCCACCGATCGAGCGATGAAGCATCCCGCCAATCCGGCGCTGCGTTCACCAGGCCGGCCTCAGTGGTGGTCAACTGCCCGCGCGAGAACAGTCGGCCGTGATCCATCGAGAGCCAGCCGCTGAAGATCCAGGTCAGCACGAAGACTGTCGCTGCCAAGCCGATCAAGTGATGCAAGGCGTGCCAGCCACGGTAAGGCGACGAGATCTGCCTCTTGCCAATCCTGATCCGCACAATCCCGAGCACCGTACCAAGTACAGCCGCGATCAGAGCCAGCAGCGATAGCGACCACACCAGCCGATCCCATAGCGCCCAGTCGCTTCTCAGAACGGTCGGATAGATCCAGTGCAGCACACTGCCGACAAGATTCCAGCCTCGCTCGCGCCGCGTCGTATCCAGGACGATCTCACCGGTGAGCGACGAGACGTAGACTTCCGTCCCGGCGGCATCGCCGAGGGCCACGCGCAACAAGGGTCGATGGCGATCGAATCCGTTCGGTACGCTCCACTGATCGACATCCGCACGGCCGACAATCCTCGCATGCGAGGCATCGATCTCGCGCGGGCGCGCATGAGCCTGCGCAATAGCCAGTGCGAGATCGGCGGATTTCACCGACGCGTCGTTCCCGTCGGCCGCGCGGATTGCGCGCTGACGCGATGGACCCGAGACGATGTAAACCGCGCCGTCGCTTCGCTGGATCAGCCGAACGCGCGTGGCATCCGCGATCCCGCTCGCGGCAGCGGCGCCGGCAACCGGTATTCTCGTCTCTTCGCGATCCAGCGGCACGAGTCCGGCAAATCGCTCCGCCTCCGTCAACGACGGGAACGGAACGAAGTGCATCACGATCCCGGTCGCGAACCACATCGCGAACAGCAGGCAGAAGGCGATCCCGAGCCAGCGGTGCAGCAGGACGATCGCACTCATCATCCGTCTAACACCTCACCATTTGAACGCCGCGGAGATTTCGTAGGTCCGCGGCGCGCCGAGCAGGATTTGGTCGGGGTAGAACGGATCGCCCCAGATCGCATACCGCTTGTCGGTTATATTGCGCACACGGAAGGTCAGGCGAGCCTGGTCGACCGCATTGAACACCGTCTTGGGAATGTCGACGAAGGCATAGACGTCGGCCACAGTGTAGGCCTTCATCGTCACCACGTTGGCATCGGTGTTGTAACGGTCGCCGACGTGACGGCCGGTGATGCCGAGCTCCACCGGCCAGGGCGTGAAGAAGCGATACGAAGCGCCGGCGTTGGCCACGATGCGCGGCACGTTCGGCGGCGTGTTGCCGGAGAATGAGCCGCCGGCAAAATTGTAGTCGGCATAGCGCGCATCGACAAAGGCGATGTTGCCCCAGAGACGCAGGGGCTCGATCGGGCGCACGGACGCCGCGAGTTCCACGCCCTTCGACTCCTGCCGTCCGGCGATATTCAACTGCATGCCGCCGGCCGCGGCGTAGACGTTCTTGCGCACAATGTCGTAGGCGGAAAAAGACCACTCCGCCCTGTTGTCCCAGAACAGATGCTTGACGCCGGTCTCATAAGTGCGCGCGGTCGTCAGTTCGAGCGGCTGGGTCGGCCCGAGCAGAAAGATGTTGTTGGCGGAGATATCAGCGCCGGTGGCGTACTGGCTGAAGAAGGTCAGGCCGGGCACGGCCTCCCAGGTGTAGCCGATGCGACCGGTGACCGGCGCCCAGTCTTTCGTGAACGGAAAGCCAGCCTTCTCCAGGCCGTTCTTATCGGTCGAGTTGCGGTCGAGCCCGATATGCTCGACGCGCAGGCCGCCGACCAGTGCGAAGGTACGTGTCAGCTTCAGCCGGTCCTCGAACGACAGCGCCTCATTGTCGATGCGCGCGGTTTGCTGCTGGATCGTGAGCGGGCCGTAAAAGCCGCGGTCGGGATTGACCAGCGAAACGGAATCGCCTGGGAAGTTTGCCGCACCCGGCCTGACGAAGTCGAGATAGCTTGACGACAACGTCGTGACCAGCCGGTTGTCGAAGCCTGCAATGTTCGTGTCCCAGATCAGGTCGGTGATGTTGCCCACCAGCCGCTGGCTGTGCGCGACATAGAAGCGTTCACGATCGACCATGTTCGTCGTGGAATTGAACGCCTCGATCTCGTTGTTGAACCAGGTCCGTTCTGCACCGTAGCCATATGCCTGGCTCTTCAGCGTCAGGTCCGGCGCGAGCTTCAGCTCGAAGCCACCGCGCAGCCACACCTCCTGGGCGGCGTTGCGATTGTCGAGGACGTTGTAATTGGTGTTGAAGGTGCGGTCGTCAATGGTGACGGCGCCGAGATTGCTTCCGTTGTAGTTGGAGACGTAATTGCCGGAGACGATCCCCGTCGTCGCGTGCGAGCCGCTGAAGGCGATCGGCACCAGCGGCGCGCCCCAATAGGCTTTGGAGCGGTCCTCCCTGTATTCGATTGCGCCCCAGATCTTGAGACTGTCCGAGATGCGGTAATTGAGCTGGCCGGACGTGCCGAACGTCTTGACGTTGGTGTCGTCGGCAAAGCCGTTGAGGGTGGAACGGCTGATGTCGACGCGATAGTCCAGGCCCTGCACGTTGGTGCTGCCACCCGAGCCATAGTGGACGCGGAACGAGTTCAGGGAATCCCAAGAGAAATCAGCCTCGTTCCGGACCGGTCCTGTATGCGGCTGCTTGGTGACGAAGTTGATGGCGCCGCCGGCAGCGCCCTCGCCTGAAATCAGCGAGGCCGGACCTTTCAGGAATTCAACGGCCTCCAGATTGGCGGTGTCTACGATCCGCGAGGTCATGTTCTGCGGACCGATCTTGATGCCGTTGTAGAGCGTGTTGATCTGGCTGTTGGTGAAGCCGCGCATGGAGAAGGCTGAAGGTTCAGCCGGATTGTCGCCGGAGGTGACGCCGACCGCGCCCTGCGCCACTTCGGAGACAGTGCGATAGCTCTGCTCGCGCATCGTCTCGGCCGAGATGACTTCGGCGGTCGCCGGCGTTTCACGCACGGTGAGGCCGAGCCGCGAGGCGCTTTCAGCCACAGCATTGCTGTTGAGCGGCGTTGGTGCCGCGGCGGCCGGCACGACAGGCTTGGGCGCTGCGGATGCAGTCGCTGGCCTGCGCGCCGTTGCACGGCGTGTGCCCTGCGCCTCCCGGCCCGCCGGCTTGGCCTGCTTGCGGGATTGGGCGGGCGACACCTCGACCGGCGGCAGCGACTCGCGGACCTGCTGCGCCCGGGCGGCAGATACATCGACGGCGGCCAGTGACGTAAGCGCCGCGGAGGCAAGCAGGAAGCGGTGCGGTCGTACAAAAAGGAGACAAGACACGGTTTTCGAAACCTCGGTATGACGTCAGTGGCACGTCACAGCGAACGAGGTCTCACCTTTGGCCTGTCAGCCCTTCGATGAAGCCGAATGTCTGTACTCCCCGACCGACATCTTCGCGTGTGACCACGGCTGACGGCAGGTCTCCTGGCTCGCGGGTCGTGACCGCTTCGTCGCCTTCCCGGGACCGAGGACCCAGTGGCTTCTGACGAAGGATTCACCGCTTACAGTTGCGGGGGCAGCCGCGGCATTGGGGACGAATTCCCCGCACCGCATTCCCTTTTCATCCCCTCTCGGGGAAACCGTCGCCAGCATCTAGGATTACGATCAAGACGGAGTCAATGTGCAAGCTGCGGCGTTATTGCCACAGCAACCAACTTCCTTGGAGACGAGCATGGAAGGCGAGACCTTCCTCTGGCTGATACGGCATGCGCCGGTCGATGGCGTCACAGGGACGATCCATGCCGCCGATGCCCCGGCCGATCTTCGCGATCGCGCGCAGCTAGAGGCACTGCGGCAGTCTCTGCCGAGAGGCGCGGCGAGCCATGCGAGCCCAGCGCGGCGCACGATCGAGACCGCGCATGCGCTGGGACTCGCGCCCGAGCTGATCCCCGAATTCGGGGAACAGGATTTCGGCGCATGGACCGGCCGTCGGCATGACGAGATCGGCGCGGCCGGGGACGAGGCCTATGCGCAATTCTGGAGCGATCCGGCGCGCGGACGTCCGCCGGGCGGCGAGAGCTTTGCGGATCAGGTCGCGCGCGTCCGGCTTGGGCTCTCGCGGATCGGCGCGGGCTCCGCAACGCTCGTCGTGCATTCCGGCACGATCCGCGCCGCGCTGTGCATCGCGCTGGATCTGACGCCGCACGCCGCCTTGCGCTTCGTGATCGATCCGCTGTCGCTCACCCGGATCGACCGGCTCGCCACTGGGTGGCGCGTCGTCTCCGTCAATCAGCGGATGGCCTGAGCCCGATCAGGCCGGGCGATCCGGCACATTGGCTTGCGCAAAAGTCGCCATCCCGTTGTGGAGCGCGCAAGCCGACCGCACCAGCGGCAACGCGATCGCAGCGCCGGAGCCCTCACCGAGCCGGAGATCGAGGCTGATCAGCGGCTGCACGTTCAGCGCACGCAGCACCAGCCGATGCCCCTGCTCCGCCGATTGATGCGACGGCAGCAGGAACGGCCGGCACGATGGGTTGATCTGCACCGCCACCAGCGCCGCGACCGACACGATGAATCCGTCGATCAATACGGGAAGGCGGCGTTGCGCCGCCGCGATGATAGCGCCGCAGATCGCCGCGATCTCGAGACCGCCGACGGCACACAAGATGTGTTCGGGCGAAGCCCCCGCAATACCGTGGCGCGCAATCGCGGCATCGATCACCCGCGCCTTGTGCGCGCGGCCGGCCGCGTCGATTCCGGTGCCGCTGCCCGCGATTTCCTCGGCGCTGATGCCGAGCAGACTCGCCGCAATGGCCGCCGAGACCGTGGTGTTGCCAATGCCCATCTCGCCGAAGATCACCAGATCAGGCCGGCCGACTTCCGCGCGCGCAACCGCGCGCTGGCCGGCCGCGAAGGCGAATGCCAGTTCCGCCGGCTCAAGTGCAGCTTCCTCGCTGAAATCGCGCGTGCCGCTCCGCGGCTTGTCGGTGACGACGCCCGCCATCTGTTCCTGCGCCAGCGTGCCGGCGTCGACCACCTCCAGGCTGGAGCCAAGCTCACGCGCCAGCACTGAGATCGCGGCGCCACCGGACGCAAAATTCGCCATCATTGCGATGGTCACAGCTTGAGGATAGGCCGACACACCCTGCGCAACGATGCCGTGATCGCCGGCGAAGACGATGATCGGCACGCGCGCGGCGCGAGGAGATTCCGTCGCTTGCAGGCCCGCAAGCTCGATCGCCAGTTGCTCAAGCCGGCCGAGCGCGCCGGTCGGTTTTGTCAACTGCGTCTGCCGCGCGATCGCTGCCTCGCGGTGCATCGCGGAGATTTCGGGACACTCTTGGTAGACCCATTCGGGGAGCATGCAGCCTCGCTTAACGCGTGCGCTTGAGAATGTAGCTGTCCATGATCCAGCCATGCCGCTCGCGCGCTTCCTGCCGAAGTGCGACGATGCGCGGGCCGACTTCGGCCAACGCGCCGGACATGACGATCTGGTTGGGCATGCCGAGATAGGCACCCCACCAGATCTGCAGACTTTCCGGAGCGAGCGACTCGAACGCCGTGCCGCCGTCGAGCATCACCGCGATGGTATCGACTCCTTGTGGCCAGCCGCCTTCGCGCAAGCGCCGCCCCGTCGTGACCAGGAATGGCTCACCGATGTCGTTGAGCGGCAGCGCATGCGCGGCGCACAGCGCCTGGATCGAAGTAATGCCGGGCACGACCTCGATCGTCGGTAACGGATCGAGCCGCCGCGCAATGCGGAGCGAGGAATCGTACAGCGAAGGATCGCCCCAGATCAGCAGCGCGACCTTGCCCTCGCCGTCGAGATGATTTGCGATGGTTTGCGACCAGGTTGCCGCCACCGCATCGTGCCAATCGTCCACGCCCTTTTGGTAGTCCGCCTCAGTCGTGTCCCGCACTGGCAAGTCGAACTCGGCGATGCGCGTGCTCGCGCTGGTGAGCACGTCCGCGCAGATCGTCCGCCTGAGATCCGCCAGATCGGATTTCGCCGGCCCCTTGCGCGGGATCAGGACGATGTCGGCAGCGTTGATGGCACGGGCCGCGGCGCGCGTGAGCTGCCCGGGATCGCCGCAACCGATGCCTATCAGGGAAAGCGTGAGCATCGCGAGCGCGAAGGGCGGCCGCACCGGCCGCCCTTCGCTTGTCTCTCAAGCGCCGTTATGCAGGCGCGGCGTGACGAGGCCGGGCGCAGTGACACCGCGCAGCGACTTCGCCAGCGCCAGCACCGCGAGATCGGCGAGCGGTTCGATCACGATGACCAGCGCATAGGATGCCGCAAACGCCGCGATGTTGGCGAGGTTGGTCGCGCCGAAGCCGGAGCCATAGAGCGCCCAGAACGCCACCCAGGCGACGATGCCGGACTGATAGGCGGTCGAGAGCGCCAGCGCCTGACGGTATTGCAGATCGACGTAAGCCGTGTTGCGCGGAATGATCCGCGTGGCCAACGCCTGAATCGCGAACAGCGGCACCAGGAGCGTGGTGATGTTCATGCCGTATTGCGGCAGGTCGGTCGGCACGAAGAAGACGCCCTGGAGCAGCAGGCCGAACGCAAGGCCGAAGGCGGCGGGCGCAGCACCGAACAGCAGGAACAGCGTCGAGCCGAGGATGAAGTGCACCTCGGAGACGCCGACGGGGAAGTGCGGCAGCACCTGGAAGAAGCTGAAGACGAGGCCGGTGGTGGCGAGCGTGCGCGTCGCGAACGAGCCGATGCCCTGCTCGCGCACGGTGTCGACCGCGAGCTTCAAGGCAACGCCGCCTGCGGCGATGCCGGTTGCGTAACTCAACACGAGCTTGGCGCCCGTCACGATTCCGGGTTCGATATGCATGGCTCAGATCCTTCCTGCCGTCACACCCGACGGCCTTGGCCTCAAAACGTGCAGGGCCGGTCTCCTGGCTCGCGGTTCACTGGGGTTCTCCGGCCTTCCCGAGCCTTGCGGCCCAGTGGCTGATCGGAGCCCCTCACCGCTTACAGTCGCGGGGGCGGCTGGGGATTTGGGCGCCGCAACTGGGTCCGCCCGCCCCCATTCCCGATTATGCTCCGGCGCTTTGCGCCGCGTCGAGCACCATGCCTCTCCTGTGTGCCCCTTTCGCGAGCCGGGCGTCAAGGGGCGAACGGCGGCCGCGGCCATCATGACAGATCGTCTCCTGCCAGCGCCCCGAACAGGATGACGGCGGCGGTGGAAGCGGCGCCGCCGCGCGCAAGCTGCTCGGCAAGCTCGACAATGGTGGTGCGGACCAGCCGCTCGTCGGAACGGCCAAGAGATTCCGCAAACAGCGCCGGCGTATTTGCGGCCAGGCCATGCTCGATCAATTTTGCGGCAAGGGCCGGAAAGGTGCGCCGGCCCATATAAACCACGGTGGTTGCCTCCGGATCTGCCAGCGCCACCCAATTCAGGTTTTGCGGCAGTTCGCCGGTGACGTCAGCCCCGGTCACGAACTGCACCCGCCGCGAGGTGTGGCGCCGGGTCAGGGGGATGCCGGCTTGCGCGGCGGCGACGCAGGCGGATGTGACGCCGGGAATGATCTCGTAGCCGATGCCGGCCTCGCGCAGCGTCTCGAGCTCCTCCTCGAGCCGGCCGAAAATGCCGGCGTCGCCAGACTTCAGCCGCACCACGCGCGCGCCAGTTGCGGCGTAGTCAACCAAAAGGCGGTTGACGTGGTGCTGCTTGGTGGAGGGCCGCCCTGCCCGTTTGCCCACCGCGACGAGATTGGCGCCGGGACGGGCGAGATCGAGGATCGCGCCGGAGGCAAGATCATCATAGAGCACGACGTCGGCCTCGCGCAGCCGTGCAGTCCCCTTCACCGTGAGGAGTTCTGGGTCGCCGGGGCCGGCGGAGACGAAACTGACAAAACCGCTCACCGGTCCTCCGCAATCAGATGGAAGAACGTGCCGGTGGCTTGGCCCCGCCGCGAGCCGGTCTCGGCAATGACCGCGCCGGTTGCATCGTGGACCACGGCCAGCGGCGTGTCGGGCTGGGCGATGATCGTCGAATAATGGAACTCGTGGCCGCGCAGGCGTGCGCCTGCCCGGTGCCCCGGCATCGGCGTGTCCAGTTCGGCGAGACGATAGCCCAGATGCATGCGGCGCTTGGCAAAGCTGGTCTCCAGGCCGAGCAGCCCCGCCATCTCATGGCGCACGCCATCGGCATCGGTCAAAGCAGTTCCTAGCACCATATAGCCTCCGCATTCGCCGTGGACCGGCCGTGTCTCGGCGAAGGACCGCACGCCGCTGCGAAAGCGTGCGTTGGCCGCGATCTTGCCGGCATGAAGCTCGGGATAGCCGCCGGGCAGCCAGCAGACATCGGCGCTCGCGTCGGGCGATTCGTCGGCCAGCGGCGAGAACGGCACGATCTCGGCGCCGGCCGCGCGCCAGGCCTCCAGCATGTGCGGATAGACGAAGGAGAACGCCGCATCGCGGGCGAGCGCAATGCGCTGCCCGGGCGGCGTGACGTTCAAATCATTGCTCGCTGCCTGCGGCGACCAATTGGCGGCCGCCCGCAGCACCGCATCGAGATCGACATGCTCGGCAACGAAGCGCGCGGCCTCGTCGATCAGCTTGCCGATCCCGGTCTGCTCCTCGGCCTGCACCAGGCCGAGATGCCGCTTTGGCAGGCTAATCTCGGCATGGCGTGGCAATACGCCGAACACGGCGATGCCGGCGTCTCTCAGCGCGCGACGCACGAGATCTTCGTGGCGTGGGCTGGCGACACGATTGAGCACGACGCCGGCAAGGCGCACGCCAGGGCGGTAGTCGCGAAGGCCCGCGGCAATCGCTGCCGCGGTCTGCGCTTGGCCAGAGGGATCGATCACCAGCAGCACGGGCCAGCCCAGCATCTCGGCGATGTCTGCGGTGGCGCCGGTGCCGGAGACGCCGCGCGCGGCGACGCCGTCGAACAGGCCCATCGAGCCCTCCGCGAGCACGACGTCGGCATCCGCGCCGCGGCTGACGAGATGCGCGATCGCCCCGCGATCCATTGCCCAGCTATCGATATTGACGGAGGCCCGTCCCGTCGCCGCAGCGTGAAAGGCGGGATCGATATAGTCGGGCCCGCTCTTGAAGCACTGCACGTTCAAGCCGCGATTGCGCCAAGCGCGGGCGAGCGCCAGCGTCAGCGTGGTCTTGCCGACGCCTGAGGCCGGTGCGGAGATGACGAGACCTGCCGCCATCAGGGCGCCTCCGGGAAGCGGGGCTCGGCGCCAACCGGCCGATAGCGGCGATCATAGTCGGCGGCATAGAGGCGGCTCTCGTCAAAATCCGTGGCATTCAGCGTCCTGCCGACCAGGACCAGCCCGGTGCGCTCCATCTCGCTGCCTACAGCCGCATCGAGCGTTGCCAGTGTGGCGCGCACGATGCGCTGGTCCGGCCAGCTCGCGCGCCAGACGATCGCGACCGGGCAGTCTGCGCCGTAATGCGGCGTCAGCTCGGCGATGAGCTTGTCGAGCAGGTGGATCGACAGGTGGATCGCGAGCACCGCGCCGGTCGCGGCGAATGCGGCAAGCTTCTCGCCCTCGGGCATGGCGCTGGCCCGGCCCGGCGTGCGCGTCAGCACCACGGTCTGGGCAAGGCCCGGTAGCGTCAGCTCGGCCTCCAGCGCAGCGGCAGCAGCCGAGAAGGACGGCACGCCCGGCGTGACCGAATAGGGGATGCCGAGCGCGCGCAGGCGGCGGAGCTGCTCGCCCATCGCCGACCAGATCGAGAGATCGCCGGAATGCAGACGGGCGACGTCTTTGCCGCCCGCATGCGCGGCGGCGATCTCGGCGATGATCTCGTCGAGCGACAGCGGCGCGGTGTTGACGATCCGCGCGCCCGGCGGGCAATGCGCCAGCACACCCTCCGGCACAAGCGAGCCGGCATAGAGACACAGCGGAGAGGCGGCGATCAGGTCGCGGCCGCGCAACGTCAGCAAATCGGGCGCGCCCGGGCCGGCCCCGATGAAATGCACGGTCATAAGCCGTCTCCTTCCGCAATCGCGGCGGTCGCGGTGCGATCCTGCGAGACAACGCGTGTCGCAATCAGCCGCGCGCGAGGGCCGGCCACTGCGAGCGCCGCGGCTTCGGCAACCGATCCCGTGCCGAACTTTTCCGCGATGAACTCCGATTGCGTCGGCGTGTCGATGCCCGCGAGCATGTGCACCGGAACCGCCTTGATCGGCACGCCGCATTCACGCGCGAGCTGCTTCAGCGCTTCGGCCTCGGCCTTGTCGCTGACGGTCGCCACTGCCGCAAGGCCTTCGGGACCGCCGGCCGCCAGCAGCGCCTCGCGCAGTGAAGCCAGCGTCACGTCGTTCTTGAATCCGAGCCCGGCAACTTTCATCGGACCACACTCCATTGCACCACCGGCCGCGCCGCTTCCCAGGAGCGGTAGCGACCGAGTGGACTTGCATGCGCGATCTCGACGCGCATCAGCTCGCCGCCGTGGCGCTGATGCAGCTCGCCGAGCAGCGCCTCTGTCTCCAGCGTCACCGCATGCGCGACGAGCCGCGCCCCAGGCGCCAGCCGCGACCAGATGGCGTCAAACATCGCGCCATCGAGGCCGCCGCCGACGAAGACAGCGTCCGGCGCGTCCAGCGCTGTCACAGCATCGGGTGCTTCGCCCGCGATGACCTTGATCCGATGCTCCAGTCCGAACGCGGCCGCGTTGCTGCGGATGTTGGCAGCCCGATCATCACGCGCCTCAATGGCCACCGCCGTTCCGCCGCACAGCGCCCACTCGATCGAGATCGAGCCCGAACCGGCGCCGATGTCCCACAGCGTCCTGCCGGGACACGGCGCCAGCGCCGAGAGCGCAAAGGCGCGCATCGGCCGCTTGGTGATCTGGCCGTCGTGAGCGAAGAGATCGTCCGGCAGGCCCGAACCGCGAGACAGCCCCTGCCCTCCCTTCGTCTCCAGCGCAACCGCAGTGAGATTTCCGGACGAAGCGCGCGTAAAGCTCTCAGCGCGATACTCTCTGACGCTTTCATTCGGCCCGCCAAGCGCGGCGAGAGTCCAGAATGCGGAAGGGCCCCAGCCGCGCTCGGTCAGCCAGTTCGCGAGATCGCCGGCCGCTTTGCCATTACGCACGAGACAGATGATCCGCGCCCCGCGCGCCAGATGCTGCACGAGACGTTCGAATGGCGCAGCGTGAAGTCCAAGACAGATCACGGATTCCAGACGCCAGCCGAGCCGCGCAGCGACGAGCGAGAACGTCGACGGCGCGGAGTGCGCAATCCACTCGCCAGCCTGCAGCTTGTCGGCAAGACTTGCGCCGGCGCCATGCCAGAACGGATCGCCTGAGGCGAGCACCACCGTCGGCCGGCCGCGGCAGCTCAGCACGATATCTGCATCGAACGGCACCGGCCACGGACGGCCGCGGCTGCCAACTTGCGCAAGCGCGAGATGGCGCTCGCCGCCGAAGACGGTTTCTGCCTTGGCAAGCGCCTTTCGGCTTGCTTCGGACAGCCCGGCAAGGCCATCTTCGCCGATACCGATGATGGTCAGCCAGGGATCAGCCATGATGCGCGCCCTCGTTCTGGGCGGAACAGCCGATGCGAGCCTGCTGGCTGCGGCGATCGCGCGCGCGGGCATCAAGGCCGTCTATTCCTATGGCGGTCGCACCCGCGCGCCTGCCGATCAGCCGCTGCCGACCCGCATCGGCGGCTTCGGCGGCGTGGGCAGGCTTGCCGAATACCTTCGTCATGAAGGCATCACGCATGTGGTCGACGCGACCCACCCATTCGCGGCGGAGATGAGCCGCAATGCGGTCGAAGCCTGCGCGGAGACGGGCACGCCATTGATTGCGCTGGAGCGAGCGCCCTGGACCAAAGCGCCTGGCGACAACTGGATCGAGGTCGTCGACGTCAACGCCGCCGTCGCAACGCTGCCCGAAAGGCCGGCCAAAGTGTTCCTCGCCATCGGCCGCCAACACATCGCGCCATTTGCGATGACGCCGCAGCATCGCTACACGCTGCGTTTCGTCGATCCCCCCGAAACAACCCTGCCCTTTCCGGCCCACGTGATCGTGTCGCGCGGGCCGTTCACGCTTCATAGCGAGCTGGAGATGATGCGGGAGCGCGGGATCACTTGGATCGTTGCCCGTAATTCCGGCGGAGACGGTGCGCGCGCCAAGATCGATGCGGCCCGCATGCTCGGCCTGCCCGTGATCATGATCTCGCGACCAAACCTGCCCGAGCGGTTGCGGGTGGAGAGCGTTTCCGAGGTCATGCAGTGGCTCGGTCATCGGACCTGCCTCGGCGCATAGACCCAGCGGCCGACGCGGCGGGTCTGCGAATTGCCCACGATCACCAGCGTGCGCATGTCGGCCATCTCGGGTGTCGCTTCGTTCAGAGCGACGGTCTCGATCTTTTCATCGGGCGCGCTGATCGAGCGGGCAAAGATCATCAGGCGCTCGCCGCAACCGGACTCCTTCAGCACCGCAAGCGCGCGGCCAAATCCCTCCGCGCGGCTCGCCGAACGCGGATTGTACATCGCAATGACAAAATCGGCCTCCGCCGCAAGCCGCAGGCGCTTCTCGATCACCGCCCAGGGCTTCAGATTGTCGGAGAGATTGATCGCACAGAAATCATGGCCGAGCGGCGCGCCGGCGCGGGCAGCCGCCGCCAGCATGGCGGTGATGCCGGGCAGCACGCGAATAGGCAGCTCCCGCCATTGCGGTGCCTGCTCGAGCGCCTCGAACACGGCAGAGGCCATCGCGAACACACCGGGATCACCGGAGGAGACGACGACCACCTGGCCGCCTTCCGAGGCAAGCCGCAAGGCTTCGCTTGCGCGCTGCAGCTCTTCGCGATTGTCCGACGGGTGCAGTGCAAGCCCCGGTCGCGGCGGGACGCGGGCGACATAAGGCGCATAGCCGAGAATGTCGGTCGCGGCCGCGAGCGCGGCGGAGACTTCCGGCGTCACCAGCGCGTCGCTGCCAGGGCCGAGCCCTGCGATAGTCAGCGTGCCCGTCATTCGGCGGCGTCCAGGTGCCGGCCCTTGCCGTGCACCAGCACGATCGCGAAATAGGGACAATCGGCGGCATCGACCTCGGCGAGCCGCGCGATGCGCTCGCCGGGCATGGTGCCGCGCTCGACCAGCCAGGCATCGTCCAGCCGTCCGGCGGATGCAAGCGCGCGGCGCACCTTTGCAAGATTGCGGCCGGTCTTCATGATGATGAGTGCATCGGAATTGCGCATGCGCCGCTCGAGTTCGTCTTCGCCAAGCGTCCCCATCAGCACCGTCGTCACATCGTCGCCGAGCGCAATCGGCTGTCCCACGCCGTTCCAGCAGCCGACCATGCCGGGAATGCCCGCGATCACCTCGATCTCGACGCGGCCTTGCAGGCGCGTATGCAGATGCATGAAAGAGCCGTAGAAGTAGGGATCACCCTCGCAGAGCACGACGACGTCGACCGCGCGCGAAAGCCGCGCCAGGCGCTCGGCCCATTCGTCATAGAAGCCGGCGAGCAGATGGACATAGCCGGGGCTGTCGAAGGCGATCTCGGTCGTAACGGGATATTCCATGGGGTATTCGGTGATGTCGGCAGCAAGCATGCCCTCGACGATGCGGCGCGCCTGACCCGGCCTTCCCTTCTTGCGGAAATAGGCGACGTGCCTGGCACCGCGCACCATGCGGTCGGCGCGCACGCTCATCAAATCGGGATCGCCGGGGCCGAGACCGCAGCAGATGATGCGTCCCATGACTATTCGCTCCCGCTCGCCAGCGCGTTCACGGCGGCAACCGTGATCGCGGAACCGCCGAGGCGGCCTTCGACCGTCAGCGCAGGTGCCGGCGGATCGGCCATCAGCGCGGCCTTGGATTCGGCGGCACCGACGAAGCCGACCGGACAGCCGATGATCGCCGCGGGCCGCGGGCAGTCGCGGTCCTCCAGCATGTTGAGGAGATGAAACAACGCAGTCGGCGCATTGCCGATCGCGATGATCGCGCCGCCCAGATGTGGCCTCCACAGCTCCAGCGCCGCAGCCGAGCGCGTGTTGCGCATGGACTGCGCCAGCGCCGGCACGGTGGCATCACCGAGTGTGCAGATGATCGGGTTGGCCGCAGGAAGTCTTGCGCGCGTGATTCCTTCCGAGACCATGCGCGCGTCGCACAGGATCGACGCGCCATTCTGCAAGGCCGCGCGCGCAGCGGCCACCATGCCGGGCGTGAAGCGGATATGCGCCTCAAGGCCGACCATGCCGGCGGCGTGGATCATCCGCACCACGACCTGCTCCTCGTCCGGCGAGAAGCGCGCAAGATCAGCCTCGGCGCGGATGGTCGCAAAGGACTGCCGGTAGATCGCCGCGCCGTCGGTCTCGTAACTGTGCGGCATCAGTGCCCTCCCACCAGAATGGAGGGATCGCTGACGATGTCATCGCGGTTCAGGCCGCGCAGAGCGGGCTCATCGCGGGCCGATCCACCGCGCACGAGATCGAATCCGGCACCGGTCGCAACCAGCGTCACCGCGGTGGCGCCGGAATGCGCACAGCCCTTGGCGCAGCCAGAGACATGAAGCCGCGTATCGGGTGCAATGCGCGGCGCGAGCGCGGCGGCGAGCGCGCGGGTGTCGGCATGCGCCTCGCGGCAGCGTGGGGCGCCGCTGCAGGCGATGACGCGCAGCGCGGGATCGTAGGGTTCGGTGATGAGACCCGCCCCGTTCGGCATCGCACGCTTGCCCTCGCTCAAGACCATCCGCCATGGCGTCATGCGCAGAGCATGTCCGCAACCGGCGAATTCATGCAGCGTCGTATGCAGCATCTGCCCGAATGCGACCCCGACCATGGCGCCCTGCGGATAATGTCCGGGCTGCAGCGCAGCCATCACGGAGGCAGGTTCGGTCTCGCCGCGCAAGGTCCCCGGCAATGCCGCACCGGAAGCGATGTGGGCCGCCATGCGCCCTCGCCCGCTGCGGACCCCGCCGGAGGTAATGAACCAGTCTGCGAGCGCGAGCGCCGTGCTCACGACGTCTCCGCGTCCGACGGAACGACCGAAGCTCGCACCATCGGCGCGCACGAGAAGCCGGCCCGCACGATCGCGCTCGATGCGCACGTCGGCGGAGTCGCCGGCGAGCACGCGCGAGGTCCCGTCATCGATGGCGAAGCCGAATTTTGTGGGCAATTTGAGCGCGCTGTCGGCAAGCGCCTCTTCGAGCTCGGCGGCGAGCGCCTGCGTGTCGTCGCCCTCGTTCCAGAACGGCGTCACCAGGATGTTGCGCCGGGATTCGATATCGGCATCGGGATCGAGCAGCGCCAGTCGCGCAAGGCCGTCGAGCAGCGGACCGTGGCCTTCGTCCCTGACACCTCTGATCTGGAGGTTGGCGCGGCTCGTCACGTCGAGGAGACCATTGCCGAAGCGTTCGGCCAGATCAGCAAGGCCGGAAGCCTGTGCCGCTTCAAGGCGACCGCCGAACGGGCGCACGCGGACCACGAGCCCGTCGCCCGATTGCATCGGCCGCAGCGCGCCGGGACACCAGCCCTTGACCGCGGAAGCGCTCATGAGGCCTCCTTCAACGCAGCGGCGATCGAATTGCGGCGCGTCCGCCAGAGCGAGGCGTCATGCAATCGCGTGAAGCACGTCTCCATTGCTGCGACCGCCGCCGGATTTTCGCGCGCCATGAAAGCGCGGACGTCGGCGTTGCCAAGCGTCGCGTCATAATAGAGATCGAACAGATGCGGCGGCACGGCGCCGGCAAGATGCGCGAAGGCGGCCATGTGCTCGAGCGTCGCGGCGATCTCGGCCGCGCCGCGAAAACCGTGGCGCATCATGCCGTCGATCCAGGCGGGATTGGCCGCGCGCGCACGGACGACCCGGGAGATTTCCTCGGCCAGCGAGCGCGCGTGCGGTTGCTCGGGACGCGTCGTGTCAATGTGATAGAGCGATGGTCCTGCCGCGCCGAGATGTGCCGCAGCTGCGGCGACCCCCGCTTCATGCGCAGCATAGTCCGCGGCGAGCAGAAGATCGGTCTCTGGCAGATCCTGGACATGGACGAAGGCATCGGCGGACGCAAGCCGCGCCTCGATGCCGGCGCGATCAGGCTTGATCGCGCCATCCGCCGAGAACGCCCAGGACGATGCCGACAGCCACGCTTCCCCGGCGGCATCACGCGTCTCGGGCGTGAAGGTATCAGGGATCGCTGACAAGCCGACGCCGTATTGTCCGGGCCGCGGCGCAAAGACGCGTGGCGCACGGTGGCGATAGGGATTCTCCTCACCCTCTTCGTCGCGGTTTGCGAGCGCCTCGGACGCAGCCTCGAACAATTGCGCCAGACCCGAAAAGACGTCGCGGAACAGGCCCGATACGCGCAGCGTCACGTCGATGCGGGGGCGGCCGAGCTCGGCCGGCGCGATGATGTCGTAGCCGGTGACGCGCCCGGAGGCGTGGTCCCAGTGCGGCGCAAGACCGGCCAGATGCAGCGCCATCGCGAACTCCTCGCCTGCGGTGCGCATCGTCGCCGAGCCCCAGAGATCGACCACGAGCCCCTTCGGCCAGTCGCCATGATCCTGCAAGTGACGGCGCAGCAGCTCTTCCGCGAGCTTGATGCCTTGCGCATGCGCCGACGGCGTCGGCACCGCGCGTGGATCGACGGCGAAGAGATTGCGCCCGGTCGGCAGCACGTCCTGGCGCCCGCGATAGGGCGAGCCCGATGGCCCCGGCGCAATGCGCTGCCCCGCAAGCGCGGCGCGCAGGGCGTCCCGCTCCGCGTCGCCGCAGGCGCCGCGGCCGAACACGTGCAGGCCGTCACCGAACTGGCTTTCCTTGATGTCGCAGACGAAACGATCGATCCGTGGAATCGCTTCGGCTGGTGCGGCCGATGCATCGAGGCCAAGATCGTCTTCGAGGCCCGCGGCACGGGCTTCGTCGCGGATCGCCGCGATCAACCGCTGGCGGCGGGCGGGGTCAAGACCATCGGCAGTGGAATATTCGTCCAGAAGCCGTTCGAGCCGGCGCAAGCCCTCCGGGACGACGGATGCGGCAAGGGGCGGCGGCAGATGGCCGATCGTGACGGCGCCGATGCGCCGCTTGGCCTGCGCGGCCTCGCCAGGATCATTGACGATGAAGGGATAGATGACCGGCAGATCGCCGATCAGGGCTTCCGGCCAACAGCTCGATGACAGCGCCAAGGATTTGCCGGGCAGCCATTCCAGCGTGCCGTGCGCGCCCATATGCACGACGGCGTCACAGCCCTGCTCTCGAAGCCACAGATAGAACGCAACATAGGCATGGCGCGGCGTGCGGGCGAGATCGTGATAGTCGACATCGCGCGTGGTTGCATCGCCACGCTCGGGCTGAACCGCGATGATCGACTGGCCGCACCGAATCGCGGCGAAGTGGAGCGCACCGTCGCGACAGCTCGGATCATCCTCCGGCGCACCCCAAGCTTGTGCGAGATCATCCTGCAATGCTTGCGGCAGACGCGAGAGCGCCGTGCGGTACTCAGCGACGCTCCAGGTCAGCTGCTGCCTCAGCAGCGTTTCGCCGAGCGCATGAACTGGCGCGGCATCGAAGCCCGTCTCCGCGAGGTCGGACAGCAAGACCTCGACGGACGCCAGCGCATCGAGGCCAACCGCATGCGCGATCTGGTGTGGACGGCCCGGGTAGTTCGAAAGCACGATCGCCAGACGCTTCTTGGCGGCCGGCGTCTCGGCGAGCCGCCGCCAGGCCGCAACCCGTGCGGCGACGGCCTTCACCCGCTCCTCGTCAGCGCGATGCGCAAGATGGGAGAACTGCAGATCGGGATCGCGCTCCGCAGCGGATTTGAAGCTCACCACGCCCGCGAACAAGCGGCCATCGACCTCGGGCAGCACCACATGCATCGCGAGGTCGCCCGGCGAGAGGCCGCGCAGCGAGGTAGCCCAATCCTCGCGCCGTGCCGTCGAGAGCGCAACCTGGAACACCGGACACGGGGCTACGTCAAACGGCGTCGTGCCATCGTCGCCTACGGCCGAGAACGCCGTCGCATTGACGATCGCCGTAGGAGGATCTCGCGCGAGATGCGCGCGCAGCCAATCGGCGACGGCCGCGGCTTTCAGCGAGGTGACGAAGACACCATAGGCACCAAAACCCTTCTCGCGCAGCGCGGCGATCAAGGCATCGACCGGCCCGGTGTCCGCAGCGGTGAGATAGGAGCGATAGAACGTCACCAGCGCGTGCGGCTTCCCCTCGCCGCCCGTCGGCGCAGCAATGACGCCGCGCGCGGGATCATAAAATCCCGTCTCGGGCACATTCATTTCGCCGACGACTGGCCCGGCATAGAGGCCCGAGGCCAGCGCGAGCTGCGCGATCGCGGCTTGGGCCGCGACCGGGCCGCCGGTGTCACAGAGCACCTTGAGCCGGCGCAGGGTCGAGACCGGCAAGGTCGAATACGCGTCGAGCCGCGTATCGTCACGGCCGTCGGCCGGCAGCACGGCCAGCACGATGTTGCGGTCCTTAGCAAGTTGCTGGAGCGTCGCGAGACCATACGGCCAATAGGATTCACCGCCGATCAGACGTACCAGAATGCCACGCGCATGGGAGAGCGTGCGCTCGATATAGGTGTCGACCGAGAGCGGATGACGCAGTTCCGCAAGATTTGCGAGCCGCAGCGACGGCAGGCTGGTACGGCCGCGCCGCCAGCCGGCCGCAAACGCGGCAAGATCGGAATCCGAATATGAGAGCACCACGAGATCGGCCGGGTCCTGGCCGATGTCCCTTGGCGTCGCGGTCTCCTCAAGACCGCGGCTCTCGCGGAAAACGACGTGCATCAGGTTGCTAGCCCTGACCTGATCGCGGCCTCGTCAATATCGCCGTGCTCGCCAATCACGACGAGTTTCGATTGCCTGACACCTGCGCCCCAGGGCTTGTCGAACTGGTGGCGCACACGCTCGCCGACCGCCTGCAGCAAGAGGCGCATCGGCTTGCCCGCGATTGCGATATAGCCTTTGACGCGCAGCACGTTCTGCTCGCGCGCTAGGCGCTGAACGGAGGCGACCAGCGCATCGATATCGGCAACTTCCGGCAGGTCGATCACGACGGAGGCAAAATCGTCATGCTCATGCTCCTCCTCGCCGTCGTGATGCGAGGGACGCGCGGCAAGATCGCTCTCGGCGGCGGCGCCGAGACCGAGGATGACGCGCGCATCGATCGCGCCGTCGGTGATGGGAAGCATCGGCACGCGGCGCGGCATCTCGGCGGTGATCGCCGCCTTGGCGGCTTCTATCCCTGAGCTGCCGGCAAGATCGGCCTTGGTCAGCAGCACGATGTCGGCGCAGGCGATCTGGTCCTCGAACACTTCCGACAGCGGCGTCTCGTGGTCGAGATTGTCGTCCGCCGCGCGCTGCGCTTCGACTGCAATCGGGTCCGGCGCGAAGCGGCCAGCAGCGACAGCCTCTGCATCGGCCAGCGCAATCACGCCATCGACAGTGATGCGCGAGCGGATCTCCGGCCAGTCAAAGGCCTTCAGCAGCGGTTTTGGCAACGCCAGGCCCGAGGTCTCGATCAGGATGTGATCGGGCTTCACGGGGCGTGCCAGCAATTGCTCCATGGCCGGAATGAAATCGTCAGCGACGGTGCAGCAGATGCAGCCATTGGCGAGCTCGATGATGTTCTCCTCCGGGCAATTGGCAGCAGCGCACGACTTCAAAATCTCGCCGTCGACGCCCTCGCTGCCGAACTCGTTGACGAGCACGGCGAGCTTCTTGCCGCCGGCATTGGCGAGCAGATGCTGGATCAGCGTCGTCTTGCCGGAGCCGAGAAAACCGGTGATCACAGTGACCGGGACTTTTGCGAGCGAATTCATTCGGCGGCCTCCGGCACGACGGCAAGGGGGGGAATGCGGGCAAGCGACTGCTTGCGGAAGATTTCGGGACGGCTGCGCCAGGGCACGAGGCCGTCGGGCGCGGCCGCATACGCCGCAGCGCCCGCGACCACGTCGCGCGCATTCGTCTCCGACAGGCGGCCATAGACATAGGACCAGCGACCCGGCGCACTCAGCGCGACCGAGCAGCCCTGGCTACAGGCAGAGAGGCATTCGACCGGAACCACATTGACGCCGTCGGGCACGCCGGCGTCCAGGATCGCGCCATGCAACCGCTTGCCCGGCGTGACGTCGCCTTCGCCAAGCGTCTCGCCGGCACGGCAGGTAATGCAGACGTGAAGTGTGACCGTCATCGCCTCTTCCAGAATAACAGCGGGAGGCGAAGAGGCGCACGGACCATTGTGAGAGGCCCGTTTCCCCGTCGCGGAACACCCCGTCCGCCGGTCCAAAATCGTCCGCGCTGGCAGGTCTCCCGGCTTGCGGAGCAGGGCTTTTGCCCTTCGATCCCCGCCTTCCCGATCCCGTTAGGGGTCAGTGGCTTCGGGCATCTCTCCGGTCACGGTCGCGGGGGCGGCTGCATTTTGGACCCAAATCTTGCCAATTCGGACCCTATCGCATTCCCTCTTCGCCTGTCATAGGACAGGAACCAGCGCAGACCCACCATTTGCCGGTGGCCGCCACTTGTCAAGCCGAAGGACCGGATACGATGACGCCTGAACCGGATATCCAAACGGGCGAGGAAACCGACGCCCGCCACGCCGCGAAAATGGCAAAGAAGAAGGCCGCCCGCGACGAGATCATGGCGACCAAGAGCGGCGAAAAAGGCCTCGTTATCGTCCACACCGGCGCCGGCAAAGGCAAGTCGTCCTCGGCCTTCGGCATGATCGTCCGCTGCGTCGCCCATGGCTTGCCCTGCGCGGTGGTGCAGTTCATCAAGGGCGCCTGGGACACCGGCGAGCGCCGCCTGCTCACTGGCCATTTCGGCGACCTCTGCCAATTCCACGCCATGGGCGAAGGTTTCACCTGGGAGACGCAGGACCGCGCCCGCGACATCGCCGCCGCGCGCGCCGGCTGGGACAAGGCCAAGGAGCTGATTCGCGATCCTGCCTTGCGCATGGTCGTGCTCGACGAGATCAACATCGCGCTGCGCTATGACTATCTCGACATCGCCGAGGTGGTCGAATTCCTGACGACGCAAAAGCCGCCGATGACGCATGTCGTGCTCACCGGGCGCAACGCAAAGGACGAATTGATCGAGATCGCCGATCTCGTTACCGAGATGACGCTGGTCAAGCATCCCTTCCGGTCCGGCATCAAGGCGCAAGCCGGCGTCGAGTTCTGATACGATCTCGCCATGGCGCGCGCGCTGATGATCCAGGGGGCCGGCTCGGACGTGGGCAAGTCGCTCATCGTCGCGGGCCTTGCGCGCGCCTTCATGCGGCGCGGCCTGCGCGTGCTCCCTTTTAAGCCGCAGAACATGTCGAACAATGCCGCCGTCACCGTCGACGGCGGCGAGATCGGCCGCGCCCAGGCGCTTCAGGCGCTCGCCGCTCGCGTCGAGCCGCACACCGACATGAACCCGGTGCTGCTCAAGCCGGAGACCGATGTCGGCGCGCAGGTCATCGTCCATGGCAAGCGCATCGCAACGGTGCGTGCGCGCGATTATGCGGCGATGAAGCCCTCGCTGATGGGCGCCGTGCTGGAGAGTTTCGCGCGCTTGAAGACGCGCGCCGATCTGGTGCTGGTCGAAGGCGCGGGCAGCCCGGCCGAGGTGAATTTGCGAAAGGCCGACATCGCCAATATGGGCTTTGCGCGCAAGGCCAACGTGCCGGTCGTGCTGGTCGGCGACATCGACCGCGGCGGCGTCATCGCCCAGCTTGTCGGCATCAGGACGGTCATCGACCCTGACGATGCCGCGATGATCCAGGGCTTCGTCATCAACAAGTTCCGCGGCGACCCCACGCTGTTCGATGACGGCTACCGGCTGATCGAAGCGAAAACCGCATGGCGCGGCTTTGGCGTGCTGCCCTGGTTCGCGCGCGCCGGCGAGCTGCCGGCCGAGGACGCGCTGGGCCTGCGCGACGCGCGCAAGCCGGGCCAATGCAAGATCGCCTGCCTCGCCCTGTCGCGGATCGCCAATTTCGACGATCTCGATCCGCTCAAGCTCGAACCCGGCGTCGATCTCGTCATGGTGCGTCCGGGCGAAGCAATCCCCGGCGATGTGAGGCTGGTCATCATCCCCGGTTCAAAATCCACTCGTGGCGATCTCGCCTTCCTGCGAGCACAGGGCTGGGACATTGATCTCGTGGCGCATCACCGCCGGGGCGGCCATGTGCTCGGGCTCTGCGGCGGCTATCAGATGCTCGGACACAGCGTTGCCGACCCTGACGGCATCGAGGGACCTGCGGGCGACACGCCGGGTCTCGGGCTGCTCGACGTGACAACGGTGATGAGGCCGCAGAAGACGCTGACACGCGTCTCCGCCTTGCACGCCGCCACCGACCAGGCGATCGAGGCCTACGAGATCCACATCGGCCACACCGACGGGCCCGATCGCGCGCGGCCATTTGCGAAACTGAACGGCAAGCCGGAAGGCGCGATCTCGCGCGATGGCCGCGTCCAGGGCAGCTATCTGCACGGCCTGTTCACGTCGGATGATTTCCGCAAGGCATATCTGGCAAAGCTCGATATTCCCGCGGGTAACGAGCCCTATCATGCCAGGATCGAGAGCGCGCTCGATGCCCTCGCCGATCACATCGAAAGGCATCTCGACGTCGAAGGCCTGCTCGCGTTAGCCCGCTAGCACCTCGGCAAGGCGCGTCCATTCGGATTCGCTGCCGGGAAGCCCGAGGCGCAGCCATGCCGGCTCTCGCGCGAAAACGCGCGACCAGATCTGGGCGCGCGCGAGCTTTTCCTGCGCGGCCAGCGCGTTAGGTGTCTGGTAAAGACGAAACAACGGCGTGCCGCCGATAAGCGTCCAGCCTTGCGACTGCGCCATGGCGTCGAGCCGAACACAGTCGCGTGCGAGCCGCGCTGAGGTAGCCTCAGCCCAGGCATCGTCGCGCAAGGCGCGGCAACCGATCGCGATCGCCGCTCCCGAGACCGGCCATGGACCCGACATCGACGCAAGCTTGCCGATATCCGCCGCATTGCCAATTGCGAAGCCAAGCCGAAGGCCGGCAAGGCCATAAAACTTTCCGAACGAGCGCAGGATCAACAGCCGCGGCCGATCGACTTCCGAAGCAAGCGACAGCTGCGGGACGGCGTCGGCAAAGCTCTCGTCGATCACGAGATGGCCGACGCGCGGCAGCAGTGCCAGCAAGTCCTTGGGCGAATGGCGGCGGCCATCGGGATTGTTGGGATTGACGACGATCGCGAGGTCTGCGCCGGCCAACGCGTCAAATTCGCCGACCTCCAGGACATCCCAGCCCGCGGCCGACAGGACCCCGGCATATTCATTGTAGGTCGGCGCGAGGATGCGCGCGCGGCCAGGCGCCGCGAGCTGCGGCAGCAGTTGAATGGCGGCCTGTGCACCGCCCATCGCAACAACAGGTGCGCTCGTGCGATAGGCGTGCTGCGCGGCTTGATGCAAGGCATCGATTTCGGCGCGCGACGGCAACGCGCTCCAGGCGCGCGCGCTCACCTCGCCTACCGGATAAGGCAGCCGGTTGATCCCTGTCGAGAGGTCGATCCAATCCTCTGCGCGTCCGCCAAAACGCTGCTGTGCCAGATCGAGATTTCCACCGTGCTCGCGCATGCCCCGTTCTTTCACGCGAAGGCCAGGACCGCAAGCACCGCGGCGAGAAGCAGCATGGACCTGCGATAGACCGTCAATCCATGATTGATGTCCGCAGCGAGCGGATCGCGCGCGCCCTCGTTGAGCCAGGGCTCGTTCGTGACGCTACCGTGATAGATGCGTGGGCCGCTGAGCCGCACACCGAGCGCGCCAGCCATGGCCGCTTCCGGCCAGCCAGCGTTAGGCGAGCGGTGGCGGCGGGCATCGCGGGTCATGCACGACAGCGCCTCCGATCGCCGCGACGCCAGCAGCACGAAGAGGAAGCCGGTCACGCGCGCCGGAACGAAATTGGCGACATCGTCGATGCGCGCTGCGGCCCAGCCGAACGCTTCGTGCCGCTCGCTGCGATGTCCGATCATGGAGTCGAGTGTGTTGATCGCCTTGTAGCCGAAGATGCCGGGCAGGCCGAACAGCGCGCCCCAGAACACCGGCGCCACGACGGCGTCGGAGGCGTTCTCGGCGAGGCTCTCGATTGCCGCGCGCGCGATACCGGCCTCATCGAGCGCCGCGGGATCGCGGCCGACGATCCGCGAGACCGCGTCGCGCGCGGCGGCGATGTCGCCGGCCTGCAAGGGCGTCGCGACAGCCGCGACATGGTCATGCAGCGAGCGCAGCGCGACCAGGGGCCAGGCCAGGACGCCGACCAGCGCGATCTGAATCCAGCCCCAGGGAAGCACGGACTGAAGCATCCAGCCGAGCGCGATTGAGACCGCGATCACCGCGAGCGCTCCGGCAACGCCGGCGGCGCGGCGAAACGCCGGCGGGTCAGACGCGCGATTCCAGGCGGTGTCGATAGTCGCGATCAGGCGGCCGAGCCAGGTCACGGGATGGCCGATCCGCGCGAACAGCCACGACGGCCAGCCCAGCAGGGCATCCGCCGCCATCGCCACCACCATCCCCGCCGCAAAGCCCACACGCGCCTCCTGTTCCGCCCCTGTTGCGCAAAGCGAAGGCAGAGCGCAAGCCCCTACAGGCCCGATTTCGGCTTTGTCTTTGGCCGTGTTTGGTGATTAGTCAGGGCTGATAGGAGACCTTCATGGCCGTCATCTTGATCACGGGCGGAGCGCGATCGGGCAAGAGCACGCGTGCGGAAGCGCGAGCGAAGGCCTTTCCCGGGCAGCCCGTCTATGTCGCGACGGCCGAGGCGCTCGATGCCGAAATGGAGGCGCGCATCGCCACGCATCGCGCGCGGCGCGAAACCGACTGGATCGAGCGCGAGGTGCCGCTTGATCTCGTGCAGGTGCTGGTCGCAACCGATGGCGGCGGCGCAAGGCTGGTGGATTGCCTGACGCTGTGGCTCTCGAATCTGATGCATGCGGAACGCGACTGGGAGAGCGAGGTGAAAGATCTTGCCGGCGCCCTGCCCCGGCTGAAAAGCCCAGTTGTTCTCGTCACTAACGAGGTCGGTCTCGGCATCGTTCCTGACAACGCCCTGGCACGCAGCTTTCGCGACGCCGCCGGCCTCATGAATCAGACTATCGCGGCGGCTGCCGACGAGGTCGAGTTCGTCGTCGCCGGCCTGCCGATGAAATTGAAATGATGCCGCGCGCCGAATTTCTGCGAGACGTCATCGCCGATCTCAGGATGGCGGCATCGTTCGTCACGATTCTGCCGGTGGCATCGTCGAAGCCCGCAGGCGACGGCGCCATCGCGCGTGCAACCTGGGCGCTGCCCCTCGCGGGACTGCTGGTCGGACTTGCCGGCGCGCTGGTCTATAAGATGTGCAGCCGGTTCGGACTGACGCCGAACCTTGCCGCCCTGCTCGCGCTGGCCGCTACCGCCCTCATCACCGGCGCGCTACACGAGGATGGGCTTGCCGACACCGTCGATGGCCTCGGCGGCGGCCGAACGCGCGAGCGCAAGCTCGAGATCATGCGCGACAGCCGGATTGGGACCTATGGCGTCTGCGCGCTGATCCTGTCGTTCGGCCTGCGCTGGAGTGCGCTCGCGGCGATCGCCAATCCATGGACGGTCACGCTGGCGCTGTGCGCGGCGCACATCGCAGCCCGCGCAGGCGTGCCGGCCTTCATGTCGCTTGTCCCGCTGGCGCGGCCGGATGGGCTTTCGGCGAGCGCGGGGCCGCCGCCGGGCCGCAGTGTCGCCATCGCCTTCGCACTTGGGACGCTCGCTCTCGTCCTCGCGCTCGGGCCGGGCAAGGCGCTGGTCGCCCTGATCCTGCTGTCGCTCGCCGGGTTCATGCTGGCGCGGCTCGCCATCCGCCAGATCGGCGGGCAGACCGGCGACATCCTCGGCGCGTTCGAGCAGACAGGCGAGATCATGATCCTGCTGGTTGCCGCGGCCTTCCAGGTCGGACGCTGACCCATGGTCGAGTTCGATGACGCCTTCCGCCGACAATTACGCGAGCTGTTCGTATGGCGCCGGGACGTGCGGCGTTTTCGCGGCGATCCGTTACCACGCGGCGCGGTGGAGCGCCTGATCGAGACCGCCTGTCTCTCGCCATCGGTCGGTCTCAGCCAGCCCTGGCGCTTCGTCACGGTCGACGACGCCGCACGGCGCCAAGCCGTGATCGACGACTTCAAATCGTGCAATGCCGATGCGTTGAACGCCTATACCGGCGAGCGCGCGACCCGCTATGCCACGCTGAAACTGTCGGGTCTCGAACAGGCTCCTGGCCACCTCGCCGTGTTTGCCGACAAGGCCAGCGACATCGGTCACGGCCTCGGCCGTGCCACCATGCCGGAGACGACGGAATATTCGGTCGTCGCGGCGATCACCGCGATGTGGCTCGCCGCGCGCGCGGAAGGCATCGGGCTCGGCTGGATCTCGATCCTGAATCCTGCGCGCATTCACGCCATTCTCGACGTGCCGGAATCATGGAAGTTCATCGCCTATCTCTGCATCGGCTATCCGGAAGTCCAATGCGACCGGCCCGAACTGGAGCAGGCGAAATGGGAGCACCGGCGCAGTGCGGACGAGTTCACGCTGAGGCGCTAGCGGAGACCAGCGTATCGAAACGCCCTCGATGCCTGAAGGTGAAGACCAGGCCCGAAATCGCGACTCTTCGCGGCGTGTGAAATTCGCGGCAGAGCGAATCGAACTTTTCCCGATTCATCAATCTGAGCCTACCTCAGTATGGTCTCGCCATACCCGCGCACAATGGCGACAACCAAGTGCTCAGTGCTAACTATGAACGCGGAGTGAAAAGCAACGGAACCGGCCGCGCGAGCCGGCAGTTGCAGGACAAGTCCGGCCGTGTAGCGTCCGCCGGCTTTTCTCCTAGCGAACGGTGCGATGCCGCTCCAGTACTTGGTGTCTACTGTCACAGTTGGCTGCAGAGAGTACGTCATGAGAAACATCGCCGATGTCCTCGGGCGGTTTTGGCAAGCGAGCCAGCCCGCATCCGATACTCAGGTTGAGGCTATGGCCGAAAACCGAGATCAATCCAGCATGGCCGATTTTGTCCGCATCCTGCAGGCCTACGATCAAGACCAGTGGGGCGACCGCGCCCGCCCGGTTCTTCAGCAGGTCGCCCGGCCGGCAATGTGCCGCCGGCCGGCCAACACGCCACACAAGGGATCAACTTCCTTGGTGTGGGACCTGTGAACATTGCGCTGTCATGAACCGGACGTTTTAACGACGAGCTTTATGTTTAGCAGGTTGACGCCCTTGAATGGGTTCGGCGCGCTTTCGATTGTGCCCGTACCCGTGGCGTTCGCATAGGCACCTGTGCCCGATAGGATCGTGTATTCGCCCGTTGATTTGCCGTCTTTGGCCGAACCGGTGTAGCGCGCCGTAATCGAGCCTTCCTCGAACGTGTAAGTGCTGTAGCCGAAGAACGGGCCCGACCCTTTGAGCAAGTCCGAAGTATTGACGAACTCTTTCACTCCGATACGGCCGTCGTTGAAAACGGCGACTCCAAAGAATTTGCCTGACACAACCGTCTGTCCTTCGACGTTTGCGGCCTCGATGACCTTGAGATCGATCGGCTTTGTAACCAGCTTGAACTCAAGCACCCGCTCGCCCGCTACAGCGGTTGACGCCGCGACGATCAATGCTACGCCAGAAAGGAAAAAGCTGAGAGACTTCCGCATAGGCTCCTCCTGCGCTTGTTGGAATCAAGTCGAGAAGTGTCGGCGAGCCACACATCACGCCGCCGCTTTTCGCAGCGGCACGAAAGAGAGCCCTCGGCGACGCCCCGGCAGCGGCTGAAGCTCTCTGGTCCTAAGCGCGAAGTCGGGACGCAAGTATGAGTCCTGAGCGATCGGAAGAAAGTTCAGTCTCCGTTACGGTATAATAGTATCCCTAGCCTCCGCACGTCTGCGTCCGCCGGCTTCGTCCCGCTCGCGGCCAAAACGCTCGACCAGGAAGTCGATGAACAGACGCACCTTGACCGACAAATGCCGCGTCGGCGGATACACCGCATAAAGCGCGAGCGGCGGCGCGAAATAGTCGTTCAGCACCGTCCGCAGCTCGCCCTTCTTCAACGCATCCGCGGCGATGAACTCGGGCAGCAGCGCCAGCCCCCTGCCGTTGATCGCGACGTCGCGCAGCACCTCGGCGTTGTTGACGCAGAGCGACCAGGCCGGCTGGATCCAGTGATCGCCATCAGTGCCGGTCAGCTTCCACTGATTGCCGGTGAGTAGGAAGCCGTAGGTCAGCGCGGCGTGCTCGCGCAGATCCTGCGGATGATTTGGGGTGCCGTGACGCGCCAGATAATCCGGCGAAGCGCAGATCATGCGCGCCACCGGCATGATCTTGCGCGCGATCAGGCTGGAGGATTCCAGCTCCGCGATCCGCAACGTCACGTCAAATCCGTCCTGGACCGGATCGAGCAAATCGTCGCTGAGCACGATCTGGAACTGCAACTCGGGATAGCGTGCCATGAAATCGGCGAGCACCGGCCCCAGCCGCATCGTGCCGAACGACATCGGCGCGTTGACGCGCAACAGGCCCCGCGGCGCCGACTGGGCCTGCGTCACCGCCTGGTCCGCAGCCTCGATCTCCAAGAGGATCACCACCGCACGCTCGAAATAGCGCTGGCCGTTCTCGGTCGGGCTCGCGTGCCGCGTGGTGCGGTTCAGGAGTTGGACGCCGAGACTCTCCTCGAGGTCCGCGATGTATTTGCTGATCGCCGAGCGCGACAGCCGCAGCTGGCGGCCGGCTTCCGCAAAGCTGCCGCTTTCGACCACTTTTACGAAAGCCCGGAGGCTGGCCACCTTGTCCAATCGGGCGCGCCTATTGTTTCCAATTCATAGACATAGCCGTCATATTTGCATGGATTGTCTCCAATCCAAAGCGGAACGATATTTCCAACCAGAGCACGATGCTCCCCGAATTTTGGAGGACGACAATGTCTGGACTGCACCATGTCACCGCGATCGCGGGCGATCCCATGAGGAACTTCGGCTTTTACACCCGGGACCTCGGCCTGCGCTTCGTCAAGAAGACGGTCAATTTCGACGACCCTGCCACCTATCACTTTTATTACGGCGACGAGACCGGCCGCCCCGGCACCATCCTGACCTTCTTCCCGTGGGCGGGCGTTTCGGCCGGCCGCCGCGGTGTCGGCGAAACCCATCAGACCGCCTTCCGCGTGCCGCAGCGCTCGCTCGCCTACTGGACGCAGCGCTTCATCGAGAAGGGCATTGCTCACGAGGCGCTGGAGAAGCGCTTCGGTGAGTCCGTGCTGCCGTTCAGCAACCCCGACGGGATGGCGCTCGCGCTGGTCGGCATTCCCGGCGCCGAGAACGAGCCGGGCTGGAGCAATGGCGACGTGCCGGCCGAGCATGCGATCCGCGGCTTGCACGGCGTGACCCTGCTGCTCGACAGCGCAGTGAAGACGGCGGCCGTCCTCACCGACGTGTTCGGCTTCAAGGAGACCGCGCGCGAAGGCTCGGTGATCCGCTTCAAGGCAGCGGGCGATGCCGAAGGCAGCGTCGTCGACATCTACGAAGCCCAAGGCTTCTTGCGGGGACATCAGGGCGGCGGCTCGGTGCATCACATTGCCTTCCGCGCGGCCGACGACGCCGAGCAGGGCCAGATGGCGCAAAAGCTCGTGAGCAATCACGGCCTGCACCCGACCGAGCAGAGGGATCGCAACTACTTCCGCTCGATCTACTTCCGCGAACCCGGCGGCGTGCTGTTCGAGATCGCGACCGACATCCCCGGCTTCGCCGTCGACGAACCCGTCGCGACCCTGGGCCGCGACCTGAAGCTGCCCGGCTTCCTCGAAGCGCACCGCAAGCAGATCGAGGAAGTGTTGCCGAACCTTGAAGAGAGTGTGTCATGACCGAGAGTTCATTCATCCATCGTTTCGAGCCCGCGGCCAACGCGGGCTCGGCCCCACTCCTGCTGCTGCACGGCACCGGCGGTGACGAGAACGACCTGCTCGGCCTCGGCCGAATGATATCGCCCGGCGCCGCCCTGCTCTCGCCGCGCGGCCGCGTGCTCGAGCACGGCAAGCCGCGCTTCTTCCGCCGCCTGGCCGAAGGCGTGTTCGACGAGGACGATTTGCGCCGGCGCGCACACGAACTCGCCGACTTCGTCACGGAGGCGCGACAACGTTACGGCCTCGCCGCGCCGGTCGCGGTCGGCTTCTCTAACGGTGCCAACATCGCTGCCGCGCTGTTGCTGCTGGAGCCGGACGTGCTTGCAGGCGCGATCCTGTTGCGCGCCATGGTACCGCTGTCGGATCCGCCAAAAACCGATCTTGCAGGCAAGCCAGTCCTGCTGTTGTCCGGGCAAGGCGACCCGATCGTGCCGGCTGGCAATTCAGCCCACCTCACGGCTCTGCTCTCGCAAGCAGGCGCGAGCGTCACCCACAGGGTCCTGCCGGCAGGGCACCCATTGTCGCAAGCCGACGTCACGCTGGCCCGCGACTGGATCGGCAATGTCGACGCCAGGGCAGCATGATCAAAGCAGCGGCGCATCGCTTTCGAACGGTGCGCCGCCGCTTCAATCGAACCAGCCGCGCCGCTTGAACCAGATCAGCGGAAGCACGCCGCTGGCAATCACCGCAAGCCAGGCCAACGGATAGCCGAAGGTCCAGTCCAGCTCTGGTATGTGCTTGAAGTTCATGCCCCAGATGCCGACCAGGATGGTCGGCGGCACGCCGACAACGGAGACGATCGTCAGGATCTTGAACAGCTCGTTCTGCTGGATGTTGACGAAGCCGAGCACCGCATCGAGCAGCAGCTGGATCTTGTCGGACAGTCGTGTCTCGTAGTCGCTGAGTGAAACGACGTCCTTCGACACCGCCTCGAGACGTTTCTTCGACGCGGCCCTGATCCATTCACTGCCGACATCGCCGGCAAACGAGGCAACGCGGCCGACCCCGAGCAGGACATCGCGCGCCTTGGCCAGCCGGTCGGCCAGCTCGCCGATATTCTCCAGCGCCTCGCGCATCCTGCGGCTGGAGCGCACCGGACGTTGGGTGCGAACCAGCCCGCCCCTAAAGACGCCCCGCGAGAGCCGGTCCACCTTGGCGCCGAGATGCTCCAGGACATCGGCGCCACGGTCAACCATGGCCTCGAGCAGGCTGGTGAACACGCACATGCCGTTCTCCAGGCTGTCGTCGGAGCCGATGCGCTTGCCGACGTCGTCGAAGATCGGCAGCTCCGCAAAGCGCACCGTCACCAGAACATGCGGGCCAATGACGAACCCCACCGGCGTGATCTCGGCCTCCTTGTTTTCGCTGGGCCGGAGCGCGGGCGAGCTGAGATAGAGCGCCCCGTGGTCGAGGATCAGGCGGCTCGACGCCTCGATCTCGCTGAGGGACTCTTCCGAGGGAATGCGGATCCCGAGCAGTCGTTCGACGAACTGCTTTTCCTCGTCACTCGCGTTCAAGAGATCGGCCCAGATGATCTCCGAGGGCATTTCCGCACCGATGCCGTGCCAGTCGTCCGACGGCCACCTGTAAAGCTTAAGCAAGAACCGAACTCCGTGGCCGCGTCGTCATGCCGGATGGTCCATCCGGCCTTCATCCGTGCGGCTAACGCATGAGGGTTCCAAACGTTCAATGCCCTTGCGGCGCAGCTCCCTCGTCGCGGGCCTCACTCTGGACAGTTCGGCTTCCCGGTTACTCCCTCACTTTGCCACACACGCTTTGGTAGTTGCGAAAAAGGTTATTCTTCCAAATGAATCGACTCACGCGCCAACCACTATCCACAGCAGCCTAGCGATGGGTGACCTTACGTCCGCTTCCTGGCCACAACCGGACATAAGGCTTTGCCCGAAAGCGGAGTCGGCGTCGGCGCGGCCCCTCTATTTAGCGCTTGCAGAGCATCGGAATTGCGCGACGGCTGACGGAGGCGAAGGATCGCGTCGGCCGCGGCAATCACTCACCTAAGGGGCCCGCCTGTCTGCTTCGAGTCATCCGCGCCGTTTAGCCGCTTGGCCGGCTGAATCCGGTCCGTCTTCATGAGCCGACGCTAGCGAACCAGCCCGGCGACGCTATGGAGCAGGATCAGACACCTCGACCGCTCCCTCATGTCAAATCCCTTGGCACCTGCAACTAAATGCGTAGACTGGCCTCGATCGATCCAGGAGGGAAACTTGGCGATCGAGCGGCCAAACCGACGGTTGACCACGATCCTCGCGGCCGATGCAGTCGGCTATAGTCGGCTGGTGGCAACTGACGAGGAAGGTACGCTCGATCGCCTCCGAGTCATCCGCAAGAGCTTGATCGATCCTGTTATCGCGGCCCATCGCGGACGCATCGTCAAGACCACCGGAGATGGCTTGCTGGCCGAGTTCGCCTCGGTGGTGGATGCAGTTCGCTCGGCGGTCGATGTGCAACGGGCTATGGTCGAGAGCAACGCCGGCTTAGCACCGGATAGGCGTATCGAGTTCCGCATTGGCATCAACCTTGGCGACGTGGTCGTGGAGGACGATGGCGACCTCATGGGCGATGGGGTCAATGTGGCGGCGCGATTGGAGCAGATTGCCGAGCCTGGTGGTATCTGCCTGTCTAGTGCGGCCTATCACCAAGTACGTGGCAAAATGGACATCGCCGCACAAGATCGCGGCCAGCAGCAACTGAAGAACATCGCCGAGCCGGTGCAGGTCTATTCGCTTTCACCGATGCGCGCCGCAGCAACGGCGCCGCACACGGCCATCGCACCGCGGCTCTCCATCGTGGTCCTGCCCTTCGTCAACCTCGATGGCAACAGCGAGCAGGACTACTTCGTCGACGGTATCACTGAAAGTCTCACAACCGACCTGTCGCGCATTCCTGGAGCCTTCGTCATAGCTCGCAACACCGCCTTCACCTTCAAAAGCAAGCCAGTCGACGTCCGCGTAATCGGCCGCGAGCTTGGTGTGCGCTACGTGATGGAAGGCAGCGTGCAGGGCGGCGGCGACCGCGTACGCGTCAACGCGCAGCTCATCGACACCGAAACCGGCGCGCACCTTTGGGCCGAACGCTTCGACAAGCCGCGCGCCGATATCTTCGACATGCAAGATGAGATCACCACGCGCCTCGCCCGGACCGTGGGCATCCAGCTCGTTGCCGCGGAAGGCCGCCGGGCCGAGCGCGAACGGCCGAACAACATGGATGCCGTAGACTTGGCGATGCGCGGCTGGGCAATCCTCAACCAACCCTTGTCGCTGCGCCGCGACCGCGCGGCGTGCGACCTGTTCGACGCGGCGCTCAGGTTGGACCCTCGCAATGTCGAGGCGTTGGTCGGTCTCGCCTTCTATCATGGCAACGAACTTCGCACCTTTGCCTCGACCAATCGCGAGGAACAGCTACGTATCGCCCATACCGCGATCACTCAGGCATTGACGCTTGCTCCGGGCAACGCGCTGGCCCATTTCGTACACGCCAATGTCCTGCATGTCTCGGGCGCGACGGAGCGGTCGCTGCGCGAGCTTGAGTTCGCAATCGCGCTGGATCGCAATCTGGCCTGGGCCCATGCCGACGCAGGCTTCATGAAGGTGCTACTCGGACGCGCGGAAGAGGCAGAAGCCGATCTCATGAACGCAATCCGGCTGAGCCCCCGCGATCCCGGACTGGATCGCTGGCTTGCCCTGCTTGGGATCGCCGACCTCTTCCTCGGCCGGCTCGATTCAGCCCTAGACCGGCTGCGCAGATCAGTCGAAATAAATCCTAATGTTGCCATGCCGCATTTTTTCCTGGCCGCGGCCTCAGCGCTCAGCGGTCGCGCTACGGAGGCGCGGGAGGCGCGGAATGCCGGGCTTCGGTTGGACCCGAACTTTACCGTCGCTAGATTTCGCAACGAGCGGCGCAGTGAAAACCCGACCTTCCTGGCCCAGCGCGAGCGCATTTACGAGGGCCTAAGCTTGGCAGGTGTGCCGGAAGGATAGGCTCGCAGCGAGACGGTCCTGTCTGCATCGGGTCAAAAGCGTTGTTCTGGCTGCCCGCTAGTCACTTCCGGTCTGCACCGATAGGCGGACGATTTTGGAGGGTGTCGCCATCCACGATGAGGCAGCCGGGGCGAGCGAAGAGCCGCCGTGCTCCTAAACGCAAGATGCGAGACAGAAGCTCTGCGCCAATGTCTCAGTTGGGTCACAAAGGCGGCACCAGCGGACGGGCCCGGGTGTCCGCGTTACGATCGAAAGCAGCGATCCAATTCATCAATGCAAGGCTGATCGGGTGTCTGCCGGTGAGGTCCAAGGCGCCAGCAAGCCGGGCGGCGGCTTGCGCTTGTTGGAGGCCTGCTCATAGGCGTAGGCCAGACGCAGCAGCTTGTGCTCGCTCCAGGCACGGCCTGCGAAGGTGACGCCGAGCGGATAGTCTGGCGTGTCCTTGCCGTCGATCGTTCCCGAGATGAAGCCTCCGGGCACCATGACGCTGGGATAGCCTGCCCTCGCGGCGATCGCGGCGCCGGTGGCGCCTGCGAACAGCACCGCATCGAGCTTGTGCTCGTTCATGTAGGCATCCATGCCGCGCGTCTTGGCCGAGAGCAGATCCATGGCGCGCGCGGATTTGTACTCGCGCTCGCTGAGATCGCCCCTGGTCATGTCGGCGGCGAGGAAATGATCTTGGCCGAAACGCAGCGCCCTCTCCGCGTTCGCTTCGTTGAAGGCCACGATGTCGGCGATGCTCTTGATGTCCGTGTTTGTGGCCCATGTGTTCAAATAGAGATTGAGGTCGTGCTTCAGCTCATAGAGGAAGACGACCGGCGGCCTTGCGACAGTACCTTTTTGCTCGCTCAACGGATTGCGGTTGAGCACGGCCATGGTGGTGCCCGGTCCGCCGATCCAGCCGAGCGTCGGCATATTGGCGCGCACGATGACGGCGCCAAGATCCTCCAGCACCTTGATCGTCTCGGTCATGACCTTGATCCTGTCGGGCAGCAGCTTGCCGTAGAAGCAATCGTTCAGCGGGTCGGCCGGGTCGCTCGGCACGCCAATGCGCGCACCGTTCATCGTATCCCGCGCGAGGCCCGCAGTATAATCGGCAGGCCGCCGCTGCTTTTGCGTGGCCGGGTCGAGCGGGTCCTTGGCCGCCAGCACGTTCAGCAGCATCGCCGCGTCGCGCACGGTGCGCGTCATCGGCCCTGCAGTGTCCTGGCTGTGCGCGATCGGCACGATACCGGCACGGCTGATCAGCCCGACGGTCGGCTTGACGGTGACGAGGCCGTTCAGGCTGGCGGGGAACAGCAGCGAGCCCGAGGTCTCGGTGCCGATCGAAGCTGCGCACAGGCCTGCCGCCACCGCCACCGCCGAACCCGCGCTCGAGCCTCCGGGAGTCAGGATCGGGATGCCATGCTCGCCCATCAGCGCCGGCCCATAAGGATTCTTCACTTGACCACCCAGCGACGAGTAGCCGCCGGGCATGTCGACCGCGAGCATGTTGGAGAACTCGGTCAGGTTCGCCTTGCCGAGGATCACTGCGCCCGCGTCCCGCAGCAGCTTGACGATCGTGGCATCGTCCCGGGCGCGCGCGCCTTCCAGCGCCAGCGAGCCCGCCGTCGTCGGCTGTTTGTCTCCGGTCGCGATGTTGTCCTTCACCAGGATCGGGATGCCCGCCAGCGGCCGCCTGGCCGACGGTCTGCTGGTGTCGAGCTTGCCCGCGATCGCGAGCGCGTCGGGATTGAGCGCGCGCACGGCGTTGAGCGCGGGTCCGCCGCGATCGTAGGCCTCGATGCGCGCGAGGTAGGCTTTGGTCAGCGCCGTCGCGGTGACCTGCCCACTGGCCAGCGCCTGAGCGATATTGCTCAGTGGCGCATCGTCGAGCTTCAGAGGGGTCGTCGCCTCGCCGCTAGGGGCAGCCGCGACCATGCCAGCGTCGCGGCAGGATGGCTTCTTCACGGCGTGCCTCGCCTGACGGTGCGTCCCGAACCATGAGGCCGCGATGATGATATATTGCCAGTGTTTTGCCCGACGGGTCAACGTCCGAGCGCATCGCGCAGACCACCGAACCGCGCAACGCGTAAACCATTGAAATGACTATCCACGCCTACTGTGCATGGGGTTGTTTTTCAGGTTTTTGTTTTGGACACGCCAAACGATTGACCTCTTCCCGATGGGAAGAGGTCAAATTGGAAGCGACAGGCTCGACTTGAGCCGGCCCTTACTCCCAATACCAGGTCGAGAAATCATTCTCGTATTGCGGGACGTCCTTCCAGACGCCCTTCAGCTTCTTGTTGGTGATGGTGATCAGCTGCGGCTGGTACAGGTAGGCGGAGACGGCGTCGGTGGCCAGCATGCGCTGGGCGTCACCGAGAAGTTTTGCGCGAGCCGCCTCATCCGGCGTGGACACGATCTGCTTGTAGAGCGCGTTGAAGGCTTCGTTGTTGTAGCCGAGATAGTAGTCCGGCTCGGTAATCTTGACGAGGTCGAACGGCTCGACATGGCTGACGATGGTGAGCTCGAAATTGTGCGGACCATTGCCGGCGAACACCTGCGACAGCCATTGCGCCCATTCGACGTTCTCGATTTTGGCGACGATGCCGACCTTGGCGAGCTGGGCCGCGACGATCTCGCCGCCCTGCCGCGCATAGGACGGCGGCGGCAGCTTCAGCGAAAGCTCCAGCGGCGTGGTGACGCCGGCCTCGGCGAGCAGCTTCTTGGCCTTCTCGGGATCGTAGGGATTGATGCCGGTGGTGTCGACATAGCCGAGCGCGCCCGGCACGTAGAAGCTGCCGATCGGCGTGCCGAAACCGTCGACGGCGCCGTCGATCATCGCTTTGCGGTCGATCGCGGCGAGGATGGCGCGGCGGACGCGGACGTCGTCCAGCGGTTTCTTGCGGTGGTTGATCGCGACGATGGTCTTGGCCCTGGAGCCGCCGACCAGCACCGTGAACCGTGGATCGGCCTTGAACTGAGCGATGCTGCGCTGGGCCGACACGCGCGGGAACGCATCGACGTCGCCCGAGAGCAGCGCGGCGATCTGCGCCGCCGGATCCGAGATGAAGCGGATCGTCACCTTGGACAGCTTGATCGCCGCGGCGTTGCGATAGTCGGCCCATTTGCTCAGGGTGATCGAGGAGCCCTTGGCCCAGGCCCCTAACTGGTAAGGCCCGGTGCCGACCGGCTGTGTGATGTTGGTGGCAGCGCTCTTCGGCTCGACGATCGAGCCGCTGGCCTGCCCGAGCAGGAACGGCAGGTTCGGCTCGGAATTCTTCAGGGTGATCACGATCGTGTCGGCGTCGGGCGCCGCAACGGACTCGAAGCTCTGGAACAGGCTCTTGTCCTTGTTGGTGCTGGTCGGCACGGCGTTACGCTCGAACGAAAACTTCACCGCGGCGGAATCGAACGGCTCGCCGTTGTGGAATTTGACGCCCTTGCGCAGCTTGAACGTATAGGTCTTCAGGTCCGGCGAGGCGCTCCAGCTTTCGGCCAGCAGCGGCGAGACGGAGCCGTCCTCGTTGATCTTGGTCAGCGTCTCATAGATGTTGTAGAGCGTGACCTCGGCGATCGCGGCGGCGGCGGCGTTGGTGGGATCGAGACCCGGCGGCTCCAGCGCCATCGCCATGACGACGCTGTCCTTCTTGCTCTGCGCCAGCACCGGCAACGGCGCTGCGGCAAGCACGGCGGCGAATGCAACGATCGATAATTTCCTGAACATGCGCAACTCCCCGGCCATCTCTGTTCTTCAAGCCTACGCCAATCCTGCTCTGGAGACTAACCTTCCAGGGTCGGCCGGGGCAACGCCATCACCGCCTCCGTCTTGTGGCAGGCGGCAAGGTGCCCCTCGCCTACCTTGCGTAACTCAGGCAGGATCGCGCGGCAATGCTGGTCAGCGAGGGCACAGCGCGCGGCGTAGGGGCATCCGGTCGCCGCCGCCGATTGCGAGGCGGCCGCCTGGGCCCCGCGCCGCCGCCGGCCGCCGCCGGCGCGTGCCCGCGGCACGGCATCCAAGAGCGCGCGCGTATAGGGATGGGCGCAGTGCTCGAACAGGTCCTGCGGCCGGCCCTGTTCGACGATCCGGCCGAGATACATCACCGCAACCTCGTCGCAGAGATAGTCGACGACGGCGAGATCGTGGCTGATCAGGATGTAGCTGAGACCGAACTGCTCCTGGAGGTCCTGCATCAGGTTCAACACTTGCGCTTGCACGGAGACGTCGAGCGCGGAGACCGGCTCGTCGGCGACGATCAGCTTCGGCTGGGTGATCAGCGCACGCGCAATGGCGATGCGCTGGCGCTGCCCGCCGGAGAATTCGTGCGGATATTTGTCCATGTCGGCGTCGCGCAAGCCGACCTGGCGCAGCACTGCGGCGACGCGTTCGCGGAATTTGGTGCGATCCGCCTCCTCCAGCACGGTGAGGGGCTCGGCGACGATGCGGGCGATGGTTTGGCGCGGATCCAGCGAGCCGTAAGGGTCCTGGAACACCATCTGGAAATCACGCCTGGCACGGCGCAGTTCATCGGCAGAGATGCGGTTGAGATCGCAGCCGAGCAGCGCGACCTGCCCTGACGTCGGCCGCTCCAGCGCCATCACCAGCCGCGCGAAGGTCGACTTGCCGGAACCGGATTCGCCGACGACGCCGAGGCTCTTGCCCGCGGCGACCTGCACGCTCACGCCGTTCAGCGCGCGCACCTGCCCCGGCGGGCGAAACAGGCTTTCGCGCGGCAGCGTATAGCGCTGCTCGAGATCCTTCACCTCGAGAAGCAATCCGGCGGCGGTCATGCGATCAGCGCTCCGACGCGTTCGGCCATCGATACGTCGGTCCTGATGCAACGCACGCCATGGCCAGGTCCGACGTCCACCATCGGCGGCAACGCGGCACGACACTGATCGATCACCAGGGGACAGCGATCAGAGAAGGTGCAGCCGGACGGCAAATCGGCGAGCTCCGGCACTGTGCCCAAGATCGTCTTCAGCCGCGTCCCCTTGCGCGCACCGAGCTTCGGCCGGGCGCGGAACAGGCCCTGCGTATAGGGATGCCCCATGCGCCGGAACACCTCGTCGGTCGGTCCGCTCTCGACGACGGTGCCGCCGTACATCACCATCATGCGCTGCACGTTCTCGGCGATGACACCGAGATCGTGCGAGATCAGGATCATCGACATGCCGCGCTCCTCGACGAGATCAGCGATGAGGTCGAGGATCTGGCCCTGGATGGTGACGTCGAGCGCGGTGGTCGGCTCGTCCGCGATCAAGAGGTCCGGCTCGCAGGCGAGCGCCATCGCAATGGTGACACGCTGGCGCTGGCCGCCGGAAAACTGGTGCGGATAGGCGTCGACGCGCCTGATAGCATCGGGCAGCCCGACCCGGTCGAGCAAGGCGATGGTCTCGCGCCGCGCCTGTGACGCCGAATATTTCTTGTGACGCCGCAGCGGCTCGGCGACCTGGTGGCCGATCGTGTGCATCGGATTGAGCGCGGTCATCGGCTCCTGGAAGATCATGCTGATGCGGTTGCCGCGCAGGCGACAATAATCCGCATCCGAAAGCCCGACGAGCTCGTTGCCATCCAGCTTGATGCTGCCGCCGACCACCGCGCTGTCTGGCAGCAGCCCCATCAGCGATAACGCCGTGACCGACTTGCCGCAGCCGGATTCGCCGACGAGCCCGAGCGTCTCGCCGCGCTTAAGGGCAAAGCTGACGCCACGCACGGCCTGCGCCGGCCCGCGGCTGGTGTTGAGGCGCGCGCCGAGATTAGCGACCTCGATCAATGGCATGGTTGCGGAATCAGCCATTATTACCGCTCCCGCGCCAGTCTGGGATCGAGCAGGTCGCGCAATCCGTCACCAAGCAGATTGAGGCCGAGCACCGCGATCGCGATCGCAGCGCCGGGATAGACCGCGAGCATCGGCGACTGGAACAGCAGCGTCTGCGCATCGTTCAACATGCGGCCCCATGACGGCTGCGGCGGCTGCGTGCCGAGGCCGAGATAGGACAGTGCGGCTTCGGCGAGAATGGCAAGCGCGAACTGGATGGTGACCTGCACGATCAGGATCGACAGGATGTTGGGCAGCACGTGCTCGATCGTGATGCGGAAGCGCCCCTTGCCTGCCGCGCGCGCGGCCAGCACGAATTCGCGCGCCCAGATCGCGTTGGCCGAACCGCGCGTCAGCCGCGTCAGCGTCGGGATCTGGAAGATACCGATCGCGACGATCGAGGTCACCATGCCCGGTCCCAACACGGCGGCGAGCATGATCGCCGAGAGCACGGCCGGAAAGGCGAAGCTGAAATCGGCAAAGCGCATGATGATCTCTTCGGTCCAGCCGCGCCTGGCCGAGGCGATCAAGCCAAGGCAGACGCCGAAGCTGAGACCGATGCTCACCGCGATGATGCCGACCATGATGGTCGAACGCGCGCCAGCGAGCAGCAGCGAGACGATGTCTCGGCCGAAGGAATCGGTGCCGAGCCAGTGCGATGCCGACGGCGGCCGGAGTTTCGAGGCGATGTCGATCTCATAGGGCGACCACGGCGTCCACACCAGCGACAACAGCGCTGAGGCGAGCACCAGCAGGCTCAGCGCGCCGCCAAGCACGAAACTGCGATGGCGCAGCGCGCGGCGCCAGAACGTCCGAGCCGGCAGCGGCCGCGTCGCAATCGGCGCGTCGATGGTGAGGGGCTCGCTCACAGGTCGTGGACCTTGATGCGGGGATCGATGAAGGCATAGAGCACATCGACCACGAAATTGACGATGACGACCATGGCCGCGAGCAGCATCACGCAGTTGCGCACCACGATCAGGTCGCGGTTGGCGATCGACTGGAAGATCAGGCGGCCGAGGCCCGGCAGGTAGAACACGTTCTCGATCACGATGGTGCCGGCGAGCAGATTGGCGAATTGCAACCCCATCACGGTCATCACGGGGATCATGGCGTTACGCAGCACATGGCGCCACAGCACCTCGCGCTTGCCGAGGCCCTTCGCACGGGCTGTGCGGACGAAGTCCTCACGCAGCACCTCGAGCACGGCCGAGCGGGTGACCCGCGCGAGAATCGCGGCCTGCACCACCGCGAGCGAGATCGCCGGCAGCAGCAGCGACTTGATGCCCGACCAGAGGCCATCGTCCCAGCCGCCAAAGCCGCCCGCCGAGAGCCATTGCAGCCGCACCGAGAACAACAGGACCAAGAGGATCGCGAACCAGAAATTCGGCAGCGCGATGCCCACCTGCGTCAGTGACATCACGCCGACGTCGCCAAGCTTGTTGTGGTTGGCGGCGGTGTAGATGCCGGCGGAGAGCGCCAGCGTCACCGTGATCGTCATGGCCATGATCGCGAGCGGAATGGTCAGCACCAGCCGCTCCGCGATCAGGCTCGCGACCGGCGTGCCGTAGACATAGGAGTTGCCGAGATCTCCGACGAGGAGGCCCTTGATCCATTGCAGGTAGCGAACCGCCAGCGGCTGGTCGAGCCCGAGCTTGACGGTGAGCGCGCGGACTGCGTCCGGCGAGGCGTCGGCCCCCATCAGCATCTGCGCGGCGTTGCCGGGAAGCGCGTCGAGCACCAGGAAGATGATCAGCGATGCGCCGACCAGGGTCGCCAGCAAGGTCAACAGACGTCGGAGGACAAAGACGCTCATGCGCGCTCGGCTTCAGGGCTAGCAGGCACGATCAACATGTCCGGGTGCCGGAGGCAAGCCCTTTGCCGCATGCCCGTCGCCTCAGGCCGGCCAGCGGGACAGAAGGTCACTTGAAGCCTCGAACAGCGCGCTCACGCGCAGCAATTCGGCCTCGCCGCGGAAGCGGCCGACGAGCTGCAGCCCGATCGGCAGGCCGTCACGGCCGAAGCCGCAGGGCAGGCTGACGGCGGGATGCCCGGTCATGTTGAATAGCATGGTCCAGGGGAACCAATGCGGCCGGACGCTGTCGAACTGCTTGCCGTCGATCTCGATGGTGCCGAACAAATCCTGCTCGATCGGCAGCGCCGTGCGCGTGAGTGTCGGCATCGCCAGCAGGTGCCCGTGCGCAAGCAACGATTGCACCCGGCGGAACAGCGCGGTGCGCGCGAACATCGCGTCCTGGTATTCGACGCCGCTGACCTCGCTTGCGAGCGCGAGCTGCTTGAGAAAGGCCTCGCTCAGCTCGTCCCCGTGCTCTGCGGCGAGCTTTGCAAAGCGCGTGCGCCAGACCGTGTGGTTGATCGCGCGCCAGATTGGCTCTATGTCGAAGCCGTCGCCGGAGAACTCTTCAAGCTCGGCACCGAGCTCCGCCAGCCGATCAAGGCTCGCCTTGAAGCTGGCCGCGACGTCTAGCGACACTGGACGTCCGGGCGGCGAAGCACAGAACAGGATCTTCTGCCCGCGCAGATCGCCGTGCGGAGCGGCGGTGCCGATGAAATCAGGCACGGGGACGCCGATCGACCAGGGATCGCAAGGATCCTCGCCGGCCATCGCCTGCATCATCAGCGCGGTGTCGGCCACGGTGCGGGTGGTCGGCGTGACATAGGTTTGGTTGCCGAACACATCGAGCGCCTGGCTGTGCGGGACGACGCCGTTGCTCTGCTTCAGCCCAACCACGCCGTTGCAGGCGGCCGGAATCCGCGTCGAGCCGCCACCGTCCGTCGCGATTGCAAGCGGCGCGATGCCGCTCGCAACGGCAACCGCCGCGCCGCCGCTGGAGCCGCCGGAGGAACGGCGCGCATCCCACGCATTGCGGGTGCGGCCGAACAAGGGCGAGTCCGTCAGGCACTTGCTGCCGAATTCCGGCGTCGTGGTCTTGCCGATCAGGATCGCGCCTTCGCTGCGCAGCCGCGCCACCGCGACGGCATCCTCGTTCGGCACATTGTCCTTGTAGGGAACGGCGCCGAAGGTGGTCTTCACACCCTTGGTGTTGACGATATCCTTGACGGTGACGGGGATGCCGTGCAGCAGGCCGAGGGGCTCGCCGGTCATCATCTTGCGCTCGGCTTCGCGCGCCGCTGCGATCGCCTGGTCGCCGCATAAGGTGATGAAGCAGTTCAATTCGACCTGGAGCGCCTCGGCGCGCGCAAGCACGGCGCGGACGATCTCGACCGGCGAGATCCGCTTCCCGGCAAAGAGGCCGCGCAGTTCAGTGGCAGACAAAAAACAGGGATCATTGCTCATATCGAAGCCCCGCGTCATGGACGCTCGGACCTTGCCAGCTCGGGTCTATCCTGTCCATTTCCGCGGGCGCATAACCATTGTCCACCGAATCGCGGCAACCGCAGGGGTGGCAATCGCTACAAGCTCCAACTCACCTCGTGGCTCCAGGGCGGATCGGCGCCCGGACGGGTGCAAGTGAGGCCGGCGCAATTGGCGGCGAAGGATAGCGCGCGGCGGAGCTCGTCGGCACTGATGTCCTTCAAGGTTTGCCGGGCAATGCGACCCTGCTTGTGCAGAGCGAACAGCAGCGCCGCCTGAAAGCTGTCGCCGGCCCCGATCGTGTCGGCCACCTCGACCTTGGGCGCGGCGACCTCGATCCGTCCTGCGCCCGGGTGCCAGGCGACCGCGCCGTCGTTGCCGCGGGTGATGACGACAAGGCTCGTACCCTGCCCCAGCAACGCGCTCGCGCGTTGTTGATATGGCTCGTCCCCGAAGAGATAGGCGAAATCGACGTCGGACATCTTGATGAGATCGGCGCTGGCAGCGAAGCCGGCCATGCGCGCGAGATAGGCCGGCTTGTCCTTGACCAGATTGGGGCGGCAGTTCGGATCGAAGGAGATGGTTGCTGACGCCCGCGCGTCCGCGACCAATGCCGTCGTCTCCGCTGCGCCCTGATCATTGACCAGCGTGGTCGAACCGACATGGAGGGCGTCCACCGCATCGAACGGAATCGTACCTCGCCGGTAGGTCCAGTTCCGCGTCGCGGTCTCGGCATCGTAGAAGGCGTAATGCGACTCGCCGGCGACGATGCGGACGAAAGCCAGCGTGGTCTGGTGATCACTGCGGGTAGCGAGATCGAGGCCGACGTTGGAGACGGTGGCATGATCTGCGATCATGCGGCCGAATAAGTCGGTCGAGATGCCTCCGACGAAACTTGTCGGCGCCCCCAGCCGCGCCATGCCGATGGCCACGTTGAGGCAGGCGCCGCCGACCGCGGGCATTACCGCTTCACGTCCCTCAGTGCTTCGCGTCGGCACGAAATCGATCAGCGCATCGCCACAGGCAATCAGCATCCGTTTCAACCCCTCGCGATGTCGCTCATCGCCGCGCGGCTGCCGCGGTCGACGTTGCGTAGCAGCTTGTAGACCTCGCGCTTGCGGGCGTGAAACGCCGCCATATCGGGAGCGGTCGGCTCGCTCTTGCGTCCCAACGCCGACATTTTTGCCATGGTCTCGCCGATCGAGGCATAGGCGCCGCCGGCCACTGCGCCGAGCATCGCGGCACCCAGCAGCACCGGCTCCTTGGTCTGCGGCAGCGCGACCGTGAGGCCGGTCGTATCGGCCATGATCTGGCGCACCAGCGGGCTACGGCTGGCCCCACCGCCCATGATCATGATGCTGGAGCGAACGCCATGCGCGGCAAAGGCCTCGATCACCTCGGCGAGCCCATAGGCGAGCCCGCAGAGGCCGGCGACGAATAGCCGCTCCATCGAAGCGATGTCGGTGTCGAGATCGAGACCGGCGATCACCGCGCGCGTGTCAGGATCAGCGTAGGGCGAACGGTTGCCGATGAATTCGGGAAGCACATGCACGTCACGCGCGAGCAGCGCGGCGCGGCTGGCATCGCCTGCGCGCGCGATGATGCGGCGCTCGAGGAAGTCGATGAGGTCGAGGCGCTCGTTACGCGCCGCCGCGCTCGCCTCGCCAAAACCCGGATGCGACTTGAGGAGGTGATCGATCGCGGCGCCCGCGGCCGACTGGCCACCCTCGTTGAGCCATAAGTCCGGCACCATGCCGGAGTAGTAAGGTCCCCATACGCCGGGCACGAAACAGGGTTCCTTCGTGGTCGCCATGATGCAGGCCGATGTCCCCATGATGTAGGCGAGGCGATCGCATGCGTCTGCTGCTCCGCCCGAGCCGTCGCGGCCGCCGATCGCACCGATGCCGCCCGCATGCGCGTCGATCAGCGACGCCCCGACCGGCGTGCCCGGCGACAGGCCCAGTTCGGCCGCCGCGGCGGGCGTGAGACCGGCACCGAGCCGCGTGCCGGGGGCGACCATCTCGGTGCCAATGCGCGCGCATGTCTCGCTGACGAAGTCCGACAGGCCAATGCGCTTGAAGAATGGCGCGCTCCAGCCGCCATCATGTGCGAGGTAGTTCCACTTGCAGGTGACGGTGCAAGTCGAGCGCTGGAGCGAGCCGGTCGCGCGCCAGGCCAGATAATCAGCCAGATCGAAGAAGTAACCAGCGGCGTCGAAACTCGCCCGAAGATGCCGCTTCAGCCAAAGCAGCTTCGGCATCTGCATCTCGGGCGAGATCGAGCCGCCGACATAGCGCAGCACGGCATCCTCGGTCTCGTTGATCAGCCTCGCCTCGGCGGTGGCGCGGTGGTCCATCCAGACGATGACGTTGCGCTGCTTATCCCCGGAGCCACTGACCGTGAGTGGCTCGCCTTGCCTATCGAGGACGACTAGGGAACAGGTGGCATCGAAACCGATGCCACGGACGCTATCGGGCGTGATGCCAGCTTCCGTCATCGCCGCGCGTACCGATGTCGCGCAGGCGTCCCAGATGTCCTGGGACGACTGCTCAACGATATCGCCGGCCTCGTGCCAGGTCCGGATCGGATGTCGCGCCAGAGCGAGCAGCGTGCCCGCTTCGTCAAACACCCCTGCCCGCGTGCTTGTGGTCCCTACATCGACGCCGATATACGCTCGCGGCATTGTCGCTCCCGGTCGCTTCGTCAGCTTTGACGCAAGCCTACCAGCAAGTGTAGCCGCCATCCACCAGCACGATGCTGCCGGTCATCAGGCTTGCGGCCTCGGACGAGAGGAACAGCACGACGGAGGCGATCTCCTCGACCTGCCCCATCCGCGCCATCGGGGTTCCGCCGATCCAGGCGTCGTACATTTTCGGATTGCTCTTCACGAAGGCGTTCAGCGGCGTTTCGATATAGGTCGGCGCCACCGCGTTGACGCGGATGCCGCGTGCGCCCCATTCGGCGGCGAGCGACTTGGTGAGATGGTGCACACCGGCCTTGGAGGCGTTGTAGAAGCACTGCTCCTGCGGCTTGTTGACGATGAAGCCAGACATCGAGCCGACATTGACGATGGCACCGCTTCTAGCCTTCAACATGTGCTTGCCGAACTCGCGGCAGCACCAGAAGGTGCCGTTGAGGTTGACGTCGATGACGTTGAGCCAGTGCTCGTCGGTGACGGTCTCGGCCGGCGTCTCGCTGCGCGCGATGCCGGCATTGTTGACGAGGATGTCGACCTTGCCGTGGCGGGCGACGAGGTCGTTTGCGACCTCCGCGACGCGCTTGGTATCGGTGACGTCCATGATCGCGGTCTCGATGTCGTAGCCCTTGGCCTTCAGGGTGGCTTTGGCGCTGTCGGCGACCTTGCTGTCGCGATCACCGATCACGACCCTGGCGCCGGCCTCAGCCAGCGCTTCGGCGCAAGCAAGGCCAATGCCCTGCCCGCCGCCGGTGATGAACGCGCTCTTGCCGTTCAGCTTGAATTTGTCCAGGTACATGATCGTCTTCCCGTTTTCTTGCCGTTTCTTGTTAGCTTCGAAGCGCCTTGCCGCCATCGTCGAAGCGGTGGATGCGCGCGGGGTCCGGCACCAGCGACACGCGATCACCGGCGTGCAGGCTCAATTCGCCGATGTAGCGCGCCGTCAGCATGCCGAGCGAACCGGCGTCGACGTAGAGAAAGGTATCGCTGCCGAGATGCTCGGCGACTGCGATCGTTCCTTGCCAGCCGCCGGCGCCGTCGCGCTCGATCTTGAGGTGCTCGGGACGCACGCCAATGGTCGCCGCGCCTTGCTGCTTGGCGAGCTCGCCGGTTACGAAATTCATCTTGGGCGAGCCGATGAAGCCGGCGACAAAGAGATTGGCCGGCCGCTCATAGAGCTCCAGCGGTGAGCCATATTGCTCGATCTTGCCGCCGTTGAGCACGACAATCTTGTCGGCCATGGTCATGGCCTCGACCTGATCGTGGGTGACGTAGATCGCGGTGGTGCCGAGCTGCTTCTGGAGCCGCGTCACCTCGATGCGCATCTGCACACGCAGCGCTGCATCGAGGTTCGAGAGCGGCTCGTCGAACAGGAACGCCTTGGGCTCGCGGACGATGGCGCGGCCAATCGCGACGCGCTGGCGCTGGCCGCCGGAGAGCTCGCGCGGCTTGCGGTCGAGATAGGGCGTGAGATTCAGCGTCGCGGCTGCGGCCTCGACCTTGCGGTTGATCTCCTCCTTCGGCAGCCCCGCCATCTTCAGGCCGAAGCCGATATTGCCGCGCACGCTCATATGCGGATAGAGCGCATAGGACTGGAACACCATTGAGAGCCCGCGCTTGGCGGGCGGCGTGTCGACCACGTTCTTGCCGTCGATCAGGATCTTGCCGCCGGAGACGTCCTCGAGCCCGGCAATTAGCCGCAAGAGCGTGGTCTTGCCGCAGCCGGAGGGACCGACGAACACCACGAAGGAGCCGTCGGCGATGTCCAGATCGGCGCCCTTGATGATGTGCACGGGGCCGAAGGATTTCTGCACGCCCTGAAGTGTGATCTGACCCATGATCCGGCAGCCCCTCTACTTCACCGCGCCGAAGGTGAGCCCGCGCACGAGCTGCTTCTGGCTGAACCAACCGAGGACGAGAATGGGCGCGATCGCCAGCGTGGAGGCCGCCGACAGCTTTGCCCAGAACAGCCCTTCCGGGCTCGAATAGGACGCGATGAACGTGGTGAGCGGCGCGGCGTTCGAGGTCGACAGGTTGAGCGTCCAGAACGCCTCGTTCCAGGCGAGGATCAGGTTGAGCAGCAGCGTCGATGCGAGCCCCGGGATCGCCATCGGCGTCAGCACGTAGACGAGTTCGCGGCCGATGGTGGCGCCGTCCATGCGCGCGGCCTCGAGGATATCGCGCGGGATCTCCTTGAAATAGGTGAACAGCATCCAGATGACGATCGGCAGATTGCCGAGGCAGAGGATGAAGACGAGGCCGATGCGGGAATCGAGCAGGCCGAAGGATTTGTAGATCAGGTAGATCGGCACCAGCACGCCGACCGGCGGCATCATCTTGGTCGAGAGCATCCAGAGCAGGATGTCCTTGGTGCGCTTGGTCGGCGAGAATGCCATCGACCAAGCCGCCGGGATGGCGATCAAAAGCGCAATCAGCGTCGAGCCGCCGGCGATGATGACCGAGTTCATGGCGTGGTGGAAATAGTCGCTGCGCTCCTGCACGGTCGCGTAGTTTTCCGTGGTCCAGTGGAAGAACAGGAAGGACGGCGGGATGGCGAAGGCCTCGAGCTCGGTCTTGAAGCTCGCCAGCACCATCCACAGAATCGGGAAGAAGATCAGAAATCCGAACAGCCAGGCCGCTGCGGTCGATATCGCCACTCGCCGCGTCGTCGCCATCCGTGCCATGTCAGGCCTCCAAATTGCGGCCGACGATGCGGACCAGGAAGAAAGCGACGATGTTGGCGATCGCCACGGCAACGAGGCCGCCCGCGGAGGCGCTGCCGACGTCGAACTGGATCAGCGCCTGCGAATAGATCAGGAAGGCGATATTGGTGGTCTGAAGACCGGGACCCCCGCCAGTGGTGACGAAGATCTCGGCGAACACGGTCAGCAGGAAGATGGTCTCGATCAGGATCACTACCGTGATGGGGCGCGCGAGGTGCGGCAGGGTGATGTAGATGAAGGTCGAGACGGCGCTGGCGCCATCCATCTCGGCAGCTTCCTTCTGCTCCTCGTCGAGCGATTGCAGTGCGGTGAGCAGGATCAGCGTCGCGAACGGCAGCCATTGCCAGGTCACGATCAGGATCACCGCAAACAGCGGCATATCGTTGAACCAGTCGATCGGCGTCAGGCCGAACAGCGAAGCAAGCCAGGCAAACAGTCCCGATACCGGGTGCATCAGCAGATTCTTCCAGACCAGCGCGCTCACCGTGGGCATCACAAAGAACGGCGCGATCACCATCAGCCGGACGAAATTGCGGCCGATCACGGGCTGGTCCATCAGCAGCGCCAGAGGAATGCCGAGCAGGATCGTGAGTGCCAGCACGGAGCCGACCAGCACCAAGGTGTTCTGGAGCGAGGCAAGGAAGGCGGGATCGGTCAGGAAGTAGCGAAAATTTTCCAGGCCGACGAACGATTCCGAGCCGGGATCGAGCAGACTGTAATGCAGCGTCGCGAAATAGATCGTCAGCGCGAGCGGGACGATCATCCAGATGAACAGCAGCCCAACCGCTGGCGTCAGGAGCGAGCGCGCAAGAAATTGCGTCTGCCGGGTTGCCATCCCTGACTTCTCCTTTCGGGGAAGAAAGGCGGCCATCCATCCGGGGATGGGCGGATGGCCGCCAGTTTGAGCTCAGGAGGGAGAGCTCGGGTTCACTTGATGTAGCCGGCGCGCTTCATCTCGCGCTCGGTCGCGGATTGCGCGGCGGTTAGCGCGGCGTCGACCGTCATTGATCCCGAAAGCGCGGCCGAGAACTGCTGGCCCACCTGCGTGCCGATGCCCTGGAATTCGGGGATCGCGGCGTATTGCACGCCGACGTATGGCACTGGTTTCACCGTCGGCTTGTTCGGATCGGCCGCGTCGATCGAGGCCAGCGTCAACTTGGCGAAGGGGGCGACTTTCAGATAATCCTCGTTCTGGTAGAGCGAGGTCCGCGTGCCCGGCGGCACGTTGGCCCAGCCCTCCTTCGACGCGACGAGCTTGGTGTAGTCCTTGCTCGTGGCCCAGGCGATGAACTTCTCGGCCGCTTCCGTCTTCTTGGAGCCGGCGGGGATCGCGAGATTCCAGGCCCATAACCAGTTGGCGTTCTTGCCGAGCCCGGTGTTGGGCGCGAGCGCGAAGCCGACCTTGTCGGCGACCTTGGACTCCTTCGGATTGGTGACGAAAGATGCCGCGACCGTGGCGTCGATCCACATCGCGCACTTGCCGGCGTTGAACAGCGCCAGGTTCTCGTTGAAGCCGTTGGAGCTCGCGCCGGGAGGACCGGCCTCCTTCATGAGATTGACGTAGGTCGTCAGCGTCGCCTTCCATTCCGGCGTGTTGAACTGCGGCTGCCACTTCTCGTCGAACCAGCGCGCGCCATAGGAATTAGCCATGGCCGAGAGGAACGCCATGTTCTCGCCCCAGCCGGCCTTGCCGCGCAGGCAGATGCCGTAGACGCCGGCGCTCTTGTCGGTGAGCTTCTTGGCGGCATCAATCACGAAATCCCAGCTCGGCTTTTCCGGCATCTTCAGGCCGGCCTTCTCGACCAGATCGGTGCGATACATCACCATCGAGCTCTCACCGTAGAACGGCGCGGCGTAAAGCTTGCCGTCGGAGGAGACCGCATCCTTGATCTTCGGCAGCAGGTCGGCGACGTCGTAATCGGCGCCGAGATTGGCCAACGGCACCAGCCAGCCCTTCTTGGCCCAGATCGGCACCTCATAGGTGCCGATGGTCAGCACGTCGAACTGACCGCCCTTGGTGGCGATGTCGGTGGTGACGCGCTGGCGCAGTACGTTCTCCTCTAGCGTCACCCATTTCACGGTGATGTCAGGGTTCTTCTTGGTGAACTCACCCGTCAGCCCCTGCATGCGGATCATGTCGCCATTGTTGACGGTGGCGATGGTCAGGGTCGTTTCGGCCATCGCGGGGATGGCCAGCAGCAGGCAAGACGCGCCGCAGACGGCGCCGAGGACGTGTTTCACGGAGACCTCCCTAGAGTCGCGCTTTTGAGTACATGCCCACGCGTTGGGCATATGTTCAGCGCAAGCAGGCGCAGTTGTCAAGCAGGGCGTGCGGCCCTTCCCGCAACTTATGAGTGCTGCGATGCGGGAGCACCCACGCTGTCATGCCCCGCGAAAGCGGGGCATCCAGTACTCGGTGCGGTTGGTTGGCCCAAGCGGGGCCGCGGCGTGCTGGATCGTCCGCCTTCGCGGACAATGACAGCGGTGTGGTTGAGAGACTTCCCGCCTCGTGCGCACGCCGAAAGCGCAAACGCCCTACCGCTCCAAGATCGCCCTTGCCGTCGCCTCGTCCGTGATCAGGCCGTTGATCAATCGCCCGTTCATCGCGGCCGCGATCGCCGGCACCTTGGCGGCGCCGATCGCGGCGCCGATCGTCGTGGTCTTGGCCGGGACTTCCGGCGGGATGCTGGTCAGGCGCTTGTTGGTGCCGGATTTGAGCAGGCGACCGTTGGAATCATAGGCCCAGCCGGTGATCTCGCCGATGGCACCTAACCGCATCATCTCGAACAATTCATCGCGGGTGACGAAGCCATCGACATGGACCTGCGCCTTCTGGTCCATCTGGCCGATGCCGACGAGGCGAAGGTCCGCCTTGGCCGCGACCGCCTTCACCTTGGCGATCGGCTCGATGCGGACCATCTTGTTGCGCTCGTCCTCGGACGACATCAGGAACGGCAACGGCATCGGATAATGCCGCGCGCCGGTGCGGTCGGCGAGCCGGCCGACGGTGTCGTAGAAGCTCGCCGAGCCGTCGGCGGAGATGTTGCCGACCAGCGAGACGATCTGATGATTGGGCCGGTCAATCGGCGTAACGCGCTCGACCGCGGCGCGCACCGCCCGTCCGGTGCCGAGTGCGACGATGACCGGCGTCTCCGAGCGCAGCGTGGAATCGAGCAGGTTGGCGCAACGCTCGGCGATGCCCGCGGTAGCCTGCGGCGCCGCAGGGTCGGCCGGCACCACCTCGCAATGAACCAGATCAAAGCGCTGGTTCAGGCGCGCCGCCAGTTCCATGCAGGCGGCGATGGGATGCTCGAGCCGAAACGTGATCAGCCGCTCGGCGAGGCAGAGCGAGACCAGCCGCTGCGCCGAGGCACGCGAGACCTGGAGCATCTTTGCGATCTCGTCCTGGGTATGACCGGCAATGAAATAGAGCCAGCCGGCGCGCGCGGCGTCGTCGAGCCTCGATTTCTCATTCTCGGCGGCCATGGCAGGCGTCAGACGTCCTTCCAGAAATCGCTCATGCGCTCGAAGACCCGATCGGCCCCGGCGCCCGACAATATAGCCTGCCCGTCCCGGGTGCTGTAATGGCCTCCGCCAACAAATCCCCAGACAGTCATGCCCGCCGCCTTGCCCGCCTGCACGCCGCTGACGCTGTCCTCTATCACCAATGTGCGCGCGGGCGGTATGCGCATCTTCTCGGCCGCGTGGAGGAAAAGGTCGGGCGCCGGTTTGCCGCGCTTGACCATCTGCGCCGTGTAGATGCGATCGTCGAACAGCGGCTTGAGGCCGGTGACGTCGAGCGAGAGCGATACGCGGTCGATATCGCTCGACGAGGCCACGCAGAACGGCACCGTCAGGTCCGACAGCACCGCCCCAACCCCGGGGATCGGTTCGAGCGAGGCGGCAAACGTCTCGAGCACGCGCGACTTCAATCGCGGCAGGAAGCCGTGCGGCACGGTTTGCCCGAGATCGTGATAATGCTGCTCGATCGCCTTGGTGCTCCGCCCGAGAAAGAGTTCGAGCGCCTGCGCCTCACTGAGCGCGAAGCCGGATTCGGCCAGCACTTCGGACAGGCAGCGGCAGCTCAACAGCTCGCTGTCGACGAGCACGCCGTCGCAGTCGAAGATGATCAGATCGGGTTTCAGCCGGCCCTGGTGCATCCAGCCATTCGATCATATACCCAACTGACGAGCAATAGCTCAGCTGGGGCAAGCCCTCGCGGCGCGGTCTGCGCCTCAATGCGCCACCTGCCGGTCGATCGCCGGCAACGCTTGATGTTGCCGAGGATACGCAGCCGCCGCGGCGGAACAGCGTCGGCAAGTAGGATTGCGCCAATTGCGCCACCCAGATCATGGTATCACCAGAGCGCTTTGGCTCACTGCCCGAACGCGGTAAGGTTCGCGACCGCACACGACCCAATGAGTTTGCCATGCCTGAGATCATCAATCTTGGTGCGCTGCAGCTAATCTTTCTGCGGAGCAAGGACGACACCGACGGCAGCCTCGATCTGTTCGAAATGACCCTCCAACCGAACGCGCGCATGCCGATCCCTCACTATCACGATCGCTGGGACGAAACGATCTATGGACTCAGCGGCATCTCGACCTGGCGGATCGACGGAACGGAGGTCGACGTGGCGCCGGGCGAGACCGCGTTCATCAAGCGCGGCGTCGTGCACAGCTTCACCAACCGTTCACCCCGGCCGGCGACCTGCCTGTGCACACTCACCCCCGGCGTGCTTGGCCCGCAATACTTCAAGGAAATGGCGGCCCTGCTCACCGCCGGTACACCCGATCCGGCAAAGATGAAGGAGACGATGCTGCGCTACGGATTGGTACCGGTGCTGCAGTCCTGACCGACCGCGAGAATTGGTGGGCATGGGCGCTTTGGCGCCATTTGCCCACTCTACGTTCTTCGCCGCGAGCTTACCGCCGCTGATTGTACACGTCGATGCACACCGCCCCGAGCAGCACCAGGCCCTTGATGACCTGCTGGTAGTCGATACCGATGCCGAGGATCGACATGCCGTTGTTCATCACACCCATGATCATGGCGCCGACCACGGCACCGCCGACGCGGCCCACCCCGCCATAGGCTGAGGCGCCGCCGATGAAGCAGGCGGCAATGACGTCGAGCTCGAAGCCGAGGCCGGCCTTCGGGGTCGCGGTGTTGAGGCGCGCGGCGAAGACGAGGCCGGCGAGCGCGGCGAGCACGCCCATGTTGACGAAGGTGAGGAAGGTCAGCCGCTCGGTCTTGATGCCCGACAGGCTCGCCGCCTTGGCGTTGCCGCCGACGGCATAGATCTGCCGGCCGATCACGGTGCGCCGGGTCACGAAGCCGTAGAGCGCGATCAACGCCGTCATGATGACCAGCACATTCGGCAGGCCGCGATGCGAGGCGATCAGATAGGTGAAATAGAGCACGGCGCAGGCCAAGAGAACGCTCTTGCCCAGGAAGAACGCATAAGGTTCGACCTCAATGCCATGCAATTGCTCGCGCGACCGTCCCTTGGCGCTGGCATAGACCAGGCCGAGCGCGAGCACCGCACCGATCAGCATGGAGGTCGGATGCAGCGTGCCGGCCTCCGGAAGCAGTTCAGGAATGAACCCCGACGACAATTTCTGGAAGGTCGCCGGGAACGGTCCAAGCGACTGGCCCTGCAAGACCGCGAGCGCGAGGCCCTTGAACACTAGCATGCCCGCCAAGGTGACGATGAAGGACGGGATCTTGAAATAGGCCACCCAATAGCCCTGCGCCGCGCCGATGGCGGCGCCAATCAGGAGGCAGGCAATGAAGGCGAGCGTGTAGTCGATCTTGTAGGTCACCATGAGCACGGCGGCCACCGCGCCGATGAAGCCCGCGACCGAGCCGACCGAAAGGTCGATATGGCCGGTGACGATCACCAGCAGCATGCCCAGCGCCATGATGACGATGTAGCTGTTCTGGAGCACCAGATTGGTCAGGTTGAGCGGCTGGAGCAGCGTGCCGCCAGTGACGACCTGGAAGAACAGCATGATCGCGACCAGCGAGATCAGCATGCCGTAGCTGCGCAAGTTGTTCTTGATGAAGCTGCCGTGCCGGCGCTCCTCGGGCAGCGACACCGTCTTGTCGGTCATGGCTGCGATCCTCCAATCTCCGCGGCCGCACGAGCGCCGCTCCCGTTGCTTCTCTTATTGCGCATGATGGCGCGCATGATCTTTTCCTGCGTCGCCTCGGATCCCTGGAATTCCCCGACAAAGGCGCCGTCGTTCATGACGCAGATGCGATCGCAGATGCCGAGCAGCTCGGGCATTTCCGAGGAGATCACGACGACGCCGCGACCGGCTTCCGCCAGTTCGTTGATGATACAGTAAATCTCGTACTTGGCACCGACGTCGATGCCCCGCGTCGGTTCGTCCAGGATCAGCACCTTCGGATCGGTCATCAGCCATTTCGACAGCACCACTTTCTGCTGATTGCCGCCGGAGAGCTGGCCTGTCTCCTGGTAGACGTCGGAGCAGCGGATCCGCATCCGGCTGCGGTAGTCGCTGGCGACCTTGAGCTCGGCGATGTCGTCGATCACACGGCCGGGCGCGACCTGGTCGAGGCTCGCCAGCGTGATGTTCTTGCGAACGTCGTCGGCGAGGATGAGGCCGAGCTGCTTGCGATCCTCGGTGACATAGGCAAGGCCGGCATCGATCGCGGCCGCGACGCTCGGCAGCGTCATCTCCCTGCCCTCGAGCCGGAGGCTGCCGCTGATGGTGGTGCCCCAGGAGCGGCCGAACAGGCTCATGGCGAATTCAGTGCGGCCGGCTCCCATCAGGCCGGCGATGCCCACGACCTCGCCTCGCTTGACACTGAAATTGACGTTCTTGATCACCTTCCGCTCGGGATGGACGGGATGATAGACCGACCAGTTCTCGACGGTGAGCACGGGTTCGCCGATCTTCGCGCTGCGCTCCGGAAAGCGATGGGCAAGATCGCGGTTGACCATGCTGCGGATGATGCGATCCTCCTGGATCGCCTCGGCATGGCAATCGATGCTGTCGACCGTGCGGCCGTCGCGCAGCACAGTGATGTGGTCGGCGACCCTTGCGACCTCGTTCAGCTTGTGCGAGATCAGGATCGAGCCGATACCCTGCTCGCGAAATGTCATCAGCCGTTCGAGCAGCGCGGCGCTGTCGGCCTCATTGAGGCTCGCGGTCGGCTCGTCCAGGATCAGCATCCGCACCCGTTTGGACAGCGCCTTCGCGATCTCGACCAGCTGCTGCTTGCCAACGCCGAGATCGGTGATCAGCGTATCCGGCGATTCCTTCAAGCCAACCTGCGCAAGCAGTTCCCGCGTGCGCCGGTAGACCTCGTCGCGATCGATCACCCCCAACTTCGACGGCGGATGCGACAGGAAGATGTTCTCGGCGATCGACATCAGCGGAATCAGCGCCAGCTCCTGATGGATGATGATGATGCCAAGCGCCTCGGAATCGTTGATGTCGCGGAAGCGCCGCTCCTCGCCCTCGAAGACGATGGTGCCCTCGTAGCTGCCGTGCGGATAGACCCCGCTCAGCACTTTCATCAGCGTCGACTTGCCGGCGCCGTTCTCGCCCACGAGCGCGTGGATCTGCCCGGCGTGAACCGAGAAATTGACGTCGCGCAGCGCCTGAACACCGGCAAAGCTCTTGCTGACGTTGCGCATCTCCAGCATGGCGGTCATCGGATAGTGTGCTTGGAAAGTTCACCGTCGTTCCGGGGCGCCCAAAGGGCGAACCCGGAACCTCGAGATTCCGGGTACGATGCTTCGCATCGCCCCGGAATGACTGAGCAAGACAAGCCTACTGGAACTGCGACTTCTTGTAGTAGCCGCTGTCGACCAGCACCTTCTCCCAATTGTCCTTGTAGACCACGACCGGCTTAAGCAGATAGGACGGCACCGTCTTGACGCCGTTCTCGTAGGTCTTGGTGTCATTGACGGTGACCTGCTTGCCGGCGAGCGCCGCGTCGACCATGTCGGCCGTCACCTTGGCGAGGTCGCGGGTGTCCTTGAAGATGGTCGAATACTGGTCGCCGCGCAGCATCGCCTTGATCGAGGGCACCTCGGCGTCCTGGCCGGAGATGATGGGCATCGGCTGGTCCGCGCTGCCGTACCCGACGCCCTTCAGCGAGGAGATGATGCCGATCGAGATGCCATCATAGGGCGACAGCACGGCATTGATCTTCTTGTTGCCGTAATAGGCGCTGAGCAGATTGTCCATGCGGGCCTGCGCGGTGGCGCCATCCCAGCGCAGCGTCGCCACCTTGTCCATGCCCATCTGGCCGGAGACGACGACGAGCTTGCCGCTATCGATATAGGGCTTCAGAACGCTCATGGCGCCGTTGTAGAAGAAGTAGGCGTTGTTATCGTCGGGCGAGCCGCCGAACAGCTCGATGTTGAAGGGTCCCTTGCCTTCCTTGAGGCCGAGCCCCTGCTCGATCGACTGCGCCTGGAGCACGCCCACCTGGAAATTGTCGAAGGTCGCGTAGTAGTCGACATCCGGCGTGCCGCGGATCAGGCGGTCATAGGCGATCACGGTGATGCCCTTGGCTTTGGCCTGCTTGAGCACGTCGGACAGCGTGGTGCCGTCGATCGCGGCGATCACCAGCGCCTTCGCGCCCTTGGTCACCATGTTCTCGACCTGCGAGAGCTGGTTCGGAATGTCATCCTCGGCATATTGCAGGTCGGTGCTGTAGCCGCGCTCCTTCAGCACCTTGACCATGTTGTTGCCGTCGTCGATCCAACGCGCCGAGGATTTGGTCGGCATGGCGATGCCGACTGTCGCCTTCTGAGCAAAGGCGGCGACGCCTGTGGCCATCGTGGCAGCGCCGGCCAGCGCGAGCGCGAGGAATGTCGTCTTCAGTTTCAGCATGTTTCACTCCCTTTGGGTGTCAGACTGTTCTTTCGTTTCGAGGACAGATGTCGGTTGCTTTGGGTCTCCTATGCGAGCTTGACGTCGGGCTCCGCGCGACCGCGCGCGGACGCCTTCAGCAGAAAGGTGTGGCCTGCTTGCGGATCGGCAGCACGCGTCGCCGTGTCCATGTCCTGCCAGGCGGAGGTGACGAGGAGACGCGACAGATCGGGGCCGACGAAAGCCGGGCAACTCGCCTGCCTTGCCGGCACGCTGAGTGAGCGCAGGCGCTCGCCCTGCGGAGAGTAAACATCGATGCGGCCCGCGCCCCAGCAGGCGTTCCAGATCTGCCCGTCGGCGTCGCACACCGAGCCGTCGAGGCCGCCGATGCCGGTGTGGCGCAGCAGCACCTCCGGCTCGCCGCGCGGCAGGCCGGTCCCGGGATTGAGCGGCACGGCGTAGAGCACGGCCCGCGCGCTGTCGGCGAAATAGCCAATAGCGCCGTCCGGCGAGAAGCAGATCGAGTTGGGAATGCTGATGCGGGGGAACAGCAGCGAGATCTTGCCGCGATGAAACGCGTAGATCGCGCCCGCCTCCGGCTCCGCCTTGCGGCCCATGGTGCCGATCCAGAACGTGCCGGACTGATGCACCCGCGCGTCATTGGAGCGCGTCGTCGGATTGTGGGCTTCGAGCGGGCAGAGCAGCGTCATCGTGCCGTGAGCGAGCTCGCGGACGTAGAGGCCGTCTTCCGCGATGATCAACTGACGCTCGGCGTCGATCCTGCCGAGCGCACTCGCCATCCGGCCGAGCGCATGGACGCGGACGCCACCTCCGCCGAGCTGCGCCTCAAACAGCAGCCCTTCGCGGATGTCGAACCACCAGGCCGTGTCGGTGGTCGCGTCATAGGTTGGCCCCTCGCCGAGATGGCAAGGGTGATCCGAGAGCACAGACGTCGGCACCTCTTCCATCATGGCGTCCTCACCGAAAAGCGATAGAGCGTGTGATGGCGATAGACCTCGCCAGGTGAGAGCCGCGGGCTCGGGAAATCCGGCCGGTTCGGCGCGTCAGGCCAGATGTGCGGCTCCAGGCACATCGCGTCCGACTGCCGGACGAGCTTGCCACCCTTCCCGGAGATCGTGCCATCGAGATAATTGCCGGAATAGACCTGCAGGCCGGGCTGATCGGTGAACAACTCCATGATGCGCCCCGAGTCCGGCGCCTCCAGCCGGGCCGCGAAAGCAAGCTTGCCGTCACGCGCGAGACAGTACGTGTGATCGTAGCCTCTGCCGTTGCGCAATTGCTGATTGCTCTCGCGGATGCGCTCGCCGACCGGCCGTGCTTCGCGGAAGTCGAACGGCGTGCCGGCAACGCGACGCGGCGGCTCCGGCAGCGGAATGGCGGTGGGATCAATCGCAAGAAAATGCTCGGCGGCGACCGTCAGCTCATGATCAAGGACGGGCGTACCCGACGTCGCACCCTCCAGATTGAAGAAGCTATGGTTGGTGAGGTTGACGATCGTCGGCCGATCCGTGCGGGCCTCCATGCTCAGCGATAGCTCGGTCGGACCGGTGATGCGATAGGTCAGACGCACATCGAGCCGGCCCGGATAATTTTCTTCGCCATGCGGGCTGACATAGGTGAGCGTCACCGCGGGCTCGGCGCTCTCGTTGATCTCCGCGATCTCCCAGAGCTTGCGGTCGAAGCCATCGACGCCACCGTGCAGCGCATTAGGGCAGTTGTTGACGGCGAGCTGCACAGTCTCGCCGTCAAGCGGGAACTGCCCGTTGGCGATGCGGTTGGCGTAGCGGCCGACCGTGGCGCCGAGGAACTTTCGTTCGGCGAGATAACCGGCGAAGGCATCGTGGCCGAGCACGACATCGTCATAGCCGCCCTTAGCGTCCGGCGCGATCAACGCCTGGATCACCGCGCCGTGGGTGATGATGCGCGCTTCGAAGCCGCCCTCCCCGCGCAGCACGACGCGTTCGACCGCGCGACCATCCGGCAGTGCTCCGAAAACGTCTCTTGTGATTCGCGAGCCAGCCATTGTCAGTCCACAAATGGTTCGACGATCGACCGCTTGCCGAGCAGGAAGGCATCGGCGACGAGACGCAATGGCGCCAGGTCGACATCGCTCGCGCCGGTCGCAGCGAGATTGACGAAGCGCCGGTACAGCTCCCGATATTCCTCATCGGGCGCCTCGGCAATGGTCTTGCCGTCGATCGCCATCCGCCTGCCGCCACCGGACAGCGTCAACCGGCCCTGATCGGTTTCCACGAGGATATCCCAGCTCTGCGGCCCGGTCTGGCGGAAGTCGAATTCGGCACTGACGGCCAGGCCGTCGATATCGGTCAGCGTCAGGTTCGCCGCGATCGGTGCCTGGCAGTTGGCCGGAAAGGCCAACTCGGCCGCGGTGACGAACACGGGTTGCGGGAGGATTTTGGTCAGGATCGACAGCGCATTGATGCCGGGATCGAACACGCCGAGGCCGCCCGGCTCCCAGATCCAGCCCTGCCCGGGATGCCAGACGCGGACGTCTTCCTTCCAGCTGATGTGCACGGAGGCGATGCGGCGCTCGGCGAGCCATTGCCGCGCCGGCTCGACGGCCGGCGCGTAGCGCGAATGCCAGGTTGCAAACAACGTCCGCTTCGCCTCCGCTGCCATCGCGATCAGCGGATCGAGCTCGGCGACGCCGGTGCCGGGCGGCTTCTCCAGCATGACATGCTTGCCGGCGGCGAGCGCCGCGGCCGCCTGGGCGCGGCGCACCTGCGGCGGCGTGCAGAGCGACACTGCGTCGATCGGCGGCCCCTTCTCCAGCAATTCCTCGATGGTGGCGAAATGCGGCAGCCCCGGTAGCGAGGCGTTGCGGCTGGCGACAGCCGCGAGCGTCGCATCCGGTGTCGCGGCGATTGCATCGAGGTGCTGGTCGCGCGCGATCTTGCCGAAGCCAACAATGGCGATGCGAAGTTCGGTCACGCTTGCTCTCCAGTATTCGCAGATGGCAGCGGATCCGCCGGCGCGGCCTCGATCACAGTGTGTTCGTGCCGGCTCATGCCGTTGTGAATGACGTAGACCATCGCCTCCGAGGCGCCGTCAGCATCGCCTGCCGCAATGGCATCGACGATCTTTTGATGCCAGAGCAGCACGGTGTCGCGGTCCTCCGGCGCGACCGGGGCGCTCAGCAGGAACGAGGCGCGCAGCGCTGCCTCGATGACATGCCCGATCGAGCGCATGAACAGATTGCCGGAGGCGCGCGCCACCCCAACATGGAGCGCGAGGTCGGCATCGGCAAAGCCGACGGAGTCCGACGCTTCAAGCCGCATGCGATCCATGCAGCGACGGAGCTCAGCGACGTCGTCTTCGGACCGGTGCATAGCTGCGAGAACGGCGGCGCGCGGCTCGACGGCGAGACGGATCTCGGCGAGGTCGTTGAGGAAGCGCTTGTCGATGCCGGCGTCCAGATGCCAGGCCAGCACGTCGGCGTCGAACATGTTCCAGGCGCCGCGCTCGCGCACGACGGTGCCGACGCGCGCCTTGGTGGTGAGCAGCCCCTTGGCTACCAGCGTCTTGACGCTCTCGCGCAGGACCGGCCGCGACACGCCGAACATCGCGATCATCTCGGCGTCACCGGGCAGCCGCGTCCCCTCCGCATAGCGGCCAGCGATGATATCGACGCCGATCGAGCGGGCCACCTCCGCATGATTGGAGTGGGCCCGCCGCGTCGGGATGACGACGATGCGCGAGGTCATGAGGTTGCTCCTGCACTCTTCCTCACCGGCCGTCGTGCCAGCGCGACCAGTCCCTGCTGCAAGGCGATGAAGGCGAACAGCAGAATGCCGGTCGCGATCTTGGTCCACCAGCTCGACAGCGTGCCGTCGAAATTGATGTAGGTCTGAATCAAGCCCTGGATCAGCACGCCGAGGAAGGTGCCGATCACCGATCCCTGGCCGCCCGTGAGCAGCGTGCCGCCGATCACGACGGCCGCGATGGTATCCAGCTCGACGCCGACCGCGGAGAGCGAATAGCCGGCGCTGGTGTAGAAGGAGAAGACAATGCCGGCGATGCCAGCGAGCAGGCTCGACAGCATGTAGATCTTCACCGTCATCTTGCCGACCGCAACGCCCATCAGGCTCGCGGTGGCCCGGCTGCCGCCGAGCGCATAGACATTGGCGCCGAACCGGGTGAGATGCAGCAGCAGGGCGCCGCCGATCACGATCACCAGCATGATGATCGCGATGGCCGTCAGCCGTCCGCCGCCGGGCATCCGCAGCGCGAAGTCCGACACGGTCGAGTAGACCGGCGCTGTGATCGGCACCGATTCCGTCGAGAGCAGGAAGCTCGCACCGCGCGCGAGGAACATGCCGGCGAGCGTGACGATGAAGGGCGGCAGGTCGAAGACATGGATCACGGCACCCATTGCAGCCCCGAACCCTGCCGAAAGCAGGAGGATGGCGGTGAAAGCGACCAGCGGCGGCACGCCCCAGCGCTCGATAGCCAGCGCCACGAACACGGTCGTGAAACCGATCACCGAGCCGACCGAAAGATCGATGCCGCCGGAGATGATGACGAAGGTCATGCCGGTCGCGACGATGCCGAGAAAGGCGTTGTCGGTGAGGAGATTGCCGACCACGCGGGTTGAGGCAATGTTGGGGAATTGCATCGCGCAGAGCGCAAAGCCGGCGACCAGCACGATGGCGGTGATGAGGACGGGCGGCAGGCCTTTCATGCTTTGGACCTCCGCAGTCGCGCGGCTGTCCCGGCAATGCCGGCGAATTTCGGCGATTGCAGCAAGAGCACCGCGAGCACCACCACCGCCTTGACCAGCAAATTGAACTCCGGCGGATAGCCGGACAATAAGATGCCGGTGTTCATGGTTTGGATGATCAGCGCACCCAACACGGCCAGTACCAGGCTGAAGCGGCCGCCGAACAGCGAGGTGCCGCCGATCACGACCGCGAGGATGGCGTCGAGCTCGAGCCAGAGGCCGGCATTGTTGGCATCCGCACCCATGATATCAGCGGCTGCAATCACGCCGGCGAGCGCGGCACAGACGCCGCACCAGACATAGACCGACAATATCATGGCGCGCGTGCCGACGCCGGCGAGCTCGCTCGCCCGCGCATTGCCACCGGTCGCCTCGATCAGCAGCCCCAGCGCCGAGCCGCGCACCACCGCGCCGGTGAGGATCAGCATGCCCAAGGCGATCGCGACCGGCACCGGCAGGCCGAGCACAGCGCCATTGCCGAGCCACACCAAATCGGGCGAGGAGAAAGTTACGATGCGCCCCTCGGTAATCAGCTGGGCGATGCCGCGGCCCGCCACCATCAGGATCAGCGTCGCCACGATCGGCTGCATGCCGAGCACGGCGACGAGGAAGCCGTTCCAGAGGCCGCAGACGAGTCCGGCACCAAGCGCAGCCCCCAGCACGATGGGCAGACCATGGCTGTCGGCGAGGCTCGCCGCAATCGCGCCCGAGATCGCCATGACCGCGCCAACCGACAAATCGATGCCGCGCGTGGCGATCACCAGCACCATACCGAGCGAGAGCAGCGCCACCGGCGTGCCGCGGTTGAGCACGTCGATCAGGCTGCCGAACAGCCGGCCGTCCTGAAGACGCAGGTCGAAGAATTGCGGCGACACCACGCGATCGACCGCCAGGATAACAATCAACGCGAGGATCTGGGCAAGGCCGCGGCGCGGCAACAGCGCTGTCATGCCCGCCCCTCATGCGCGATCGCGGCGCCATCGGCGGCGATGGCCGCGAGAATGTTGCCGACGTCGATCGCCTCGCCCGCGAGCTCCTCGACATGGGCGCGGTCGCGCAGCACCACGACGCGGTCGGAATAGGTCACGATCTCATCGAGCTCAGAGGAGATCACGAGCAGTGCCAGCCCGTCGTCGCAGAGTTCACGGATCAGGCGGATGATCTCGGCATGCGCGCCGACATCGATGCCGCGGGTCGGCTCGTCCAGCACCAGCAGGCGCGGCGAGGTCGCAAGCCAGCGCGCCAGCAGCACTTTCTGCTGATTGCCGCCGGAGAGCAGGCCGACCGGGCGTTCGGCATCTGCCGGGCGGATGTCGAGCATCTTGACGTAACGACGTGCGATCTCGTCCTGCTCGCGGCGCGACAGCGGCCGATGCAGCCCGCGCTTGGCCTGGAGCGCGAGCACGATGTTCTCGCGCACGCTGAGCTCGGCGACGATACCGTCGGTCTTGCGCTCCTCCGGGCAATAGCCAAAGCCGTGGCGGACACCGTCGCGCGGCGACTGGAGCCGCACCGGTGCGCCCTCCACCTTCGCCTGGCCGCGATCGGCGCGTTCGGCACCGAACACCAGCCGCGCCGTCTCGGTCCGGCCCGAGCCGAGCAGGCCGGCGAGACCAACGACCTCACCATGACGCAGCTCGAGATTGAACGGCGCGACGTAGCCGGCTTTGCCGTAATTCTCGAAGCTCGCGCAGATCTCGCGCGCTCTGTGCTCAGTGGCAGACGCCCGCGCGCTGGTGGTCTCGGCCAGCTCGCGGCCGAGCATCATCCGGATCAATTCCAGCCGCGGCAGCGAAGCGGTTTCGCGCTCGCCGACCAGGCGACCGTTGCGCAAGACGGTGACGCGGTCAGAAATCTCGTAGACCTGGTCCAGGAAGTGGCTGACAAAGACGATACCGATGCCACGTTTGGCGAGCTGGCGCATGATGCCGAAAAGGATGTCGACCTCGTGGCGGTCCAGGCTCGCGGTCGGCTCGTCCAGGATCAGCACGCGCGCGGAGAGATCGACGGCCCGCGCGATCGCGGTGACGTGTTGCACGGCGACAGAATAGCTGCCGAGCGGCGCGGCGACATCGATGTCGAGGCCAAAGTCCGCCAGCAAGGCGTTGGCGCGGCGACGCATCTCGCCCTCGCGGACAATGCCGAAACGCATCGGCTGGCGGTCGAGAAACAGATTTTGCGCCACCGAGAGGTTCGGCAGCAGGTTGACTTCCTGGTAGACGGTGGCGATGCCGGCCTGAAGCGCCGCCTTGGCCGAGCGCGGCGCGACCTCTTCACCGCCGAGCCTGACGATGCCGGTATCGCGCGGGAACACGCCGGTCACCGCCTTGATCAGCGTGGATTTGCCGGCGCCGTTCTCGCCGAGCAGCGCATGGATCTCGCCGGCGCGAAGCGTGAAGTCGACCTCCTGCAACGCTCGCACAGCACCGAAGCTTTTGCTGATCCCGCGCACCTCCACAAGGGCCGGAGCAGGATCGGGGCTGTTTTCCATGACAACGTCACTCCCGGCAATGCCCGCTAACAATGCGGTCACCCAGCCTATTCGTTCGCGCAGCAGATTCGAAGGGCGCGGTCGGACCGCAAGACGCGGTCCGACCGGCATCCGCCTCAGTAACCGAGGCCCTTCTTGCTGTCGTAGATCTTCTGCGGATCGTCGGCGGCGGTATAGAGCTTGGATTCGGTCTGGATCCACTTCGGCGGAACCGTGCCCTTGTCCTTGAACGCCGCAATCGCATCGAGCGCGGGGCCGGCCATGTTCGGCGTCAGCTCGACAGTCGCATTGGCCTCGCCGGCGGCCATCGCCTTGAAGATGTCGGGGACCGCATCGATGGAGACGGTGAGGATCTCCTTGCCGGGCTTGAGCCCGGCTTCCTTCATCGCCTGGATCGCGCCGACCATCATGTCATCATTATGCGCGTAGACCGCGCAGATCGACTTGCCGCCGCCTTCGGCCTTGATGAAGCTCTCCATCACCTCCTTGCCCTTGGCGCGGGTGAAGTCGCCGGTCTGGCTGCGCACCACCTTCAGGTTCGCATGCTTGGCGATGGCGGTGTCGAAACCCTTCTTGCGGTTGGCGGCGACGCTCGCGCCGACCGTGCCCTGCAATTCGACGATGTTGCAGGCTTTCGTCCCCACAGTCTTGGCCAGCCAGTCGCCGGCCACCTCGCCTTCGTGCACGCTGTCGGAGGTGACAGCGGTGAGATAAAGATCCTTGCCCGAGGGATCGATGTCACGGTCGAGCAGCACGACCGGGATCTTGGCCTCCTTGGCTTCCTTCAACACCGAATCCCAGCCCGTCGAGACGACAGGCGCAAGGAAGATCGCATCGACATTCTGCGCGATGAAGGAGCGGATCGCCTTGATCTGGTTCTCCTGCTTCTGCTGCGCGTCGGCGATCTTGAGATTGACCTTTCGCTTGGCGGCTTCCTGCTTGGAGACCGAGGTCTCGGCCGCGCGCCAGCCGGATTCCGACCCGATCTGCGAGAAGCCGATGGTGAGCTCGGCGGCATTCGCCGGCAGGGCGAGCAGCAACGCGGTCGTGGCGCTGGCCGCAAAGAGGGCTTTGAGGGTCATCAGGCGTGTCTCCTAAGATGTTTATTTGGGGGCGCCGATTGGTAGCATGGCACCCGCAGGCCAGCCTTCGAGCCGGCGACAGGCACTATTTCACGGAAACCCAGCGCCGTATAGTCATATTATTTTACTATTGAGGTGAAAGGAGGAGGGATGCGGGCTTCGCGCAGACGACACGCTCAGCGGGATTTTGTTCCGGCGATACAACGGGAAGATGAAGGAAATTATACGGCTCGGCTGCCGCCGCCGGGCTGGTGCGGACCATCCACGCCTGACCCAGCGGGACAAAGGACGTGGATGCCCGGGACAAGCCCGGGCATGACGACCTTCTGCAAATTCGCTTATGCGAAATTGAAAACGCAGGGACGCTAAATCAGCTTCCGCTGCGCCAGGTTCTTCATCAGCGCACCGATTCCAAACGTCCACGGCTCGCACTCGTCGCTGGTGCGCATGCGGTTGACGAGCTTGCCGAGCTGGGGCGCGGCGATCGTGACGATGTCATCGCGCTTGTGGGTGAAGCCCTGTCCCGGCGCATCCCGGTCCTCGACGGGAGCGAACATCGTGCCGAGGAACAGCACGAAACCATCTGGATATTGATGCACCTTGCCGATGGTCTGTTCGACGAGATCTGTCGGATCGCGGCTGATCTTGCTGATCGAGGAATGGCCGTTGAGGACGAAACCGTCCTGTCCCTTGACGTTCAGACTTATGTCCAGCTTGCGCGCATCGTCGAGCGAGAACGTATCGTCGAACAGGCGCAGCAGCGGGCCGATCGCGCAGGAGGCGTTGTTGTCCTTGGCCTTCGACAATAGCAGCGCCGAGCGGCCCTCGAAGTCACGCAGGTTCACGTCGTTACCGAGCGCGCCGCCGACGATTTTGCCGCGGCTCGAGACGAACAGCACAAGCTCCGGCTCGGGGTTGTTCCAGGTCGATTTCGGATGCAGGCCCGCATCCATGCCGGTGCCGACCGACGACAATGTCGGCGCCTTGGTGAAGACCTCGGCATCAGGACCGATGCCGACCTCGAGATACTGGCTCCAGGCGTTCTGGTCGATCAGCACCTGCTTCAGATGCATCGCCTGGTCGGAGCCGGGCTTGAGCTTCGAAAGATCATCGCCGATCAGGCGCGTCACTTCTTTGCGGATCGCTTCGGCCGAAGCCGGATTGCCCTTGGCGCGCTCCTCGATCACGCGCTCCAGCATCGAGATCGCAAAGGTGACGCCGGCGGCTTTCAGAGTCTGGAGGTCGACGGGGGCAAGCAGCCACGGTTTTTGAGGATCGCGCTGGTCCGGCGGCGTATTGGTGACGATCGCCTCGAGATCGCCGATCCTCTCACCCTTGGCCGCCCTAAGCGCGTTGGCTGGATCGTCCGCTTCGCAAAGCGTACTGATGGTGGGAAACTCTGCGGTAACATCGAAGACGCCGTCATCACGTATAGCGACGACGGCGGGGCCATTCACCTGCGGGAGCCAGACGCGGCCGGCCAGCGTTCCCCGCGTACCGTCCTCGGGGAGAAGGTCTTTAACCGTCAATGTCGTCATGGCCGCGTCCTCGCTGTTTTCGGATCGGCCGCGTTGAACGCTGGCCGGTCACATTAGCGAAGACCAATAAACGTCTGGCGCGGGATGTCCAGAGAGGCGGCACGCGCTGTCACTTGAACCAATGCACCAGTGCAATGCTGATGCCAAGCAACAGCATCAGCGACAGCGTCACGGCTGCTGTCACCCTGCCCCCGACATTCGCCAACACGCGCACGTCGACGCCGAGGCCGAGGGCCGCCATGGAGACCACGGTGAGAAAGGCGGTGATCTTCGTCACCGGTCCGACCACCGTGGCCGGCACGATCTCCAGGGAGCGCAGGGTCGCCAGCGCGAGGAAGCCGAGGATGAACCACGGCACAAGCCGAAAGAAGCCGACATTGGTCTTCTTGGCATCGCTATGCCAGCGCGAGGCAACCAGCGAGAGGCCGACGACGACCGGCCCAAGCATCAATACGCGCATCAATTTCACGAGCGTGCCGATTTGCGTGGAGACGAGTCCGGCCGGCACCGTCGCCGCCAGCACCTGCGGGACCGCATAAACGGTCAGGCCGGCGAGAATGCCATATTGAGTGGCCGATAATTGCAGAAGCGGAATCAACAGCGGCAGGCCCAGCACCATCATCACGCCCAGGATGGCAGTGAAGGAGATGGAGGATGCGATCTCGTCGTTGTTGGCACCGATGATCGGCGCCACAGCCGCAATCGCCGAATTGCCGCAGATCGAGTTGCCGCAGGCGATCAGGATCGACAGCCGTGTCGACAGTCCGAGCATGCGGCTGAGCCCGAAGGAGACGCAGAGCGCGATCACGACGACGGCCGCGATTGACGCGAGCAGCGCGATGCCCGAGGCGGCAATGGCGGCGAAACTGATGGAGGCCCCCAACAGCATGACCGCGACTTCGAGGAGCTGTTTGGCGCTGAAGGCGATGCCGGCCTGCCAACGCGGCGCGGGCTTCCAGAAGCTGCGCAAGGCCATCCCGAGCAGGATCGCCATCACCAGCGCCTCGACATAAGGATGCTCGAAGACGCCGAGTTCCGCCCGCTCGAGCAGGGCCGAGACACCGGCGACTAGAACGCAGAGGAGAATGCCGGGAATCAGTGCCGCAATACGGCTCGCGGCGGTGGCCGGTTTGGCATCGGCCGGGCTGGATGCTTGATTCTGCGACACAAATCTCTCCCAGAGGAGAAAGATTTATACGCAGCGCGCTTCCGTTGGGGAATAAGCTTTCGACATATCAGGCCCGAGGGAAGTTCTATCCTCAGCCCGGAATATTCTATCCTCAGCCCGAAATAATCGACCCTAGAAGATCAGGCTCTTGGCCAGCGAAGCGACGCGGCTGAAGCCGTCATAGATGCCGGGCTCGAAGAAGGCAGCGCGGGCAAGCACGATACCCGCAACCAGCGACCAGAACAGACCGGTGCCGGCCCGCAGCAGGAGCTTTGACGTACGCGACCGCGGCTGGGTGTCCGTCGCGGACACCAATTGCTCGCCGAAGGGTTCAAATCCGGTACGTTCCATGGCTCTGGCCAACCCATCAAATTCTGATGGGAATGTCGTCTTTTCGGCCCCAAACGGCAATGGAAGCGATTGGCGTTTTTGCCCTCCGGAGGAAAAACTCCTTCCGTTCGATAACCCCGGCACAATAGTTTTCTTCTTCGGCCTATTGAGACACTGGCGGTCCGGCCTACAGGGCCAGATACCTGCGCCGGATCGCCTCATTGGCCTTCAGCTCGTCGATTCCGGCGGCATAGACGATCTGGCCCTTGTCGATGATCGTGGCGTGGCTCGCCAGCCCCAGGCAGAAATGCATGTTCTGCTCGGCGATCAGCACCGTCGATCCGAGCGAACGGAGCTGCCGCAACAATTCACCGATCCGCTGCACGATGATCGGCGCGAGGCCCTCGCTCGGCTCGTCGAGCAGCAGGAGCGCGGGATTGCCCATCAGCGTGCGCGCGATCGCGAGCATCTGCTGCTCGCCGCCCGAGAGACGTCCGGCGATGCGATTGCGCAGCGGCTCCAGAAGCGGAAAGACCTCGTAGATGCGTTTGATCGGCCACTCGTCCTGGCCCTGCGGTCCCTTCTTCCTCCCGATGACGAGATTGTCCTCGACCGTGTGCTCCGGAAAGATCTGGCGGTCCTCCGGCACGAAGCCGAGGCCGGCGCGCGCGATGGTGTGCGGCTTCAGGCCCGAGATCACCGCGCCGCGCAGGTTGACCCTGCCCCTCCGCGGCGGCGCCAGCCCCATGATCGCCTTCATAGTCGTCGATTTGCCGGCGCCATTGCGGCCCAAGAGCGCCATGGTCTCGCCTTGCCGCACCGACAGGTTGACGCCGAACAGGATCTGGCTGGTGCCGTAATAGACGTCGAGATCGGCGACTTCGATGACGGCTGCGTTCATGCCGCAGCTCCCGCATGCTCGGTGCCCAGATAGGCCTCGATCACCGCGCTGTTGCTCCGGATCTCGTCGGGCGTGCCGGTGGCCAGGATGCGGCCGTAGCAAAGCACGACGATTTTTGGCGCGATCTTGAACACGATGTCCATGTCGTGCTCGATGAAGACGACCGTAATTTTCTGCGTCTCCCAGAGCTCACGCACCTTGTCGATCATGCGCCAGCGCTCCTCCGGGCCCATCCCGGCGGTTGGCTCGTCCAGCAGCAGCACCTTTGGATCGAGCACCAGCGCGAGCGCGATGTCGAGCAGCTTCTGATCGCCGTGCGAGAGCGTCGCGGCGGTGCGATGGCGTTTGCCGGCGAGGCCCAGCAGCTCCATCACATGCTCAGCACGGTCGCGCATCTCCGGCAGCGGAAAGCGCTTGTGCAGCACCGCCGAGGTGCGCTGGTCGGCACTGACGGCGGCAAGCATGGTCTCCTGCACCGTGAGCGATTTGAAGATGCTGGCAACCTGGAAGGCGCGGCCGATACCGTGGCGCACGATCTCCGGTGGCGAGCGGCCGGCGAGATCGACGCCGTCGAGCAGCACCTGGCCGGAATCCGGCCTCAAGGCGCCGGTGATCAGGTTGAAGAAGGTGCTCTTGCCGGCGCCGTTCGGGCCGATTACCGCGGTCAGCGAGCCGTCCGGAAAGTCGAGCGAGACGTCGTTGGTCGCCTTCACGCCGCCGAACGATTTTGCGAGGTTGCAGATCTCGAGCATCGCTAGCGCCCCTCGCCTGCGTCGCGCCGCTGCGCAAACCATTCGGCGGCGAAATCCAGGAGACCTTTGCGCAGGCCCAGCGCGAAGAACAGGATGACGACGCCAAGCACGATGCCGTGATACTCGGTGAAACGTGTGACGGTATCGTTGAGCAGAAGCAGCAGCACGGTGCCGACCATCGGCCCGAGGAAGGTCGACACACCGCCGAGCATGTTGATGAAAATGCCCTCGCCCGAGATCGTCCAATAGGCGAATTCCGGATAGGCGCCGGACACGAACAGCGCCATCACCATGCCGCCCATCGACGCGAACAAAGCCGCCAGCACGAACACGGTGAGCTTGGCGCGCCAGACGTCGATGCCAAGGAAGCTCGCGCGCGCGGCGTTGTCGCGGATCATGCGCAACGTGTAGCCGAACGGTGATTGCGCGATCTGGCGCATCGCGAGCAGGCCAAGGATCAGCAGCGCGCAGCTCGCGACATAGAGATGGACGTGGTTGGCAAGGTCAATGCCGAGGAACGGCGGCCGCGGAATGCCGCCGCGCAGACCCTGGTCGCCGCCGGTGAAGGAGGCCCAGGACAATATGGTCGAGTGGATCAGCATCTGGAATGCGAGCGTCACGAAGGCGAAGTAAATCTCCTTCAGCCGCACGCAGATGGCGCCGATGATCGCGGAGACTATTGCGGTGATCGCCAGCGTCGCGACGAAGGCGACGGGAATCGGCACGCCGAGCTTCTGCATGATGAGGCCAAAACTGTAGGCGCCAAGCCCGAAGAACATGCCGTGGCCGAACGAAGTCAGGCCGGTATAGCCGACCAGCAGATTGAGCGACGTCGCAAACAGGCCGTAGGCCGAGCAGCGGATGACGAAATCGAGCAGCGCCTTGCTGCCGGTGAAGAGCGGCAGGCTCGCCAGCACGGCAAGGGCGATCAGCGCGATCAGGACGTCACGGTAGCGCCGCAGTACGGCACCGCTGCGCACCGGCGCCAGCGTTTCGGCGCGACCGGCCTCGAGCTCGGTCATGCCGCCTCCCTGCCGAACAGGCCGGTAGGTTTGGAGACCAGCACGATCACCATGAAAAGATACATCAGGCCTTCCGTAAACAGGGGAAAGCCGAGCGAGCCGAACGAGCGGATCAGCCCGAGCAGCAGCGCGCCGATCAGCGCGCCCAGGATCGAGCCCATGCCGCCGATCACGGTGACGATGAAGGACTCGATCAGCACGGAAAATCCCATGCCCGGCGTCAGCGACCGCACAGGAGCCGCCAGCGCGCCGGCAAGACCCGCCAGCATGCCGCCGAGCGCGAACACGCCGCCATAGATCAGGCCGGTGTTGATGCCGAGCGCCGAGACCATGCCGGGATTGTGCGCGGCCGCGCGGATCACCTTGCCGATGCGGCTGCGCGACAATCCGATGCCGAGCACGACGGCCGCAAGAAGCGCGACACCGATCAGCAACAGATAATAAGGCGGCACCACGCCACCGGCGATGAATAGCGGCATCACCTGGAACGCGGACGGCATGCCCATCGATTTGAACTCCGGTCCCCAGATGATGCGCACGACATCGTCGAAGATCAGCACGAAGGCATAGCAGACGAGCAGCTGCATCAGCACGTCGGCGCCGTAGACGCGGCTCATGAAGACGCGCTCGAAGATCAGGCCGAGGATCGCGGTGCCGGCCGCGCCCGCCAGCATGGCGAGCGCAAAACTGCCGGTGAGCTGATAGGCCGTCATCGCGAAGTAGGCGCCGAACATGTAGAAGGCGCCGTGGCTGAAATTGACGACCTTGAGCACACCGAAGATCAGGGTCAGCCCGACCGCGACGAGAAACAGAAGCATGCCGATGATGAGGCCGCTGGTGGTTTGCGTCACCAAGCAGGCGGAGCTGGCGAGGCAGCCGGCGAGCGCGTCGAGATCCACGAGAGCACTTTCATTGCGGCGCGCCTGACACGGCGCGGAAAACGAAAACGGCGGAGAGGGTCATCCCTCTCCGCCGCGGCGTCAGGTGTAGCCCTTGCTCTTCTTCCATTCGGCCTCCAACTCGAAGATGGTCTTCCAGTCGCCGGCCTTGACCTCCGGGACATAAGGCTCCTGCGGGATGGTGGTGCCCCAGCCGATGGCGTAGCCGACCAGGGTGTGGTCGTCGCCGCGCATTGTCACAGTGCCGTCGGCGCCGAACGGGCACCTGATGGTGAGGCCCTTCAGCACCTCCGCGATCTTCTTGCCGTCGGCGGAGTTCGCCTTTTTCGCGGCTTCACTGAGGAACATCACCGCGGTGGCGTTCTGCCACGACCAGTTGGTCGGATATTCGTTGTACTTGGCCTTGTAGGCATCCCCCCAGGCTGCGTTCTCCGGCGTGGCCGGGAACGTCTTGATGTAGCGATTACCGGAATGGATGCCCTTCGGCAGGTTCTTCACCACCGTGAGCGCTGTGTAGTCGGCCATGTTGACTGCGAACACCTCCATCTGGCTGAACATCGCGTAGATGTTGGCTTGGTCGATGTAGGAGGTGAGATCGCCGCCCCAGAGGCAGGAATACAGCGCCTGCGGCTTGGCCTGGAGGATCTTCGTCACCACTTCGGTGTAGTCGGGCTGGAACAGCTTTGGCCAGGACTCGCTGACGATTTCGACGTCGGGCGCAAAGCGCTTCAGATACAGCGTGAACTCTCCGGTGGTATCGCGGCCGTAGGCGTAGTCGGGCGAACACGTCGCCCACTTCTTCAGGCGCTTGGCTTTCGCGATCGAAGCGGCATAGCTGCCGCCGACGATGGAATCGTGGATGCCCTGGCGCACGCAGCGGAACGCATTCGGGATGTGCTGCTTGGGATCGGCCGTCAGCGAAGATGCTTCCGAGCAGGTGTGGACGCAGAGCACGCCGAGATCGCGCGCGACTTCATGCACCGCGAACGATCCGGAGGACGCCTCGCCGTCGAGCAGCAGTTCGCAGCCGTCGGTGTTGACGAGTTCGCGCGCGACGCGGGCGGCTTCCTGCGGCTGGCCCTTGGAGTCGCGGATCACCATCTCGATGTGCCGGCCGGCGAGGCCGCCGGCGGCGTTGACCTTCTCGACCTCGAGCATCACCGCATTGCGCGAGGACGTGCCGAGCTGCGCGACACGGCCCGACAGGATCGTCGGCATGCCGATCTTGATGGTCTTGGCTTGCGCACGCGCCACCCAGGGCGCGGCAAACGTGATCGCGCCGGCGCCCATCAGCGCCAGCGTGGAACGGCGGCTGATGCCCGGCGTGCGGGTTCTCGTCATTTTCCCTCCCTCTTTCGGGTCGGCGTGTCCTGATCCCTGCCGGAGATCGTCTCGTCTCCGTGATCCCAAGGATTTCAGAGGGTGGGGGGTGACGTCAAGCCAAAGATGAATTACGAGTCAGAATTCATCAAGGGAGGAAGTGAGGTCGGTAACCGGCCCAAAACCCGGCAAATGATCAACCTTTCGAGCTTCATCGCCTTCCATGCCCGGCGCACGCCGGACCGGCCCGCGCTGAAATACCGCGGTGAGGAGATCGCTTACGCGATGTTCGACGCGCGCATCCGGCAGGTCGCCGGCTGGCTCGCCGCGCAGGGCATCGGTGCCGGCGATGTCGTCGCCGTGCTGATGAAGAACAGCGCGGCATTCCTGGAGCTCGTCTTCGCCACCAGCCATCTCGGCGCGGTGTTCCTGCCGATCAATTTTCGCCTGTCCCGCAACGAGGTCGACTACATCGCCAGCAATGCCGGCGCGCGCCTTCTGATCGTCGACGAGGAATTGGCTGCGAATGCAGCGGGCGCGAACATCGTCGTGCTGAACGAGACCGCGCAGCAGAGCGTCACCCATCTCGCAGGCAACACGACCGCTGCGCCGATGCATGTGCGCCAGCCCTCCGACCTGATGCGGCTGATGTACACATCTGGCACGACAGACCGCCCCAAGGGCGTGATGCTCACTTACGATAATTTCTACTGGAAGTCGGCCGACCAGACGATTGCGCTGGCCTTAAGCGCCGATACGCGTCTTCTCGTCATCGGTCCGCTCTATCACGTCGGCGCGCTCGACCTGCCAGGCATCGCAGTGCTCTGGCATGGCGGATTCATTCGCATCGAGCGCAATTTCGAACCGGAGGCGGCGCTTGCTTCTATCGCAGAAGACAAGCTCAACGCTGCCTGGTTCGCGCCCGTCATGACCACCGCGATGCTCACCTGCCCCACCCGCGACCGCTACGACGTCTCCAGCCTGCAATGGGCAATCGGCGGCGGCGAGAAGACGCCGGAGGCACGCATCCGCGCCTTCGCCGAATATTTCCGCAATGCGCGCTACATCGACGCCTATGGACTCACCGAGACCGTCGGCGGCGACACCTTCATGGAGAAAGGTCGCGAGATCGAGAAGATCGGCTCGACCGGTCGCGCCATTGCCCATGTCGAGATCGAAATCCGCGACGAGAACGGCAACAAGCTGCCGCCGAACGTCAATGGCGAGATCTGCCTGCGGGGTCCGAAGATCACGCGCGGCTATTGGAGAGATCCGGAGAAGACGGCGTCCGCCTTCTTCGGCGGCTGGTTCCGCAGCGGCGACGTCGGCTATCTCGACGACGAGGGCTTCCTCTACCTGACCGACCGCAAGAAGGACATGATCATCTCCGGTGGCGAGAACATCGCCTCCTCCGAGGTCGAGCGCATCATCTACGATTTGCCCGAAGTGCGCGAAGTCGCGGTGATCGGCCTGCGCGATGCGCGCTGGGGCGAGCGGCCGGTCGCGGTTGTCGTACTGACTGAGGGCGCGAGCCTCGACCTCGCTGCCCTCACCGAGCATTGCCGCGCGCGGCTGGCGAGTTTCAAGGTGCCGAAACAGCTGGTCATCCGCGGCAGCCTGCCGCGCAATCCGTCAGGCAAGATCCTCAAGCGCGTGCTGCGCGCCGAGTTGGAGACCTCCGAATGACGCAAGCGACTGCAAAGGTTACCAAGCTGAACCGAATCGAGCGCAACGCCTGGACCAAGCAGAAGATCTTTGAGGCTGCCACGAAAGTCGTCGGCAAGCATGGCTATGCCGAGGCCTCGGTCGCGCGCATCACCGAAGAAGCCGGTGTCGCGCAGGGTACCTTCTACAACCATTTCGATAACCGCCAGGAACTGCTCGACCAGCTCCTACCAAAAATCGGCCTCGACATGGTCGAGTTCATCCGCGTCCGCACCGGCAATGCGCACGCGGCGCGGCAGGAGATCGAGCGCTTTGCCGCCTTCTTCGACTTCATCCGCGAGGTGCCTGAATTCTTGCGCATCCTCAACGAGGCCGAGTTCTTCGCGCCCATCGGTTACCAGAAGCACCTCGACAACATCTCGACCGCTTATGTGCGCATTTTGCGCCGCGCACGGCTTGCCGGCGCGATCGAAGATTACACCGACGAGGAGTTCGAGGCCATCGTTCACATGCTGATGGGCGCGCGCGGCTATCTCAGCCGCCGCTACTCCTATTCGGGAGGCGGCGTCACCGCTGTGCCCGATCACGTCTTCTCCGCCTATCGCAAGCTGATGACGCGCGGCCTCTTCAGGGCCAGCGGAGATCAGGACACGCCATGAACATCGAATCTCCGCACAAACCGCTCGACCTCGCCTCCGCAATCGCCGAGGGCGATATCCGCTGCCTTCTGATGGTGCTGGTGCACATGACCGGCGACGAAAAGTGGCTCGAACCACCCTATCTGCCCAAACGCGACATCCGCCTCATTCCCGATCCCGAGGCCGGCGTGCCCCGGGAGATCCAGGACGAGATCCGCACCGCCGTGGTCAGGCTCTTCTCAGATGGCACGCCAAAACCCGTGATCACCGATCCGGGCGAGGAGCTGCTGCTGAGGATGATGCGCGCTTGCCTCGGCGAGAATGTCGCGCCGGAATATGCACCTTTGATGCGCGAGGAGATGGGTTTTGTGCCGCGCGAGGCGTGCTGGACGAAGCGCCCCTCCGACGAAAAGCTTGCCGACCAGCATGTGCTGATCGTCGGCGCCGGCGTCTGCGCCATCGCGCTCGGCGTGGCACTCGGCCATCTCGGCATCCCCTACACCATCGTCGAGAAGAATGCCGAGCTCGGCGGCACCTGGTGGATCAACCGCTATCCCGGCTGCGGCGTCGACACGCCGAACCACTCCTATTCCTACTCTTTCGGCTCGCGCAACGCATGGACGCGCTATTTCTGCCAGCGTGAGGAGCTACTCGGCTATCTGCAGAAGGTCGCGGACGAATACGGCATTCGCAAGCATCTGCGCGTCAACACCGAGCTGACCTCATCACGCTGGGATGAAGAAAGGCAACGCTGGATTTCGACGCTCAAGACCGAGAACGGCGCGGAGACTTTCGAATCCACCGCGCTGGTCTCGGCCATCGGCCAGCTCAACGATCCCTCGCGCGCCCGCTTCAAAGGCGAAGAAGAGTTCAAGGGCACGATCCTGCACTCGGCACTATGGTCCGACGACATCAACATCGACGGCAAGCATGTCGCCGTGATCGGCACCGGCGCGACCTCGATGCAGCTGGTGCCGTCGATCGCCACCCGTGTGGCCTCAGTCACCGTCTACCAGCGCAGCGCGCAATGGGCGCGGCCGGTGAAGGGCTATGCCGATCCGATCAGTGACGGCGCGCGCTGGCTGCTGGCGCACCTGCCGTTCTATGTGCAGTGGTACCGCTTCAACATGTTTTGGCGCTATGGCGATGGCCTCCTGCCCTTCCTGCGCAAGGACCCGGCCTGGCCGCATCCCGAACGCGCCGTCAACAAGGGCAATGACCGGCACCGCCAGGAGCTGACCGACTTCATCCTGTCCGAGCTGAAAGATCGACCCGACCTGATCGAAAAATGCGTGCCGACCTATCCGCCTTACGGCAAGCGCATTCTGCTCGACAACAACTGGTTCAAGACTTTGACGCGGGACAATGTCGAACTCGTCACCGACGCAATCGACCATTTCGACCGGGACGGCATCGTCACCGCCGACGGCACACACCGCCACGCCGACATCATCGTGGTCGCGACCGGCTTCAAGGTCACGGAGATGGCGGCGCGCCTCAACATCAGCGGCCGCGACGGCAAAGATTTGCGCGATGCCTGGGCCAACGACAATCCGACGGCATTTCTCGGCCTCACCGTGCCGGGCTTCCCGAATTTCTTCTGCATGCTCGGTCCCAATTCCGGTCCTGCCCACGGCGGCAGCGTCATCTTCCAGTCGGAGTGCCAGAGCCGCTACATCTCCGCCTGCCTCGCCGACATGATCGAGCGAGATATCGCGGCCATCGAGGTTCGCCAGGACGTGCTCGATGACTATCTCCGCAAGGTCGATGCCGAGCACGAGGCCATGATCTGGACCCATCCCGGCATGAGCACCTATTACCGGAATGCAAGCGGCCGCGTATTCTCCGCGATGCCGTGGCGGTTCGTAGACTACTGGCGCATGACCCACGATCCGGATCTGAGGCAATACAAGCTGACGAAAGCGTGACTCTTCTGCCGAGGCAGATTAGGCGTCAGCGCAACCACTTCCCACGTCGTCATTGCGAGCGTAGCGAAGCAATCCAGAATCGCTCCTCGGAGACACTCTGGCTTGCTTCGCTGCGCTCGCAATCAGAAAACCACTCAGGCCGCCAGCCCAGACTCCACCGGAGCGAATTCCAGCCCCAGACTCTCCGCCACCGCTTTGTTCGTAATCCGGCCGCGATGCACGTTGAGGCCGTTGCGCAAGTGCGGATTTTCCAACACCGCGGCAAAGCCCTTGTTCGCGAGCATCAGGCCGAACGGCAGCGTCGCATTGTTCAGCGCCTGGCTTGATGTCACCGGCACCGCGCCCGGCATGTTGGCGACGCAATAATGCACCACGCCATCGACCTCATAGGTCGGCTCCACGTGCGTAGTCGGATGCGATGTCTCGAAACAGCCGCCCTGGTCGATCGCGACGTCGACCAGCACCGCGCCCGGCCGCATCGATGTCAGCATCGCGCGCGTGACGAGCTTCGGCGCGCTGGCACCCGGCACGAGCACCGCGCCGATCACGACGTCGGCAGCGAACACCTCCTCCTCGACCGACTCGATCGTCGAGAAGCGGGTGCGCACGCGTCCGGTAAAGAGATCGTCGAGTTGGCGCAGACGAGGAATCGAGCGATCGATCACCGTGACTTCCGCACCGAGCCCTGCGGCCATCCGTGCCGCCTGCGTTCCCACCACGCCGCCGCCGAGCACGACCACCCGCGCCGGCTGCACGCCGGGAACACCGCCGAGCAGCAGCCCGCGGCCGCCAGCCGACCGCCTGAGCGCGGCGCCGGCGGCCTCGATGGCGAGGCGGCCGGCGACTTCGCTCATCGGCGCGAGCAGCGGGAGGTGACCGCTCGCGTCCGTGACGGTCTCATAGGCGATCGCGGTGCAGCCCGAGGCAAGCAGGCCCTTGGCCTGCTCCGGGTCGGGTGCAAGATGGAGATAGGTAAACAGGACCTGGCCTTCGCGGAGCTGGGCCCATTCGCTTTTCTGCGGCTCCTTCACCTTCACGATCATGTCGGACTTGGCGAAGACGTCACGGGCGCTTTCGGCGATCGTGGCGCCTGCCCGCCGATACACGTCGTCGGAGGCGCCGATGCCGCTGCCGGCGCCGGTCTCGACCGTCACCCGGTGGCCGGCCGCGACATATTCACGAACCGCGCCCGGAGTGAGCCCGACGCGATATTCCTGCACCTTGATCTCCTTGGGCACACCGACCCGCATCTTCAGCTCCTTCCCAACGCCTTGATTCCGTTCATCATCGTAGCGATGGCGGCGGTTTGGTTTCGTGCAAATATCCGCTACGTTCATGCCTAGCGCGCCGGTTTCCGGCGCGGGAATGCCCTTTCACGCTGGAAACGAAACCTTGGCCCTCGACCGGAAAGACCTCGCCATCCTCGCCGAACTCACGACCAATGCGCGGGCCAGCCACACCGAGCTTGCCAACAAGGTCGGACTATCGAGCACTGCGCTGGCGCGGCGGCAGAAGGCCCTGGAGGACGAGGGTTACATCCAGGCCTACCAAGCGGCGCTCGATCTTGCGCAGTTCGGCCTCACGACAACGGTGCTGGTCCGGATCGCGCTGGAGAGCCAGAGCGACGATGCGCTCAAGGCATTCGAGGCGGAGGTGGTGAAGTGCCCCTCCGTCGTGCGCTGCTTCCTGATGTCGGGCACCGACGACTACATCCTGATCGTTCTCGCCCGCGACATCCAGGATTTCGAGCGCATCCACCGTACCGAGCTGTCGCGCCTGCCGCGCGTCGCCCGGGTGCAATCGAGCTTCGCGCTGCGCGAGATCGTCAATCGCGCCGTACCGACTGTGGTGTTCGGCGAGGCGAAGCGCTGATCTCGTCCGGGCGACGGGCTAACCGACCGGGAACCAAGCACCCCGTCATCCGTTGGGCGCTATTGGCCAGCGGCGGCAACGCATCCTCGAGTCGGCATCCAAACTTGCTCAGCTCGGCCTCTCCGCAGGGAACAGAACATGGCCGATATCACGGATCAGATCCCCGAACGCATTCCGATCAACCTTATCGTCAATGGCGTCAGGCGCACACTCGAGGTCGTGCCGTGGACCACGCTTCTGGATGCCCTGCGTGACCGTCTGGAATTGACCGGCACCAAAAAAGGCTGCGATCACGGCCAATGCGGCGCCTGCACCGTGTTAATCGACGGAAGACGGGTCAATTCGTGCCTGACGCTCGCCGTCATGAAGGATGGCGCCGAAATCACGACGATCGAAGGCCTTGCCAAGGACGGCGCCCTGCATCCCCTGCAACAAGCCTTCATCGATCACGACGCATTCCAATGTGGCTATTGCACGCCGGGACAGATTTGCTCGGCGGCCGGCCTCCTGGCCGAAGGCCACGCCAGGGGCGCCGACGAGATCCGGGAATTGATGAGCGGAAATCTCTGCCGCTGCGGCGCCTACCCTAACATCGTGGCTGCGATCGAGCAGGCAATGAGCCGATCATGAACAACTTCCAGTATTCCCGCGCAAGCGATGTCGCCGACGCCATTCGCCTGCTGGCCGCCGATCCGAACGCGAAGCTGATTGCCGGCGGCACCAATCTTATCGACCTGATGAAGGAGAATGTCGAACGGCCCTCCCGGTTGATCGACATTTCCCGCCTGCCGCTCCGCGACATCGAGGAGACCGACGATGGCGGCCTGCGCATCGGCGCCTTGGTGCCAAATTCGGATCTCGCCTACCATCCGCTGATCGAGCAGCGCTATCCCCTGCTCGCCAGCGCCATCTTGGCCGGTGCCTCCGCGCAACTGCGCAACATGGCCTCGGTCGGCGGCAATCTGATGCAGCGAACGCGCTGCGCCTACTTCTATGACACGACGACGCCTTGCAACAAGCGAAGCCCGGGCACCGGCTGCTCGGCACTCGATGGCCTCAACCGCAACCACGCAATCCTCGGCACCAGCTCGTCCTGCATCGCGACCAATCCATCCGACATGAGCGTGGCGCTGGCCGCGCTCGGCGCGCTCGTGCACATCGCAGGCTCGACCGGTGAGCGCACCCTCGCCCTGACCGATTTCCATCGGCTTCCGGACGACAAGCCTCATGCCGATACAAATCTCGGCAGCGGCGAGATCATCACCGCAATCGAGCTGCCGCCGCGCGGCTTTGCCAGGAACTACAGCTATCTGAAGATCCGCGACCGGCTGTCCTACGCCTTTGCCCTGGTCTCGGTCGCGGCCGCGCTCGAACTGGAGGGCAACGCAATCATCGAAGCGCGCCTGGCGCTCGGCGGCGTGGCCCACAAGCCTTGGCGAAGCCTCGAGGCCGAGGCGGCGTTGCGCGGCCAAGCGGCAACGCCGGATCATTTTGGGCGCGCCGCCGATCTGCTGCTGCAGGGAGCAACCGCTCGTTCGCATAATGGATTCAAGATCGAGCTCGCGCGCCGAGCCGTCGTTCGCACACTGATGCAGGCGACAAGCGCCACGCCGCAATCACAAGCTCACAAGAAGATCGCATGAGGGCCCGATGAACGCCTATGTCGGAACACCAACGTCGCGCGTCGACGGACGGGCCAAGGTCACTGGCGCCGCCAAATATGCCGGCGAGTTCGCAGCAGACCGTCTCCTCCATGGCTTTGTCGTCGAGGCCACCATTCCGCGGGGACGCATCGTTCGCCTCGACAGCAGCGACGCACTGAAGGTGAAGGGTGTGGTCGACGTGCTCACCCACACGCATCGCCCGCCCCTCGCCGACAAGGACGAAGCCTGGAAGGACGAGGTGGCGCCGGAGAAGGGCTCGCCGTTCCGCCCACTCTATGACGACAGGATCAGGTTCAACGGCCAGCCGATCGCGCTGGTCGTGGCGGAGGACTGGGAAACCGCCAAATTCGCCGCAACTCGCATTCGCGTTGAATACGAGCAGGAGGCGTTTGCGACCGATCTCGAATCCGAACGCGGCACGGCTGCCAAAGTGGATCAGCCACACAAGCCGCGCGGCGACGCCGCAGCAGCGCTGACGCGGGCGGCCGTCCGTCACGAAGCGGACTATGTCATTCCGAGCGAGCATCACAACCCGATGGAGCTCTACGCGACAACGGCCGTCTGGGAGGGCAACGGCGGGCTTACAGTCTATGACAAGACCCAAGGCGTCCAGAACGTCCAGAAGTTTCTCTGCGGTGTCTTCAGAAAGAAGCCGGAAGACATCCGCGTGATCTCGCCCTATGTCGGCGGAGCGTTCGGCTCGGGCCTGCGGCCGCAGCACCAGGTGGTCCTGGCAACACTTGGTGCGCTCGCGCTGAAACGATCGGTCCGTGTCGTCCTGACACGACAGCAGATGTACAGCCTGGGCTATCGTCCCATGACCATCGAGCACGTTGCGCTCGGCGCAAAGCCCGACGGCACACTCGATGCCGTTACCCACGAAGCCATCGCCGTCACCTCGCGGTTTGAGGATTTCTCGCGCAACGATACCGGCTGGGGGGAGCAGCTCTACAAGAGTCCCAACAGCCGCCTCTCCCACAAGCTGGTCCACCTCGACCTCGCCACCCCCTGCGATATGCGCGCGCCGGGCGCGGCAACGGGCGTCTGCGCGCTCGAATGCGCCATGGACGAATTGGCCGTCGCGCTCAAGCTCGACCCGATCGAGCTGCGGCTGAAGTGCTACTCGGATCGCGACCAGAGCGGGGACCTCCCCTACACCAGCAAGCAGCTGCGCGAATGCTACGCCAGGGGCGCGGAAGCCTTCGGCTGGGCCCGGCGCAATCCCGCGCCGCGCTCCATGCGCGACGGCAAGGACCTGGTCGGCTGGGGCATGGCGACAGGCGTCTGGGAGGCGCTGCAGATGCCGGTCGCCGTTCGCATCGTTCTGACATCGAACGGCCACGCGGAGGTCTCATGCGCCGCGTCCGACATCGGCACCGGCACCTACACCATTGTGGCGCAGGTGGCGGCCGACGCTCTCGGGCTGCCGATCGAGAACATCAGCGTCAGGCTCGCCGATTCGACCTTGCCGCAAGCGCCCGTCGAGGGCGGCTCCTGGATGGCGGCGTCCAGTGCGCACGCCGTGTTGGGAGCGGCCGAAGACATTCGCCAGGAGCTCGCCCGGCTCGCCAAGGCGATGCCCGGCTCGCCGCTCGCTGACGTCGATGCCGCCACCGTCACTTTGGTCGACGGCATGATCGCCAGCAACGGCAGGAACGGCCCCGCCCTTTCGATTGCGGATGTGATGCGCCACAGCAAGCTCGAGCGGATCGAAAAGGAGAAGCTCAACCAGTTCGCGGAGGACAAGTCGCATGCCCGCAATACGCATTCCGCCGTCTTCGCCGAGGTAAAGGTCGACGAGGAGCTCGGCGTCATCCGCGTTACGCGGGTCGTGAGCGCGGTCGCGGCCGGGCGCATCCTGAACACCAAGACTGGCCGCAGCCAGATCATGGGCGGCGTGGTCTGGGGAATCGGGATGGCGCTGCATGAGGAGACGGTGATGGATCACCGCTTCGGTCGCATCATGAACGCGAACATCGCCGAGTACCACATTCCCGTGAATGCCGACATTCACGATATTGACGTCATTTTCGTCGACGAGCCCGACGACCGGATCAACAAGCTGGGTGTCAAGGGTCTCGGCGAAATCGGCATCGTCGGCGTGCCTGCGGCGATTGCGAACGCCGTCTATCATGCCACCGGCAAGCGCATTCGGCGCTTCCCGATCACGCTGGACAAGCTACTGGAGTGAGCGCCTCGCCGCACCTGTGTTCGACGCCGACGAAACCTGCTTCAACACGTTGTCGCTCGGCGCAGGAGCGACGGCGCCCCGCCTGTCACGGCTCTTCCCGGGCTTCACGACGGAAGATCGGCCGGTCTGACCTGGATGCGGTCGGCATGCAGCGACCAATGGTGCAAGGCTTGATCCTTGCAAAACCTCGCCTTGGCCCGCTCTCTGGCTTCGTCCTCGTCGGAGGCGTCGATCTCGAGCGTGCCCTGGCACACCTCGATCTGCCGGCCATACTGGCCAAGCACGTCCTTCATGAACCTGACGACATAAGTTGACATGGGACCTCCTGCCTGCCCCGGCGGCACTCTAATCCCATTTGCGCGGGATGCGGGAGAGAGATTTTGACGCGGATGAAGGCCGGGACGCGGTTTCTTCGCTCCGTCATTTCCGGGGCGGCTCGAAAGGCCGACCCCGGAAATGACGGGAAGAAAGGGTAGCTGTCCTATCCCGGCGTCACGCCGAACGCCTGCTTGAAGCGCTCGGCATAATGCGGCCAGACCTCCGGATTGATGATGCGCGGCGGACGTTTCCCGTCGAGCGTCTCCAGCACCTGCTCGGCAGCGATGCGGCCCATGTTCTGGCGCGCCTCGATCGTCACGCCCGCCGTATGAGGGCTCGCCAGCACGTTGTCGAGCTGGAGCAGCGGATGCTCCGGCGGCGGCGGTTCCTTGGACCAGACGTCGAGGCCAGCGCCGGCGATGCGCTTGTCGCGCAACGCCTGGAGCAGCGCGTCCTCGTCGTGGATGAAGCCGCGCGCAGTGGTGATGAAATAGGCATGCGGCTGCATCAGCGCGAATTCGCGCACGCTGATCATGTTGCGGCTGCCCTTGTTGAGCGGACAGGAGATCGAGACGAAATCGGCGCGGCGCAGGAGCTCGTCGAGCTCGACCTTCTCCCCGCCCCGCTCAGCCATCACCTCGGCCGACAAATACGGGTCATAGGCCAGCACCTTCATGCCGAGCAGGCCCTTGCACAGCGCGGCAATCCGGCGGCCGACATTGCCGAGCCCGATGATGCCGACAGTCTTGCCCTCGACCTCGTTGCCGACGAGCTCGTTGCGGTTGACGTCGCGCTCGCGGCGCAGCCGGCGGTCCGACTGGATGATGCGCTTGGAGAGCGTCAACATCATCGCCAGCGCATGCTCGGCAACCGAATGGGCGTTGCCGCCGGACTGGTTGACGACCACGACGCCGGCGGCCGTGCAGGCCTCGACGTCGACTGGATCGAAGCCGGCGCCGTTGCTGGAGACGAGCAGCAAATTCGGCGCGCGCTTCAGGAAAGCCGCATCGACATGGAAATGCGGGGCGAGCTCGTCGCGGGCAGCGCCAACCTGGTAGACATGGGCAGCGCCGAGGAGCGGCGCATAGACGTGTTCGGGGCTCCCGTTCTCGATGCGATCGAGCCGGACGTCAGGCCGCGCCTTCAGGATGTCGATATAGATCGGATTGGCCAAGTAATTGGAGTAGACGACACGCTTGCTGTTGACCGACATCAGGACCCTTCCGGCTCTCCAGGGATCAGCAAGGCCAGCGCAGCGCGCGCCCCTCCGTGCTTCCTCCCACTCTTTCGTTGCCCACATATGACATGGCGCTGCCAGCCACGGCAGGCCTTCTGGCGCAGATCACGGTGCCGGCTCGAACAGTTGACAATCCGGCCCGCTGCGTCAAGTTCAGCAGGGCGCCGCGACGGCCGAAGACCAATAAGCATACGACGCGGCTCAAGGGAGAACGCAATGGCGATTGCGGAGCAGCAGACCTCGCCGCAGGCGACGCAGGCGGCCGGTGAAAGAAGCTGGCACGGCATCATCCTGCACACCCTGAAGCGGAACGAGATCAGCCTCGTCCCTTACGTGCCGGATCGCGTGCTGACGCCGCTGATCAGGAACCTGCACGCCGATCCTTTCTTCACCACCTTTGCCACCGCCCGCGAGGAGGAAGCGGTCGGCATTGTCTCGGGCGCCTGGATGGGCGGCCGCCGCGGCGCGGTGTTGATGCAGACTTCGGGTTTTGCGACGCTCGCCAACGTGCTGGCCTCGCTCGCAGTGCCTTACCAGATCCCGCTGATCATGTTCGTGTCCGAGCGCGGCACGCTCGGCGAGTTCAATTACGGCCAGTCGCTGGTCTGCCGCACCATGCGCCCCGTGCTGGATTCGCTGGCGCTGGAGCATCACACCATCACCCGGCTCGATGAACTCGAATTCATCACCGACCGCTCGATCAAGCAGGCCGTCACCACGCAGGCGCCGGTGGCGCTGATCCTCAACCCGCTGCTCACCGGCGGCAAGGTGTTTGACAAGTGAGGCCGACCAAATGAGCTCAAATCTGAGTGCGCGCAACACCAAGGTGATGAACCGTTTCGACGTGACCTCGCGCCTGATCGCGAAGCTCAAGCACGAAGAAGCCGTGATCGGCGGCATCGGCAACACCAATTTCGATCTCTGGGCTGCCGGCCACCGCCCGCAGAACTTCTACATGCTGGGCAGCATGGGCCTTGCCTTCCCCATCGCGCTCGGGGTGGCGCTGGCGCAGCCCGACCGCCGCGTCTTCGCGCTTGAAGGCGACGGCTCGCTGCTGATGCAACTCGGCGCGCTCTCGACGATTGCGGCCCTGAAGCCGAAGAACCTTACGATGATCGTGATGGACAATGGCATCTACCAGATTACCGGCGCACAACCGACACCGGCCGCGCACGTCGCCGACATCGTCGCCATCGCCATCGGCTCCGGCCTCGCCAACAGCGCCTGGGCCGCGGACGAGGAGGATTTCCAGCGGCTGGTCGAGGACGCGATGACCGCTGCCGAGCCGAGCTTGATCGCCGTCCGGATCGACGACAAGCCTGGCGTCGGCACCACTCGCCGCGATCCCGTACAGATCCGGGAACGATTCATGCACGGCCTTGGCGTGCGCGAACCACTTTAACATTTCGTCATTAACTACACGTCGATCTGATAGCGGGACTATACGGCCGGTTGCAAATCTGTGCTAAGCGAGCCGCATGTCCATTTTGGTTCGTTCCTTTGCCTGGCTGCTGGCAGCCGCCGTCACATTCGCAACTCTCGGTCCACCGGGCCTGCGGCCCCATTCCGATTTCGGCCAGGACGGCGAACATGCGCTCGCCTTTGTCCTGGTGGGACTGGCCTTTGGTCTCGCCTATCGGCAGCGGCGCCTGCTGACCGCAACGGCCGCGATCGTGCTGATCGGCGTGCTCGAATTGATGCAATTTTGGGCACCCGGCCGCCATGCGCGGCTGGAGGATTTTCTGGTGGACGCGCTCACGGCCTGCCTCGGCTTTGCGCTCGCGGCCGCCGCCGATTGGGCCATGACCCGGCTTCGCACCAATTCGGTCCTGACGAGCGAAGGCCCCGCGGAGTGATGCTCCGCAGGGCCCGGTTTGTCAGCGGCTAGGTTGCGCAGATCAGTCGATGATCTTGACGACCCGGCGCGTGCGCGGCTCGACGATCACGCGGCGATCGTTCACGACCGCATAGCGATACTCCGTGTAGTTCGGCACCGGACGCAGCACCACGGTCGGCGGCAACGGCTCGCCAACCACGACGCGCTCGCGGATCACCACTGACTCATCGCGCGGAAGTCCGCCTAGAATCGCATTCGGAATTTCCAAACCGGCGCCGACGGCCGCACCGACGGTGCCGCCGACCATCGCGCCGACCGGGCCGCCGATGTCGCCGCCCGCGCGCGCGCCGTCCGCCGCGCCCTGGGCGGTCGTCGACTGAGCAAAGGCTGCACTCGACGCCAGCAGCGAGGCGGCAGCCAACGAAATCGCAAGACGGGTTTTCATGTCCTTAGTCTCCAGTGATTGTCATGCGCCTTCAACCGCGGGGCCGGAGCATTGTTCCGGTTCCGCGGCGGCGAAAGACGCTTCAAGGCTGGAAACCTGTTACCTCGTAACACTTACGCTGCGGCGATTTCGTGCCCCGCCATCAGTTCCAGTGCACGTACCATCGCGGAATGATCCCAGCCCTTGCCGCCATGAGCGGTGCAGGATGAGAACAATTGCTGCGCCACAGCCGTGCTCGGCAGCGAGAGGCCGAGCGTACGCGCGCCTTCGAGCGCGAGGTTGAGATCCTTCTGGTGCAGCTCGATGCGGAAGCCCGGATCGAAATTGCGCTTCACCATGCGCTCGCCATGGACTTCGAGAATCCGCGAGGATGCAAAGCCGCCCATCAGCGCCTGCCGCACCAGCGCAGGGTCGGCGCCGGCCTTCGACGCAAACAACAGCGCCTCGCTCACCGCCTCGATCGTCAGCGCCACGATGATCTGGTTGGCGACTTTCGTCGTTTGCCCGTCGCCATTGGCCCCGACCCTGGTGACGTTCTTGCCCATCTTGTCGAACACCGGCTTCATGCTGTTGAAGGCGCGCTCGGGCCCGCCGACCATGATGGTGAGGCTCGCCGCCTTGGCGCCGACCTCGCCTCCGGACACTGGCGCGTCGAGATAATCGGCGCCGAGTGCCTCGATCTTCTTGGCAAACTCCTTCGTCGCGAGCGGCGAGATCGAGCTCATGTCGACCACGATCTTGCCCTTGGAGATGCCGCTCGCCACACCGTTCTTGCCGAACAACACGGCTTCCACATGCGGCGTATCCGGCACCATGATGATGACCGCGCCCGCCTCCTCCGCGACCTGCTTGCTGGACTTGCAGGCGACGCCGCCGGCGGCGATCAGATCGGGCGCGACCGGTGCGACGTCATGCAGGAGAACCCGATAGCCGGCCGCCAGGAGATGGCCGGCCATTGGCCGTCCCATGGTGCCAAGTCCGATGAACCCGATATTGGTCATGTCTCTAACTTTCTCTCAGTTGCATAAGCGGAATTCATCCGCGTGCTCGGCGCAACCTCTCCCGCTTGCGGGAGAGGTCGGCGCGGAGCGCCGGGTGAAGGGCTTTATCCCCTTGAAGATTTTCTCGGTGCACCTCAACAGTCCCAACGCGGAAACACCCTCTCCCCAACCCTCTCCCGCAAGCGGGAGAGGGAGCGCACTGTCATCGCTGCCGCATCTGGTCCCCGACGCTCACGTCTCAAACGTCTGCGCCGCGTGCCATGAGAGTCCTTCCAGCGTCGTGGTGCGCGGCTTGTATTCGCAGCCGATCCAGCCGCGATAGCCGATCGCGTCGAGGTGGCGGAACAGGAAGGGATAGTTGATCTCGCCGGTGCCGGGCTCATGGCGCCCGGGATTGTCGGCAAGCTGGATGTGCGCAATCTGGGGAAGGTATTCCTGCATGGTGCGGGCGAGATCGCCCTCCATGATCTGCATGTGATAGATGTCGTACTGGATGAACAGGTTGTTCGATCGTACCTCTGAGATCAGCTGCACCGCCTGCTCGGTCCCGTTGAGATGGAAGCCGGGAATGTCGAGCGTGTTGATCGGCTCGATCAGCAGCTTGATGTTCTCCCGCGCCAGCGTCGAGGCGGCAAAGCGCAGATTGCCCACCAGCGTCTCGTTGAGCTCGCGCCGGTCGGCATCGGCAGGCGCGATGCCGACGAGGCAGTTGAGCTGCTCGCAATCGAGCGCCTTGGCGTAGTCGATGGCCCGGAATACGCCGTCGCGAAATTCGGCGGTGCGATCGGGCAGGATCGCGATGCCGCGCTCACCCGCTGCCCAGTTGCCGGCCGGCAGGTTGTGCAGCACCTGCGTCAGGCCGTGGGCCTCGAGCTGCTCGCGCAGCTGCGCCTTATCGAAATCGTAGGGAAAGAGATATTCAACCCCGGAAAATCCCGCCGCCTTCGCAGCGGCGAAGCGGTCGAGGAACGGCATCTCGTTGAAGAGCATGGTGAGGTTGGCGGCGAATTTCGGCATGATGCTGTCCTCCCTATTCGGCCGGCTGAAGCACGCCGGGCCGCGCCGCGTCGACCTCGTCAAGTGGCAGGTCCAGCACCTCCTCGAACTCGACGATGTTGTCGATCTCCGTGCCCATGGCGATGTTCGTGACGCGTTCGAGGATGAACTCCACCACGACGGGCACGCGGTGCTTGGCCATCAATTCGCGCGCCGTCGCGAACGCCGCTTGCGTGTCCTTCGGGTCGGTGACGCGGATCGCCTTGCAGCCGAGACCTTCGGCGACGGCGACATGGTCGACGCCGTAGACGCCGATCTCGGGCGCGTTGATGTTCTCGAAGGAGAGCTGAACGTGATAGTCCATGTCGAAGCCGCGCTGGGCCTGCCGGATCAGGCCGAGATAGGAATTGTTCACGACGACGTGGATGTAGGGCAGATTGAACTGCGCCCCGACCGCAAGCTCCTCGATCAAGAACTGGAAGTCGTAGTCGCCTGACAGCGCGACGATCTCTCGCTCCGGACACGCTGCGCGCACGCCGAGTGCGGCGGGCAGCGTCCAGCCGAGCGGCCCGGCCTGCCCTGCATTGATCCAGTTGCGCGGCTTGTAGACGCCGAGGAATTGCGCGCCGGCGATCTGCGACAGGCCGATCACGGTGACATAAGTGGTATCGCGGCCGAACGCCTTGTTCATCTCTTCATAGACGCGTTGCGGCTTGATCGGCACGTTGTCGAAATGGCTCTTGCGCTGCATCGTTCTCTTGCGATCGCGGCAGGATGCGGGCCACGCCTGGCGCTCGCGGAGCCTGCCTGAACGGCGCCACTCCCTGGCGACGGTGACGAACAATTCGAGGGCGGCCTTCGCGTCCGAGACGATGCCGAGATCGGGATTGAACACGCGCCCGATCTGGGTCGGCTCGATGTCCACGTGAACGAATTTACGACCCTTGGTGTAGGTCTCGACCGAGCCGGTGTGACGATTGGCCCAGCGGTTGCCGATGCCGAGCACGAAATCCGACTCCAGCAGCGTCGCGTTGCCATAGCGGTGGCTGGTTTGAAGCCCGACCATCCCGGCCATCAGCACGTGATCGTCGGGAATCGCGCCCCACCCCATGAGCGTCGGCACGACAGGCACGTTCGCGATTTCGGCGAATTCGACCAGCAGATCCGAGGCATCGGCGTTGATGATGCCGCCGCCGGCGACGATCAACGGCCGCTCGGCGGCATTGAGCATCTCCAGCGCCTTCTCGACCTGCTTGCGCGACGCAGCCGGCTTGTAGACCGGCAGCGGCTCGTAGGTCTCGTCGTCGAACTCGATCTCGGCAAGCTGCACGTCGAGGGGCATGTCGATCAGCACCGGACCCGGCCTTCCCGAGCGCATCACGTGAAACGCCTGGCTGAACACGCGCGGCACCAGCGCCGGCTCGCGCACCGTCACCGCCCATTTGGTCACGGGCTTTGCGATCGACTCGATATCGACGGCCTGAAAGTCCTCCTTGTAGAGCCGCGCCCGGGGCGCCTGTCCGGTGATGCAGAGGATCGGAATGGAATCGGCGATCGCTGAATACAGCCCGGTGATCATGTCGGTGCCGGCCGGTCCCGAAGTGCCGATGCAGACGCCGATATTGCCCGCCTTGGCCCGCGTGTACCCTTCCGCCATGTGCGAAGCGCCCTCGACATGGCGCGCAAGGATGTGGCGGATCGAGCCGCGCTTCTTCAACGCCGAGTAAAGCGGATTGATCGCTGCCCCGGGAACCCCGAAGGCGGTGGAGATGCCTTCCTTCTCCAGAATTCGGACGGCTGCATCGACGGCTCGCATCTTCGCCATATCGGACCTCGCTTGGTTGCGTCAGCGAGCGAGATCATCCGGCGTGCAAGATGCGATCTCAACGAGATCGATTTTATTTTCCACGATGCGGCAGCCGCGGAAAAATAGCGGCAGGCTCAATCGGTTAGATCGAGATGCACGTGAAAGGAGATCACTCGAACAGCGGCGCCAGCTCCATCTGCGGCACGAGAACGATACCCTTGTCGGTGATACGAATTTCCGGAATGACCGATAGCGGAATCAAATTGAAGCCCATGTAGGGGATGGTGCAGCCGGCCTCCGCCCATTCTTTCTTGAGCTCCTTGACCTCTTCGGCCACCTCGGTGACGCGCTTGTCAGAGAGCAAGCCTGCGATCGGCAGCGGAACCAATGCCCTCACCTTGCCATCAGCCACCACACAGACGCCGCCCTGACGCTCCCTGATCGCCGATATCGCCACCTGCATGTCGCCCTCGTTGGTCCCGGCGACGATGATGTTGTGGCTGTCGTGGCCGACGCTGGAGGCCACCGCACCGCGCTTCAAGCCAAAATCCTTCAACAGGCCGTACGCGACGTTGCCCGCGGACTTGCCGTGGCGCTCGACCACCGTGACGAAGCACAGGCCGTAGCGAGCAAACAGCTCCGGCCAGTCATTGGCGGGCTCGACCCTGACCTTCTCGTGAATCAGCGTAATGCCCGGCAGCGCAGTCTTGATGGCATTGACGGTGCAAGCCTTTGCCGGCAGTTCCGGCGTCAGCTTGACCTTCTTGGGCAACTTCACGGTGGCATAAGCGGCCTTCGGATATTGATAGCGCTGTGACAGCGCCTGATCGAGCCTGGAGGTGATCTTGCCGTGCTCGACCACGAGCTCGCCGCCATACCAGGTGCATTGCGGCTTGAGATTGTCATCCATCAGCACGAGATCGGCGCGGCGGCCGCCGCCGAGCCCACCGATATCGCTCTCCATGCCGAAGCGGGTGGCACCATGCAGCGAGCCCATCGACCAAGCCTGCTCCGGCGACATCCCCGCCTTCACGGCTTCCCGTACCACCCAGTCGAGACCGAACAGCAGCAGATCGTCGGCATCCCGGTCGTCGGTGCACACGGCCGTGCGCTTGTGCGACGCCCCGAGCTCGGTGATGGTGCGGATCGCCTGCGGCAGCGAGTGCCAGGGCGTCGTCGGCGGACCACCGCGCAGGAACACCCACACGCCGGCGTCGAGCAGGTCGTCGGCGATGTCGCGGTCGATCGCCTCGTGCGTGTCGGTGACGCCGCTCGCCGCATAGGCCGCGACGAATTCGCGGCCATAGACATGGCCGGACACCGGGCGCCCGCGCTTCAACGCAGCGGCAAGGATCGCATGGCTGCGCTCGTCGCCCATCGTCACCGGGACAAAATCCATCTTCTCGCCGAGCGCCACCGCTTCGGGCCAGCGGTCGAACAGGGCCGCGATCTTGTCCGGTGTGAGGTCGCCGCCCGCGGTTTCCAGCTCCGCGGACGTTGCCGGCACGGTGCTCGGCACCGTCAGGAAGATCGAGAGCGGCGCCTCGCGCGCATCCTCGAGCATCGCCTCGATGCCGGCGACGTCCATGACGTTGCCGATCTCGTGGCTGTCGCAGAAGATCGTGGTGGTGCCGTTGAGCAGCGCGGCCTCCGCGTAGGCGCAGGCCGTCACCATCGAGGATTCGATATGGATGTGCGGATCGACGAGGCCTGGCGCGATGATGCCGCCGGCCGCGTCGTAGCTCGTGACGTCGCTCCACGCCTTCCTGGCTGTTCCGGCCGGCTTCACCGCCGCGATGCGGCCGCCGGTGATCCAGACCTCGCGGCTCGCGTGGACGCGCTCCGAATAGGTCGAGAGCACCCGCGCGCCGGTGATGACCAGATCCGGCGCGGCGCGTGCGGATGCGACGTCGGCGAGGCACCGCGTCATGCTGTGCAGCGGCGCGACGGCAAAACGAGCGAGCTTGGTCATGGGGGCTCTCGCGTGGGAATGGACAGCCCAATGATGGTTGCCCCCGATGGCGGCAGGGGCAACTCAAATAATGCGGCATCCATGCTTACGCATTGGGCAGACGGGCCCCGCCTTCTAAGCTCCGCTAGTCCTCGTTCGCCTTGAAACGCCCGAGCCCCTTCAGCACGAAGGGCGCCAGCAGCGCGATCAGCGCGATGCCGAGCAGGGTCGCCGAGATCGGGCTCTGCAGCAGCGTCATGGGATCGCCGAGGCTGATCGCGAGCGCCCTGCGCAATTGGCTTTCGGCGATCGGGCCGAGGATCAGGCCGACGACCACGGGCGCGATCGGAAAATCGAACCGGCGCATCAGGAAGCCCAGCACGCCGAAGCCGGCCAGCATCGACAACTCGACCACCGACGGCTTTGCGGCGATGGTGCCCATGGTTGCGAACACGAGGATGCCGGCATAGAGCCAGGGCTGCGGGATCGCGAGCAGCCGCACCCACAGGCCGACCAGCGGCAGATTGAGCACCAGCAGCATCGCATTGGCGATGAAAAGACTGGCGATAAGGCCCCACACCAGGTCGGGCCGTTCGGCGAACAGCAGCGGTCCCGGGTTGAGGCCGTATTGCTGGAAACCTGCGAGCATCATCGCGGCCGTCGCCGAGGTCGGCAGCCCGAGCGTGAGCAGCGGCACCAGCGTGCCGGCGGCGGAGGCATTGTTGGCGGCTTCCGGTCCCGCGACGCCTTCGATCGCGCCCTTGCCGAACTCTTCCGGATGTTTCGTCAGCCGCTTCTCGGTCGAATAGGACAGGAAGGTCGGAATCTCCGCACCGCCCGCAGGCAACGCGCCGATCGGGAAGCCGAACATGGTGCCGCGGAGCCACGGCTTCCACGACCGCTTCCAGTCCTCTGTCGTCATCCACAACGAGCCATGCACCGGCTCGAGCTTCTCCTCGGTGTGGTGGCGGCGCGATGCGACGTAGAGCGCCTCGCCCACCGCGAACAGACCGACCGCAAGCGTCGTCACCTCGACGCCGTCGAGCAGCTCGGGGATGCCGAACGCAAGCCGCGCCTGGCCGGTCAGCTTGTCGATGCCGATAAGACCGAGCGTCAGGCCGATGAACAGGCTGGTCAGGCCGCGGATCGGGGAATCGCCGAAGGTCGCCGACACCGTGACAAAGGCGACGCACATCAGCGCGAAATAATCCTCCGGGCCAAAGCGCACGGCGAAATCGACCAGCCACGGCGCGAGGAATGCCAGACCGATCGTGGCGATGGTGCCGGCGACGAAGGAGCCGATTGCGGAGGTCGCAAGCGCCGGCCCGCCGCGGCCGGCCTTGGCCATCTTGTTGCCTTCGAGCGCGGTCGCCATCGAGGCGCTCTCGCCGGGCGTGTTGATGAGGATCGCGGTGGTCGAGCCGCCATACATGCCGCCGTAGTAAATGCCGGCGAACATGATCAGCGAGCCGCCGGGATCGAGCTTGTAGGTGACCGGCAAGAGCAGTGCGACCGTGAGCGCCGGGCCGATACCGGGCAGCACGCCAACGGCGGTGCCGAGGAACACGCCAATCAGCGCATAGAGCAGATTCATCGGCTGGATGGCGACTGCCATGCCATGCGCCAGCGCGGCAAAAGTGTCGATCACAGCAGTCGCTCCAGAGGGCCAGCCGGAAGGCTCAGCGTCAGCAGCCGATCAAATGCGAGATAGATGAGCGTCGACATCACGAGGGCGATAATGGAATCGGCAAGGATGGCACGGCGTCCGAACGCGGCTGACGTCGTGACGAACAGTGCCGACGTCGCCAGGATGAATCCGCCACCGAAGCCAATGATGGCGATCAGCAGCGCAAGGCCGACGAGGATCAGAACCACGGGGACAGGATCGGCACTTTCGCGCGCCGGCAGATTGCCACGTAGCGCGTCGATGAAATTGCCGATCGCCAGCAGCGCAAGCCCGGAGGCGACCACGACGGGCATCGCTTCGGGCCCCATCCCGTACATCCCGGTGGACGGCAGGCCGCGTGCGTCCCAGACCAGCACCGCGGCGAGACCTGCGAGCAGTGCGGCGATGACCAGACCGGCACGATCGACGCGCCGCCGCGAGTGGGCCGGATCGACTGAGGTCATGACTTGACCAGGCCGACCGATTTCAGCACGTCGGTGACGCGCGCCGTCTCCTTTTTCAGGAAGTCGGCGAACGCGTCGCCGCCGAGATAGGCATCCTCCCAGCCCTTCTGCTTGAGGATCTCCTTCCAGGCGTCCGATTTCACCATCTTCTCGACCGCATCGCTCAAAGTCTTGCGCTGCTCCGGCGTGATGCCGGGAGGTGCGACCACCGAACGCCAGTTGGCGATCACGAGGTCGATGCCCTGCTCCTTGAAGGTCGGGATGTCGCTGCCCGCGATGCGCTTCTCCGAGGTTACGCCGATCGCACGCAGCTTGCCGGACTTGATCTGCCCTTCATATTCACTCAGCCCCGAAATGCCCGCAGTGACCTTGCCGCCGAGAATCGCCGCCAGCGACTCGCCGCCCCCGGAGAATGGGATGTAATTGATCTTCTTCGCGTCGGCCCCGACGGCGCCGGCGAACAGCGCCGCCATCACGTGGTCGACGCCGCCGGCCGAGCCGCCGGCGAAGGTCACCTTGGCGATATCGGCCTTCACCGCGGCGGCGAGATCCTGCGCATTCTTGATCGGCGAATTGGCGGGCACCACGATCACCTGGATTTCCTCGGTGAGGCGCGCGATCGGCGTCACCTGCTCGAGCGTGACGGGCGACTTGTTCATGGCGAGGGCGCCCACCATGACGAAGCCGTTGACCATCATCTGGTTGCCGTCGCCCTTGGCCCCGTTGACGAACTGGGCGATGCCGACGCTACCGCCGGCGCCGGGAACGTTGGTGACCTGCACGCTGCGCGCGACGCCCGAGGCCACCAGCGCCTGCTGCATCGAGCGCGCAGTCTGGTCCCAGCCGCCGCCCGGCGCCGCCGGCGCCATCAGCTTGAGCTCGAGCTGCTGGGCAAAAGCCGGATTGGCTGCCGCGAGGATCAACGCGACGGCTGCGCCGATAACGCGCGCGGGAAATTGAAACATGGGGGCATCTCCAGGCTCATGCGGACGTTTGCCGCATTGTGTCGTTTGGTCGCATATCAGCCAAAACGGCCGATGCTGTCCAGTGACATCACCCCGGGGTCCTGGTTAGCGAGGCATCGGGATGACCCCGCCGAGCGCTGCCGTCAGTTCGGCGGCGACATCTCGCACGATTTGTCCGATTTCCGGCAACCTCTGGTCGGTCAGCCGGCTGGTCATGCCGGAGACCGAAATCGCCGCGAGCGGCTCGGCGCAGTCATTGTAGACGACCGCGGCGACACAGCGCAGACCCATGCAGGCCTCTTCATCGTCGAGCGCGTAGCCCTGCTTGCGGATCTTTTCGAGCTCTTTGAACAGGTCGCTCGGCCGCACGATTGACTTTTCGGTCAGGCGGGGCATGCCGTGGTGGCGGATGACGGCGCCGACGTCCTCGTCGGAATAGGTCGCGAGCACCGCCTTGCCGACACCGGAAGTCACCATGGGGACACGGCCTCCGACCTGGGTCAGCGATCGCATGATCTCGCGGCTCTCCATGCGGGTTAGGACGATGATGAACTCGTCGTCGACGACGGCGAGATTGGCGGTCTCGCGGGTGAGATCGCGCAGCTTGCGCAAGTAAGGGATCGCCTGCGTGGAGAAATTGCGCCGCCGCGCGAAGCTCGCGCCGACTGTGAAGCTGCGCACGCCGACATGCCATTTGGATTCGGCGCGGTCGAACTGCACGAAGCGTCGGCTTTCCAGCGTCGCCAGCAGGCGGTGCACGGTGGAGGCCGACAGGCCGGTGCGGACGGCGAGATCGCTGAGGCGATAGCCTTCATCGTCCTCGGCGAGGGTCTCAAGGATCGATAGTGCGCGGTCGACGGACTGCACGCCGCCGTCGCGCACCTCGTGGTCGGCCTCTGCGGTCGACCTGGGCTCGAGCGATTTGCGCCGGATCACGTTCTTGCTCATCGCGACCTGCCGCTCATGCGTCCGTCATTCCGGGATGGTGCGCCGGGACTGCGCGCAGCGCGGGCCTGGCGTACCAGACCCGGAACCTCGAGATCCCGGGTCTGACCCTCCGGGCCGCGCTTGCGCGGTCCCGTCGCGTCGCCCCGGGATGACAGATAACGCTTAGAGCAGCCCTGCCCCGCGCGCCCATTTGTACTTGGCGCCCAGCACCTCGACCGGCAGCTCGGTCGAATAGGCGTAGGCCGGGATGCCGTTCTGGTAGAGATATTCGGCGGCTTCCTCGACCTCGACGTCGCCGGCGAGCGAGGCGACCATCGGCTTCACGAAACCCTTGGCCTCCATCTCCTTCTTCACCTCGACCATGTTGCGGGCGAACACCATCGGCGGGGTGACGATGGTGTGCCAGTAGCCGAGGATCAGCGCATGGATGCGCTCATCCGACAGGCCGAGCTTGACCGTGTTGACGTAGGTGATCGGCGGCTCGCCGCCGGTGATATCCACAGGGTTTCCGGCCGCGCCGAACGGCGGGATGAACTTGCGGAACGCCGCATCGAGGTCCGGCGGCATCGACATCAGCGACAGTCCGTTGTCGACGCAGGAGTCCGACAGCAGCACGCCCGAGCCGCCGGCACCGGTGATGATCAGTACGTTCTCGCCCTTCGGCGTCGGCAGCACGGGTACGCCGCGGGCGAATTCGAGCAACTGGCGCAGGGACCGCGCGCGGATCACGCCGGATTGCTTGAACACGTCCTCGTAGATCCGGTCGTTACCGGCGAGCGCGCCGGTGTGCGAGGACGCCGCCTTCGCGCCTGCCGAGGTGCGGCCGGCCTTGAGCACGACGACCGGCTTCTTCTTGGAGACGCGTTTTGCCGCTTCCGCGAAGGCGCGGCCGTCCTTGAGGTCTTCGCAGTGCTGCGCGATCAAATTGGTGTTCGGATCCTGCTCGAAGAAGGCGAGCAGATCGTCCTCGTCGATGTCCGACTTGTTGCCGAGGCCGACGATCGCCGACACGCCCATCTTGGCCGAGCGAGAGAAGCCGATGATGGCCATGCCGATGCCGCCCGACTGCGACGACAGCGCCGCGTGACCCTTGACGTCATAAGCCGTGCAGAAGGTCGCGCAGAGATTGGCCGGGGTATAGTAGAAGCCGTAGATGTTCGGCCCCATCAGGCGAATGTCGTACTTCTTGCCGACCTCGACGATCTCGGCCTGGAGCTCGGGCGCGCCGGCCTCCGCAAAGCCCGACGGGATCAGCACCGCGCCCGGGATTTTCTTCTCTCCGCATTCGGTCAGCGCCGCCGCCACGAACTTCGCGGGGATCGCGAACACCGCGACGTCGATCACGCCGGGCACGTCCTTGACGCTCTTATAGGCTTTGTAGCCCAGGATCTCGGCAGCCTTGGGATGGATCGGATAGATCTCACCCTTGTAGCCGCCGTTGATGAGATTCTTCATCACGGAGTTGCCGATCTTGCCGTCTTCGGCGGAGGCGCCGACCACCGCGACCGCCTTCGGCTGCATGATGCGGTTCATCGCCGCGACGATCTCTTCGGTCGGGCGCGGCTTCGGCTTGGGAACGTAGGCGAAGTCGACGACGATACGGACGTCGGCGGCGGTTGCGCCCTTCGCCGTCGCGAACACCGGGTTGAGGTCGAGCTCGACGATCTCAGGGAAGTCGGTGACGAGCTGCGAGACCTTGACGATGACGTCGGCGAGCGCCGTGCGGTTCACCGGCTCGCCGCCGCGCACGCCCTTTAGGATCTCATGCGCCTGGATGCCGTCGAGCATCGAGAGCGCGTCTTCCTTGGTCGCAGGTGCGAGGCGGAAGGTGATGTCCTTCAAGACTTCGACCAGCACGCCGCCGAGGCCGAAGGCGACCAGCTTGCCGAACGAACCGTCGGTGATCGAGCCGACGATGACTTCGGTGCCGCCGGCCAGCATCTGCTGCACCTGGATGCCCTCGATCTTGGCATCGGACTTGTATTTCTTGGCGTTGGAAAGAATGGTCTCGTAGGCCTTTTCGGCTTCCTCGGCCGTCTTGAGGCCGACGATGACGCCGCCGGCTTCGGTCTTGTGGAGAATGTCCGGCGAGACGATCTTCATCACGACGGGGAAGCCCATTGCGGACGCCATCTTGCCGGCTTCGCCCGCCGACTTGGCCACGTCCTCCTTCGGCACCGGAATGCCGTAGGCGTCACAGACCAGCTTGCCTTCCGGCGCCGTCAGGCTGGTGCGGTTGTCCGCCTTGACCTGGTCAAGCACCTTGCGGACGGCATCTTTGGAATTGGACATGTGGCTTCTCCCTTGACCTTAGTTCGTTCTTTGCAAAGCGCGCGCGTGGTTAGCGGCTGCCGGTGATGCGTGCCATTCGCCGCGCTCTGTTCCAGGGCGGAACGGAGTGGCATAAGCCCAAGACTACTCCGCCGGCTTGGATCAAAAATGGCTGGCGATGGCATTTGGTATGCCAGAAGCCAACTTGTCAAGCCAGTGCACCCCTTAGAACGCCGCAAAAAATCGCCGGCTTGACATTCTGGCATGTGGTATGCCAAAAACTTTCCCGTTAATATTCCTGTAAAAGACGACTCCCACCTGGAGGAGATTCGTCGTGTCACTACGGAAACCAACCAAGGCGTTGCCGAATATGGCCGAGGCAGACATCGCAATCGTTCGCATTGCCCCGGAGAGCAGCTTCAAGAACAAGGCGTATGACGCCTTGAAGGAAGCCATCCTCAAGATGGACATCTACTCGACGCCCGAGCCGGTGATGCTCGACGAGCGCGCGCTGTCCGAACGGCTGGGCGTCAGCCGCACGCCGATCCGCGAAGCGATCGCGATGCTCGAGCAGGACGGATTCGTGAAGACGGTGCCGCGCCGCGGCATCATGGTGGTGCGCAGGACCAAGACCGAGATCGTCGACATGATCCGCGCCTGGGCAGCGCTGGAAAGCATGGCCGCCCGCCTCATCACCACCACCGCGCGCAAGAAGGACATCACGGCGCTGCGCGACTTCTTCAAGGACTTTGGCAAGGACCGCCTGCCCGAGGATCATGTCGAGGAATATTCGCGCGCCAACATCGCCTTCCACCAGGCGCTGATCTCGCTGTCGGAATCACCCGTGCTGGTCGATCTCACCAACGACCTGCTGCTGCACGTGCGCGGCTATCGCCAGTTGACCATCGGACGCAAGGACCGCACCGCGACGTCGCTGCCCGAGCATCTCGGCATCATCGAAGCGCTGGAAGCGCGCGACACCGAGCTCGCCGAGAAGCGCGCCCGCGACCACACCCTTGGCCTTGCCGCTTACGTCGAAGCGCACGGCCAGGAACTATTCACGTAGCTCTTTACCTAGCAAACGTTCACCAGAAGGGCGAAGCACTCGCCCCACTACGAGAGATCAGGGAGACAAGGCCCATGCTGAACACCGCGACCAAGTCCGAAGCACCGGGCACCGAGCAGGAACTGACGGATGGCTTCCATCTCGTCATCGACGCGCTCAAGCTGAACGGCATCAACACCATCTATAATGTGCCGGGTATCCCGATCACGGATTTGGGCCGCATGGCGCAGGCCGCCGGTATTCGCGTGATCTCCTTCCGTCACGAGCAGAACGCCGGCTACGCCGCAGGCATCGCCGGCTATCTTACCAAGAAGCCCGGCGTGTGCCTCACGGTCTCCGCGCCCGGCTTCCTCAACGGTCTCACTGCGCTCGCGCATGCCACCACCAATTGCTATCCGATGATCCTGATCTCGGGCTCCTCCGAGCGCGAGATCGTCGACCTCCAGCAGGGCGACTACGAGGAAATGGACCAGCTCGCGATCGCAAAGCCGCTGTGCAAGGCGGCCTACCGCGTGCTGCACGCCCAGGACATCGGCATCGGCTTTGCCCGCGCCATCCGCGCCGCAGTCTCCGGCCGTCCCGGCGGTGTCTATCTCGATCTGCCGGCAAAGCTGTTCGGCCAGGTGATGAACGCCGATGCCGGCCAGAAGTCGCTGGTCAAGGTGATTGACGCTGCACCCGCACAGATCCCCTCGCCCGCTTCGGTGAAGCGCGCGCTCGATGTGCTCAAGAGCGCCAAGCGCCCGCTCATCATCCTCGGCAAGGGCGCGGCCTACGCGCAGGCCGATGAGGAGATCAAGAGCTTCGTCGAGAAGAGCGGCGTGCCGTTCCTGCCGATGAGCATGGCCAAGGGCCTCCTCCCCGACACGCATCCGCAATGCGCCGGCGCCGCCCGTTCGACGGTGCTGAAAGAGTCCGACGTCGTCATGCTGATCGGCGCGCGGCTGAACTGGCTGCTGTCGCACGGCAAGGGCAAGAGCTGGGGCGAAGCGCCGAAGAAGTTCATCCAGGTCGACATCGAGCCGAAGGAGATGGATTCCAACGTCGAGATCGTCGCGCCCGTGGTCGGCGACATCGGCTCGGTCGTCTCCGCCTTCAACCAGGCGATGGGCTCAAGCTGGACCGCCCCGCCCGCCGAATGGACCAAGGCGATTACGTCCAAGCGCGAGGAGAACGTCGCCAAGATGGCGCCGAAGCTCATGAACAACAAGTCGCCGATGGATTATCACGGCGCACTCGGCGTGCTGAAGAACGTGATCAAGGAGCACCCCGAGGCGATCCTCGTCAATGAAGGCGCCAACACGCTCGACCTCGCGCGCGGCGTCATCGACATGTATCGCCCGCGCAAGCGTCTCGACGTCGGCACCTGGGGCGTGATGGGCATCGGCATGGGCCAGGCGATCGCGGCCGCACTCGAGACCGGTCACCCCGTACTCGCAGTGGAAGGCGACAGCGCGTTCGGCTTCTCCGGCATGGAGGTCGAGACCATCTGCCGCTACAATCTTCCGATCTGCGTCGTCATCTTCAACAATGACGGCATCTATCGCGGCACCGACGTCAACGGCGCCAACTCCGATCCCGCGACGACGGTGTTCGTCAAGGGCGCTCGCTACGACAAGATGATGGAAGCTTTCGGCGGCGTCGGCGTGAATGCCACCTCGCCCGACGAGCTCAAGGGCGCAGTCAATGAGGCGATGGAGTCCGGCAAGCCGACGCTCATCAACGCGGTGATCGATCCGGCCGCGGGGTCGGAGAGCGGCCGCATCGGCAACCTCAATCCGCAGAGTGTTCTGCAGAAGAAGAAGTAACTCCGGGTCATTCCCCGCGCAGGCGGGGAATCCAGTATTCGCCGGACCATCCATTGTGGCGAGCACTGAGCCCAACCGAAACGATCGCGAATACTGGATGCCCGCCTTCGCGGGCATGACGGAAACAGAGTGGTAACAGGAGCAACACGATGACCAAAGCGCTCGAGGGCGTTCGCATTCTCGACTTCACCCACGTCCAGTCCGGACCGACCTGCACGCAGCTGCTCGCCTGGTTCGGCGCCGACGTGATCAAGGTGGAGCGTCCGGGCGTGGGTGATATCACCCGCGGCCAGCTACAGGACATCCCGAACGTGGACAGCCTGTATTTCACCATGCTCAATCACAACAAGCGCTCGATCACGCTCGACACCAAGAACCCCAAGGGCAAGGAAGTCCTGACCGAGCTGATCAAGAAGTGCGACGTGCTGGTGGAAAACTTCGGCCCCGGCGTGCTCGATCGCATGGGCTTCCCCTGGGAGAAGATCCAGCAGATCAACCCCAAGATGATCGTCGCCTCGATCAAGGGCTTTGGCCCTGGCCCGTACGAAGACTGCAAGGTCTATGAGAACGTCGCGCAGTGCACCGGGGGCGCCGCCTCCACCACCGGCTTCCGCGACGGCCTGCCGCTCGTCACCGGCGCACAGATCGGCGATTCCGGCACCGGCCTGCATCTGGCGCTCGGCATCGTCACCGCGCTCTATCAGCGCACCCACACCGGCAAGGGCCAGCGCGTCACCGCAGCGATGCAGGACGGCGTGCTCAACCTCTGCCGCGTCAAGCTGCGCGATCAGCAGCGCCTCGCCCACGGCCCGCTCAAGGAATACAGCCAGTTCGGCGAAGGCATTCCGTTCGGCGACGCCGTGCCGCGCGCCGGCAACGATTCCGGCGGCGGCCAGCCCGGCCGCATCCTGAAGTGCAAGGGCTGGGAGACCGATCCCAACGCCTACATCTACTTCATCACGCAAGCCCCGGTCTGGGAGAAGATCTGCGACGTGATCGGCGAGCCGACCTGGAAGACCGATCCGAACTACGCCAAGCCGGCTGCCCGCCTACCGCGCCTCAACGAGATCTTCGCCCGCATCGAGCAGTGGACGATGACCAAGACCAAGTTCGAGGCGATGGAAATCCTCAACAAGGACGACATTCCCTGCGGCCCGATCCTGTCGATGAAGGAAATCGCCGAGGATCAGTCGCTGCGCGCGACCGGCACCGTGGTCGAGGTCGATCACCCCACCCGCGGCAAATACATCTCGGTCGGCAACCCGATCAAGCTGTCGGATAGCCCGGCGGAAGTGACCCGCTCGCCCTTGCTCGGCGAGCACACCGACGAGATCCTGCGCTCGGTGCTCGGCTTCAGCGACCACCAGGTCGCCGATATCCACAAGTCCGGCGCACTCGATCCGCCGCAGAAGCAGGCCGCGGAGTAAGCGGAAAGCAGTTCGCCGCGAGACAAAGGGCCGCCCGTCGAGGCGGCCCTTTTTGCATGAGAATGCCTGCCGTCACGGGGCATCAACGTAAAAAGTCGAAAAACAACCCCATGCACAGTAGCTAACTCCTTGGTCGAAAAGGGATTGCTGATTTTGCGAAACTTTCTTTGACCCGTCGGGCAAAACAGGAGTATTATGCCATGGTCCAAAGCTACGGAGGCAAGCTCGGCTAAGAGCTTGCACCCTTCACCCGCCCTTCGCCCTCGTCTGAAACCAAACTGCGAGTGTCCAGGACGACTTCGCCGAGCAGTTGCAGCGTCTTGGCTTTGAATCCGCGGAATGTTCGGCCAAACCAACGTTGAATTCAGATTGGTCATCGAGGAACCGATACGGTGACCCACGGTTATTATCCTGACCGGTGCGCTCTCAGAAGTGCGGGCGCGCCTCCTTCACGGCGAGTGACTGAGCGCCTCGCAAGAGATCTGTTCAACGCTGAAGACTTGGCCGCCTTTCTCGTCCGGAGGGTGTCTATCCTTGTCAGCGTGGGCGCCGGAGGCGTGGCATTCAGCTATCGTCCGGACCACGCTCGTTGATCAAATCGAGGTCGAAATGTTGAAAGATCAATCCTCTGATCGCGCCAAGCGCGAAGCCAACAAGGCGTTCAAGCCTGTCAAAGCCCAAAAGCCGATGAATGACTATGCGAAGGACCAGCAATCCTTCAACGAGAATCGCGAGCGATTGAAAGCGGAGCGATTGGCCCGCGAGGCCAAGCCCAAGAGCCACTCCGAATAGCAGCGTTGTGGACCAGTTCCGGATCGCACTGGGCGAGCTGCATCGAAATGGACGCCCGACGCCGGCCTAGAGCAAGATCCGGACCCGAAGCGCCGCGTTAGCGCGAGTGTGAAGCGGCTTTCCGAAAAGATCACGGTCAAACAATGACCTAGGCACGATGGCGTTTCATCCCGATCTCATCGCACTTTAGAGCATCGAGAGCACGACGACCCCGTCCTCGAGCTCCCCCGAAGCGAGCCGCGTTCGCGCGATGCGCTCGAATTCCGTCCGGTATTTCTGAAGATAGCTGAAGGCCTGCTTCTGCGTCTGAAACGTGGTGGCCAGTCGGCACATCTGCCGGCCCGCGCCGAGCGCGAGAAAGAAAGTGATGGTGCCACCGCCGTCCGATTTAATTCTAGGCACGACCCGCATCCTTTGCATGTGACCGGCCCTCCGGATGCCGTCGGCAGTATGGAGCCGACTATCGCCGCAGCTTCTTGTTGCGCTTGGCCGTTACAGGCGCCGGCAACGATGCTTGAAGGGTTGCGTCGGCGACTTCCTTGGCTTCGCGCAGCTCTCGAAGCCGCGCCATGTTCTTGCGAACGTCCACGGCCTGCTTTTCGGCGTCCGCCATGGCGCGCGCGCCTTCTTCAGCGGCCAAACGCTGGCGATTGGAGCGTGCGACGGCTTCAGGCGACGGTTCAGCCGATCTCTTGGCGCTCATTGTTCACCTGCTCGACAACGGACAAAACCCGCTCAATCGGGGGATCGAGCGGGTAGCGTGGCCGTTTCAGTACATCCGTGAAACGGCGCCAGGGCCTTTATGCCAGCGAGAGATTTTCTGCGCTGACCTTGCCCCGCATCTTGTCGGTCTTGAGCTCGAAGTTGACCTTTTGGCCCTCAGCGAGACCCGCAAGACCAGCCCGCTCGACCGCGCTGATGTGAACGAACACATCATTGCCGCCGTCGTTAGGCTGAATGAATCCAAAGCCCTTTTGGCCGTTGAACCACTTCACAGTACCTGTCGTCATGTTCTTCTCCAAAGCGCACACGCGCACATTCCGCGTGAACGTCACGCAGAAAGAATTCATTTCGTCGATGTCTCTGGAAAAGGAGCCCGCAGGCGCATTCAACAAGGCACAGCGGCTGAACGAACAGCCTCAACATATACCTCATCATCATCAATTGCAAGGCTTGGCGGAATTTAATGCGCGCATGAGATCGGCGGACGTTTTCGGCTTTGAAGATTGACGCCGTACGGTGTCCGCGGCGAAGTGAGCTACGCCATTCGCAAGCGTCGATCTGACGCTAGCAGGCTCAATTGGCCGAGAGTGTCAACGGATGGCCGCTATCGAACGCCCACCGCGCGCTGCCGGCAAGCTGTTCACCGAAGAACTTCACCACGTCTGCCTCTCCCGCGGCCTGCGCTGGCGAACCGAGACAAACGAGAACGACGGTGACAGCCCAAAGCGTGCGCAAAGGAAGCCCTAGCACTACTTTGGCAGATTGTCGGATTCCTCTGAATTTTTAGGATTCCCGAATCGATTTTTCAATGATTCATGGGTGGTCGGCTCTTGGAGGGCTGA